>CAZVKA010000098.1:0-4420 GCA_964627595.1 uncultured Flavobacteriaceae bacterium | reverse complement strand
ATGCCAAGGGCCTCATAAATATAATGAAAAGTTGACAATAGTTCAGGTTTTCCGTCAACCAATGCTACGTCGTGCTCAAAATGCGCACTCGGCTTATTATCAGCAGTTAAGATGGTCCAGCCGTCTTTAAGTTGTTTAATGCGATGTGTACCTGCATTGATCATGGGCTCAATAGCGACTACCATGCCTTCAATAAACTTTTTCCCACGGCCTCTTTTACCATAATTTGGCATTTCGGGGTCTTCATGCATCTTTTCACCCAGGCCGTGGCCTACCAGCTCCCTAACTACTCCAAAACCGTGTTTTTCAGCGTACTGCTGAATCGCAAATCCTACGTCGCCTACCCGGTTTCCGGCTCTGAATTCACGAATTCCCACGTAAAGGGATTCTTTGGTCACTTTCAGCAACTTTTCAGTCTCCGGGTCTATTTGCCCAACCGGAAAGGTATAGGCATGATCCCCGTAAAATCCGTTTTTTTTAGCCCCGCAATCTATAGAGATGATCTCGCCTTCCTCGAGAGGTTTGTCGTTAGGAATACCGTGCACTACCTGCGCGTTTGGGCTCATGCATAAGGTATTGGGAAAATCATACATTCCCAGGAAGCCGGGTTCTGCCCCGTGGTCGCGAATGAATTCTTCGGCAAGCTTGTCCAGGTGAAGGGTGGTGACTCCGGGTTTCACTTCGGCAGCAAGCATCCCCAGCGTCTTTGAAACGATAAGGGCGCTTTCACGCATTAATTCTATCTCTTCTCTGGTCTTTGGTATGATCATTTGTATTATTTAAATAAGTTTAATAGCCCTTTCTTTTTCTGCGGTAGGGCAGTCGCGTTGGATTTGGAGATCGTAAGTTGATGATAGATCTCTCCCCACGGCGGCAGGCCGTTGATGTTCCGGTCGTCTATAAAAAGATCGGCCAGGATCTTTCTGCTTATACCGATCTCATATTCCTCTTCAGGGTAACTTTTATTAATAGCATAGAATTCAATGCCCCTTTCTTGGCAAAACTCCACAGCCTCCTCCAGTTTTACGCCGCAGCGGTAGGTCCACAGAATGAGCTGGTGGCCTTCCTCCTGCAACTTCCGCAGGGTCTCAAAGGCAAACAGGATTGGTTTTCCAATTTCGGGGTAGCGGTTCTCTACAAGAGTTCCGTCAAAATCTACAGCTATGGTCAGTAATTTAGGCATTTGGCAAAAGTAAAAATAATAGAAGAATTATACGATTACCAATTGGCATAGGAATTTTCATATTCTTCACCCGATACTATGGCGGCGATATCTTCTTCCAGGGTCTCCTGCGGAAATTCCACAAACCGGTTGACTTCTTTCCCGTCTTTTAGAAAGATGATGGTAGGTACATAAACCACTTCATATTCTTCCTGACGATTATCGGGAAGGGTCTTGTCTTCTTCCACAGCTATGATTTCGAGGTTTGACATATTGTAATCGCTCATTTCGAGAAGCTTCAGGAATTTCGGCACTTCCCGCTGACTGTCTTCGCACCAGGTTCCCATGAACAGTTTTATGTCATAATCAGATATATTGTTTTTGATCACTTTTAACTCTTCTTCTGAAGGTTCATAGGATTGATACATTGGGTCAAACCAGGCCATATGAGGAGCCTGCTCCAGGTCGTCCTGCTGTATGGTCCCCACCAGGATCTCTTCCTCCTGTTCTATAACCTCATTGGCCACCGGCTGTGACTGTTCGTTCTTTTCT
The DNA here is from genome assembly GCA_964627595.1 of uncultured Flavobacteriaceae bacterium. Classification (GTDB taxonomy): domain Bacteria; phylum Bacteroidota; class Bacteroidia; order Flavobacteriales; family Flavobacteriaceae; genus Salinimicrobium. The sequence goes on along the minus strand of CAZVKA010000098.1, from coordinate 2,706 downwards.
TTTTGGTTTGTGCTGCCGCAGTTAACCGCAGTAAGTACGGCAAGTGAATACAAAAGTATTTTCATTTATATCAATGGATTTTGAGTCATTAATTCTGGTTTTTCGATCCCCATGAGTTTAAGAATGGTAGGGGCGATGTCTCCCAGGGTTCCATCTTTAATGGTCTTGACATCCTTGTCTACCAAAATGCAGGGCACAGGATTTGTGGTATGGGCAGTATTGGGGCTGCCATCTTCGTTCTTCATGGTTTCACTGTTCCCGTGATCGCTGATCACCAGTACCGAATAGTCATTTTCCACGGCGGCCTCTATCACATCTTTGGCGCATTTGTCAACCGTTTCACAGGCTTTTACCGCCGCTTCAAAAACTCCTGTATGGCCTACCATATCTGGATTGGCAAAATTGAGACAGATAAAATCGGCAGACTGCTTTTTGATCTCGGGTACGATCTCGTCACGTACTTCATACGCGCTCATCTCCGGCTGCAGGTCGTAGGTGGCCACCTTAGGGGAATTCACCATGATCCTTCTTTCTCCTTTAAAAGGTTTTTCCCTTCCGCCCGAAAAGAAAAAGGTCACATGCGGGTACTTCTCAGTTTCGGCGATCCTTATTTGGGTCTTCCCGGCCCGTTCCAGCACCTCTCCCAGCGTAGCTTTGATATCTTCCTTACTATAGACCACATTGATGTTCTTAAAGGTCTCATCATAGCGTGTCATGGTAATATAGTACAGCGGCAGCTTTTTCATGTCGTAATCGGGAAAATCTTCCTGGCAAAGAGCCTGAGTAAGTTGCCTTCCCCTGTCTGTCCTGAAATTGAAAAAGATCACCACTTCCTCCTCTTTTAAAGTAGCTACAGGATTTCCTGATTCATCGGTCATCACAACAGGCTTGATGAACTCATCAGTTATCTCGTTGTCATAGCTGTTTTGCACAGCCTCGACCGCATTGCGGCTTTTTTCACCTTTTCCGTGCACAATAAGGTCATAGGCGAGTTTTGTTCTCTCCCAGCGCTTATCCCGGTCCATTGCGTAGTACCGGCCAATGATAGATGCCAATTTGCCGTTGGTGTGCTCCAGGTGCTGCTGCAGCTCTTCTATAAAACCTTTTCCGGAGTAGGGATCCACATCCCGCCCGTCTGTAAAGGCATGTACGTATTTTTCTTTGATGCCGAATTCTTCCGCGGCCGTCAACAGACCTTTCAGGTGCTTGATGTGAGAGTGAACCCCGCCATCACTCACCAGGCCCATAAAGTGAACCGGTTTATTGTTCTTTTTGGCATAATCAAAAGCCTGTTCCAGGACAGGTTCCCTTCCTAAAGTATTTTTATCTACAGCCATGTTGATCTTGGCAAGATCCTGGTAAACGATTCGCCCCGCTCCTAAATTCATGTGGCCTACTTCACTGTTTCCCATTTGCCCTTCTGGTAAACCCACGTTCATGCCATCAGTTCGTAAAATACTGTGTGGATACTTGTGGTAAAGAGAGTCTATAAATGGAGTATTGGCCTGTGCAATTGCAGAAGTAGCCTCATCCCGGCTAATTCCCCAACCGTCCAGGATCATGAGAATTACTTTCTTGTTCATGGTAAAATTTTATTTGCGTAAAGATATGAAATCTATCGGGGAGTGTGGAGCCACCCCGTCTGAATATGGGAGGAAATCATTGCTAAAAATTTTAACATTCCCTGGCAGGAATTATATGCAATAATTTTAAAATTCAAGAGTTATTGATTATGTTGCGGCAGATGTTAAAAGGCTGATTTATACTGAATTAATTGTAGCTTTGGCCGGTTTGGTATGACTCTTGAATAATATATAGCACTTAACAAAAATTAACACAACTATATGATAAACAAAATTCTAATCCTTGCGACTGTTTTAACTGCATCTTTTGCGTTTACCCCTAACACCATCAATGAAAACCCTGCTTCCGGCCTTGCCGAAGAGCACATTTCTGTAGATCCGGCTCTTTCGGCTGAAGAAGAAATTAACAGGATGTATGAATCCTTCCGTAGCATAAATGCCACCATGCCTTCCCGCGTTGCTTTTACTAACGGGATCACCGGTTACCAGAAACTTAAAGAAGAAGGTAAGATCAAAAATGAACTTTTGACCATTGTAGATTTTGGGATGAATTCTACCGAAAAGAGAATGTGGATCCTGGATATGTCTACGCAAAAAGTGCTTTATAATACCCTTGTAGCCCACGGGAAGAATACCGGGCTGGACAAGGCTACCAAATTTTCCAATGCACCCAATTCCTTCCAGAGTTCTCTTGGGTTTTATATAACTGCGGAAACTTATTACGGAAAAAACGGACTTTCCCTGTTCATTGATGGGATGGAAGAAGGGTTCAATAGTAAAGCCCGTGAAAGATATGTGGTTATCCATGGTGCAGATTATGCTACCCAGGATTTCATCAACCGTTCCGGAAGACTGGGAAGAAGCTATGGATGTCCTGCAGTACCTACCAGGATTTCTAAAGAGATCATTGAAAAGATCAAAGGACAATCAGTATTGTTCATTTATCACCCAAATAAAAATTACCTGGAGAATTCTAAGTATTTGAACCAGCCAATGGCGGTTTAATTCTTAGCCAGCAGGCGGTTATAAATAGGTTTATCCAGCCTGTAAACATCTTCGGTAAATACAGTTTTACCACCGGCCCGCCAGGCAGTCCAGTAGAAATGATGGACCTGGATGGGCC
>CAZVKA010000097.1:0-4601 GCA_964627595.1 uncultured Flavobacteriaceae bacterium | reverse complement strand
GTACTTTCACGTAAGATCGCTGAGCTTGGTATTTACCCTGCGGTAGATCCTCTTGATTCTACTTCAAGGATTCTTACTGCTGATATTTTAGGAGATGACCACTACAACTGTGCTCAGAGAGTAAAGGAGCTGTTACAGCGTTATAAAGAACTTCAGGATATCATCGCCATTCTTGGTATGGAAGAACTTTCTGAAGAAGATAAACTGGCTGTGTCCCGTGCAAGAAGGGTACAGCGTTTCCTTTCTCAGCCGTTCCACGTAGCCGAGCAGTTTACCGGTCTTAAAGGAGTATTGGTTGACATTAAGGATACCATCAAAGGATTCAACATGATCATGGATGGAGAGTTAGATCACCTGCCAGAAGCTGCCTTCAACCTTAAAGGTACCATTGAGGAGGCTATCGAAGCCGGTGAAAAGATGTTAGCTGAAGCCTAATTTAAACTGAAGCTTAAAAGAAGATAATAAATTTCTCCCCTTTTTAAGGGGAGATGCCCGCAGGGCAGAGGGGTTAATTTTTCACGCCTCTTTCTAATAATAGCAATTATGTATTTAGAAATAGTTACTCCTGAAGCCGTGCTGCTCAGTTCAGAAGTTGATTCTGTGAGCGTGCCGGGAATTAATGGGCAGTTCCAGATGTTGAACAACCACGCCCCTATTGTTTCGGTGCTTGGAAAAGGGGAGATCAAAGTCTTCACTCACTCAAAGCCGGTTAACTCTGATGAGATTTCTGCAGATTTTACTGCAGATCCTAAAGACAGCAGAATACTGGTTCTTCCTGTAGCGGGAGGGGTAGTAGAAATGAAGGATAACAAGGTGATCGTGTTAGCAGATTAAGCTGAACAAGACTTATATAATAGAAAACCTGTTGCGAAAGCAACAGGTTTTTTTGTTTTTGGTTTGGGCTAAAGCCCTCAGGGTATGCCTTCAATTCCTCCGGCTTCAGCCGGAGGCTATTCATGGATGACAATTCCACATAGGTTCCTTCAAGGGATGGCAATTCAATGAAGGTATTTTGAATGGCGGAGGTTTCAGCCTCCAGATCCAAAGATGTCTATGAACAGGCTTTAGCCTAATTATCGCAGGGATGTGTGGATTAAATATCTTCTTTAAATTCAGGAATATCCCCTGGCTGGCATTTCAATTCTCTGCAAATTGCTTCCAGGGTTGAAAATCGAAATGTAGGCTGTGGTGATACTATTTTTTTCGGCCAGTTCATTATTTCGCATTTGACATTTATCCAGAATAACGTAATTCACTGCCTATGGTTAACTCTATCTCTATCTCGGCAAGTTGACTACTTCAGAAGTTAAATATTTTTTAGGACTTCTATATATTTCTAATATTTAAGATGTTGTGGTTTCATTTAAAAAAAAACTTCTGTAAATTTAATTCACTCTATTTCATGATCGATTTTCTCAATTACTAAAAATCCGGGGTTGGTTTAAATCCTCAACTTTTACTGCTATATTTGCAGGTAACCGAATTTTGAACCTTCACTATGCTTACAGCTATACTCTCAGGTTTTTTCTTTTCACTTTTTCTGGTTTTTGCAGGAAAATTTTTAAAGGGGAAACTTGCGGTACTTTCTGCTTTAGTTCCATTAGGGTTGTTCATCTATTTTGCCTCCTTCATACAACGTGTTGCAGGAGGAGAGGTCATCACCGGAAATTATGAATGGGTACCCTCTTTGGGTTTAAACCTGAACTTTACTCTGGACGGGCTATCCTTGCTTTTTTCCTTATTGATCACCGGGATTGGTTTCCTGGTCTTTGCTTATACCGCCGAATATCTCAAAGGGCATAAATATTTAGATAGGTTTTACGGCTATCTGGGAATGTTCATGGGCGCAATGCTGGGTTTGGTGCTAAGTGATAACCTGCTTTCCATGTTCGTGTTCTGGGAGCTCACCAGTATAAGTTCTTTTTTCCTAATTGGCTTTAATAATACCTCCCGGGCTTCCCGAAAGTCAGCCATACTTGCGTTGGCTATTACAGGGAGTGGAGGATTTTTACTTCTTGCAGGTTCCCTGTTGTTGGGTGATGTTGCAGGAACCTATAGTATTACAGAAATGGTTGCTCAAAGCGATACCATCGTTGGGAGTAATTATTATGTCTGGATCGTGATCCTTCTCTTTGGAGCAGCCTTTACGAAATCGGCGCAGTTTCCATTTCATTTCTGGCTTCCGGGGGCAATGAAGGCTCCGACTCCGGTTTCGACTTATCTGCATTCGGCGACTATGGTAAAAGCAGGAATTTACCTGCTTTTAAGGTTTACTCCAGTTCTGGGAGGCGAGGAGATCTGGAATACGACTTTAATATGTATTGGCGGGATCACTATGTTCTACTCGGCGGCACATACCTTGTTTAGAACAGACCTTAAAGGCGTTCTGGCTTATTCCACCATTTCTGTTCTGGGTATCCTGGTTTTTTTAATTGGGCTGGGAACACAATATGCACTTACTGCGGCGGCTGTTTATATCGTTGTTCACGCGTTATACAAAGCAACTTTATTCCTCATTACAGGAATAATTGATCATGAGACTGGGACTCGAGATGTGACGGTGCTTTCCGGGCTTCGAAAGGTGATGATGCCGGTTGCCATTGCAGGTTTTTTAGCAGCCATCTCAAGTGCAGGGATGCCTCCAACAGTTGGTTTTGTGGGGAAAGATCTCGTGTATGAAAGCACCCTTCATATGGGATCCTGGTCAATAGTCCTAACCATCCTTGCTATTTCTACTAATATTCTCGTATTATATGCCGGTTTTGTTGCAGGAATCAAACCGTTCACCGGGAAACTTCCTGAAGCGCAATCCAAAGTTCATATGCCGGGGCTTCTAATGTGGCTGCCACCAATGATCCTTGCTTTGCTGGGGATCATTATTGGTATTTACCCTGCCATTATTGATGGTCCAATTATTAAAGGAGTGGTAAATTCAGTGGGTATGGCAGGGGAGGAAGTCTACCTTAAACTGTGGCACGGTTTTAACCTGGTGCTGTTATTGAGTGCCATAACACTTGTGTTAGGGATCATCCTTTACTTTGTTTGGAAGCCATCTAAAAAACGTGAAGAATTTATTGCCAAGTTTGATGCGCTTGCGCCGTTAACCCTTATTCAAAAGTTTGGTACTGGGGTGTGGCATTTTTCGAATATCTGGACCAGGATCTTTCAAAATGGATTCTTACGTAATTACGTATCAACTATTGTCCTGTTTCTGGTGGCATTGGTGGGATATTCACTTTTTAGTGGAGATCAGACATTTTCCATAGATCTATCATCATTTTCAAGAATGACCTACTACGAAATGATCATCATGGGAATCATGTTTTTATCAGTGCTTTTTGTAGTAGGTGCGAGATCCAGGTTAACTGCAGTGGTAGCCATGGGAGTGGTTGGTTACGCCATATGCCTCATGTTTGTGATCTACAGCGCTCCCGATCTTGCCATGACGCAATTTTCAATTGATACATTGACAGTGATACTCTTTGTTCTGGTGCTTTCGAGTCTCCCCAAGTATCTGTCAATTTCAGATTACAAAATGAGAATGATTGACGGGACTTTGTCAATTGCCTTTGGTGTCTTAATTACCCTTATCTCTCTTGAAGTTCTTGGCGAGCCGGTCAATAAGGAGGTCAGTAATTTCTATGCTGAAAATGCTTATATCCTGGCAAAAGGTAAAAATGTGGTGAATGTGATCCTGGTTGATTTTAGAGGGGTGGATACATTGATTGAAATTTCTGTCCTAACCGTGGCAGCCTTAGGGGTGTTTAGTTTGCTTAAACTGCGGCTGAAAAGGGATGACAGGGAATTAAAAGATTAATAAAGAAAAGATAAAAAGATGAAAACCATAATTTTAAGAACTGCTTCAAATTATATGCTTCCCTTGTTGCTGGTTTTCTCTGTGTTCATATTACTACGTGGACATTACCTGCCTGGTGGTGGATTTGTTGGGGGCTTGATCGCATCTATAGCTTTTGTACTTCATGCTTTTGCTAATGGATTAGGTAATACTAAAAACCTTATTCGCATTCATCCCGGTTTTTTAATGCCGGTAGGCCTCGGAATGTCCTTTTTAAGCGGTTTGGCCCCGATGATAGCTACGGGGAAGTCTTTTTTGACCGGTCTCTGGTACTCTGAAAAAATTGCGGTAATTGGCAGCCTGGGAACAACACTGTTTTTTGACATAGGAGTGTATCTTGTGGTAGTAGGGGTGACGCTTACCATCATTTTCACAATATCAGAATCTACCTAAGCCATGGAAATACTATTAGCATTAATGATAGGCACTTTATACGCTGCTGGGATTTATATGATCCTTAGGCGTAGTCTTGTAAAATTGATCATTGGGATCATTTTATTGGGCAATGGAGCCAATCTTTTAATTTTTCTGCTGGGAAGGATCGCAAAAGGCAGTCCGCCAATTATTCCTGAAGATTCAAAGGTTTTTATTGAAGCCTATTCAGATCCTCTTCCACAGGCATTGATCTTAACGGCAATCGTAATAAGTTTCGGGCTACAGTCTTTCGCCATTATTCTGGTGAAAAGAGCCCACAAAGTGGTCAAAACAGATGACCTTGATGAAATGAACGCAACAGACGAATTCT
>CAZVKA010000096.1:0-4747 GCA_964627595.1 uncultured Flavobacteriaceae bacterium | reverse complement strand
ACCACCAATTCCTTAAGCAAGGGTCAGATACAGTTAAGTTTACATCAAAGTTTCTAAACTGTTCTACAGGATTAGCTATATTTGATGGTCTAATCCTGAAAAATGAAAAAACTTTTACTTTTTTGTAGTTTTCTTTCAGCCATGCCGGCTTTACCCCAGAAGACTTCGAATGGCGAAGCTTTTGCCCATACCTATTCTATCGTGGCAAGAGATACAGCCACGGGTGAAATGGCTGTGGGGGTGCAGAGTCACTGGTTTTCTGTGGGGTCTATCGTATCCTGGGGAAAGGCGGGAGTGGGAGTTGTCGCGACTCAATCCTTTGTAAACCCCGCTTATGGCCCAGAAGGACTGAAACTCATGGAAGAAGGAAAAACAGCTTCAGAAGCTTTAGGTATTCTGATAGCACAGGATGAAGGAAAAGAATTCCGGCAGGTGGCATTCTTGGACACTTCAGGAAGAACAGAAGCTTTTACGGGTGAAAACTGTGTGGATTATGCGTCGCACATCACCGGCAGGAATTTTTCGGTGCAGGCCAACATGATGCTCAACAATAAAGTAGTCCCTGCCATGGAGCTCGCATTTAGAAGCTATCCTAATTTACCTTTAGCCGAACGGGTAGTTAAAGTGCTACAGGCCGCCGAGAAAGCCGGCGGAGATATCCGCGGAAAACAATCTGCTGCTTTGATAGTTGTAGGTCCTGAAAAAGTGGAGAATCCCTGGGAGGATAAAAAGATAGATCTGCGGGTGGACGACCATGAGCAGCCGCTGGAAGAACTGGAAAGACTGCTGAAGGTTGCGAGGGCTTATGAACATATGAATAAGGGCGATCTTGCTATGGAAGAGCAAAACGTAGCGGAAGCCCTGGAACAGTACGGCAAAGCCATGGAACTTTTTCCAGACAATCTGGAGATGAAATACTGGACCGCGGTGGCGCTAGCTAATAGTGACCGCATGAAGGAAGCTACTCCCTTATTCGATTCCATTTTTAAAGCTAGTGATAACTGGAGGGAAATGACTAAAAGACTACCTGCATCAGGTCTATTAAATATTTCTGAGGAAGAATTAGAAGAAATTGTAAATTAGAAAAAATGTTATTATGAAATTACGTCAACTAAAATTAGGATTACTTGCGTTAAGCCTTTGCGCCTTTTTCTCCTGTAAAGATGAAGAGAAAGAAGCTACTCCAGCTTCTGCCCAGACCCAAAATGAAGCGGCAGCAAAGACCGCCGGTGGTGGTGATGATATAAAGGTTAATCCCGCACATGGATTGCCTGGTCACAGGTGTGACCTTCCGGTTGGGGCTCCTTTGAACGGTACAGCTTCTACCCCTCAAACCAATACTTCCCAACAGGTACAGTCAAGCACGGTTTCGCCAATACGTGTTGATCAAACCCCAAAGGTGAATCCGCCGCATGGAGAACCGGGACACGATTGTGCTAAGCCGGTAGGGGCGAAACTGGATAATTAGGAAAGAGCATCCATTTTGACTGATCGAAAAGAGTGGAATACCTCATTCTGAATTCAGTTTCAGAATCTCCACCATTTTAAAATTCAAGCGATTTAAAACTGAAACCTTGTTCGGCTTTAGGCAATCCTTTTTCAGATTACTCTTTATTCATTTTCAACAGGATACACTTTTTATAAAATAGAAAACTTTGTATCTTAAGAATAAAAAGAGCCATGGAAGAAAAAGCGTTGGAATTTGCAACACAGGCTCATGGGGAACAACTTAGAAAATACAATGAAGAACCATATATAGAACATCCTAAACGGGTGGCAAGTCTTGTAAAAACAGTTCCGCATACCACAGAAATGGTCTGTGCGGCCTATTTACATGATGTGGTGGAAGATACCCCGGTTTCTATACAGGACATTGAACGAAAATTCGGCAGAAAGGTCGCCGGCCTGGTGCATGAACTGACAGATGAATTTGTAAAGGAGAAATACCCTCATTTGAACAGGAGAAAAAGAAAAGAGAGGGAAGTTGAGAGGCAGGCAAAGATTAGTCCTGAGGCCAAGACCATAAAACTGGCCGATGTTATTGACAATACCCGGGATATCCTGAAAAACGATCCCGGTTTTTCCCGCAGATATATTCCGGAAATGGCTGCACTTACTGAAGCCCTCCAGGGAGGACATTTCAAGTTGTTGTTAAAAGCCTGTTATGAAGTACAACGAGGCCTTTTCATGCTGAAACAGGAAAAACAATTCAATTCAAAATAGCTGAATAGTACTGACTAATTTTCCGAAAAGGTAAAAAGGTGACGCTTTGACATCTTTCTGACGGCAACATTAGCTGCCCTGTATCTCTGTGAAAATCAACACTAAAGGCGCTTATTCCGAAGTAAATTCAAAAAAAATCTTTTCTCAAGGGGCAATGTACAGTCTTTGCACATATGAGTAGTGAAAATTTATTCGTAAATTTTTGTCTGTTTTATTTCAGGACAGGCAAAGAATTCTAAAAAACAACAACAAATGAAAGTTTTAGTTATTGGAGCAGGAAACATGGGTCTTACATATGCGGAAGGAATGGCCTCTTCAACCTATTTGAACCGCAGAAAATTAATGATCTTTGATGTTTCTCCAGACAAAATCATATCCCTGAAAGAAATGGGGATTTTTGACGTTTATGAAAAAATGGAGGATGCCCTACCCAAGGCAGATGTTGTTTTTCTTGCCGTAAAACCTTACCACAGCGAGGAACTATTTGAAAAGATGAAGCCAATGATGAATGAGGAGCAGATCGCAGTTTCTCTCATGGCCGGAGTGACCATTGAAACCATCCAAAACGGATTGGGAATTAAGAAGGTTGTGAGGACCATGCCAAACCTCCCCGCCCAGGTAGGGAAAGGAGTTACCTCTTACACAGAATCTGAGGATGTTTCAAGAGTGGAACTTTTAATGATACGGAATTTGCTGGATACCACCGGGGAATCCATACATGTGAAAAACCAGAATTTTATCGATGCTTCTACAGGAATTTCAGGTAGTGGTCCCGCATATGTATTCTATTTTATGAACTCTATGCTCGAAGCAGCCTTGAAAATGGGCTTTTCAGAAAACGATTCGCGTGTACTGGTTAGTCAAACCTTTGAGGGAGCGGTTGAACTGTTCAACAGAAATGACCTCTCTCCTACCCTTTGGATGGATCGTGTGGCCTCAAAAGGAGGTACCACTCGCGCAGCACTTGATTCTATGGACGATAACAACGTAAAGGAATTGATCAAGGAGGCCGCCTATGCTGCCTTCAACCGTGCAGTTGAACTGGGGGAGGAAGATTAATTCTATCTTTAGTAAAGATTCACAGGTCCTGAAATTGAGCTTCTACAAACTTATTTTCAGGATCTTCTTATTTTAATCAAGTCGGGACAGGATCAGGTAAGTGGTAGGCTCTCCAAAAGCCAATAGCTTGTCAATGAATTTCTGCAGGTGGAGTTGATCTTTCAGTGCGACCTTCATGTGTATATTGTGTTGCCCGGTGATCCTGAAAGCTTCCAGTACTTCAGGATATGAATTTATTTCAGTTAGTGCTGTTTGAAATTTCCCGCTGAAGATTTTCAGCATGATGACCACCTCCAGGTTATTCCCTAACAGGGACTGGTTAAGATTTGCACTATAACCTTTAATGATCCCCACATCTTCCATTCTTTTCACTCTCTCCCTTACCGTGGAAGCGGACAAAAAAATCTTTTTGCTGATCTCAGCAAATGAAGCCCGGGCATTTCTTTTAAGTTCTTTCAGAATTTTCAGGTCCAATTCGTCGGGTGTTGAATCGCTGCTCATTTTGCTTAAAATTCGTTTTTTGGTTTAAAAATTAGCTTTTTATCCTTGCAATCATCTTCATTAAAGCCAATATACCATTTAATTTTGTGGCGTTAGAAGAAGAAAACACTATGGATCTGGGAATAATACTCATTATTGGGATCGCCATATTTTTTGGTTTTTTCGTGCAGACTCTGGTTGGTTTTGCCGGCTCCCTGGTGGCCCTCCCTATCCTGTTGATCAGCCTGAAATTACCCGATGCCATCGCTTACGTATCGATCTTTTATCTCTTTTCAAGTTCTTTTCTGGTCAAGAAGGAGTGGCCGAATATTGACAAAACTGTTATTCTAAAGCTAACTATTGCTTCTGTAGTAGGAGTGATCCTGGGAATAGTAGTGCTTACGTACAGTAAACCAGTAATTCTTCAAAAGGCCCTGGGAGTCTTCATCCTGCTCTACATAGTATATGCTCTTACAGGCAAAAAGGAAATGAGCACGAACAAAGCTCTGAACTGGATTCTGGGAGGCCTGGGCGGATTCTTTTCAGGGGTGTTTTCAACCGGAGGGCCGCTATATGTTATTAGCGTTAAAAATACGGTACAGGAAATAAAAGCTTTTCGGGCAACCATGATCGGAGTGTTGGCATTAGTTACCATAGTTCGTGTGCCTGCCTTAGCCGTAAGTGGCGCATTGACTTTTCAGCATGTAAAGATTAGCCTGTTGCTCCTTCCGGTGTTCTTCCTGGCGCAATACCTCGGCACCGTGCTTTTTCCCAGGATCAACGAACTTCTCTTTAAAAGGCTTTTACTGGCACTTCTTTTTTTCTCTGCAATTGGTTTGATTCTGTAAGACATTCAATTTTTTTGGATCCTCACTCACCACTCCTGAAGAAAAGCAAAAGAAAACAAAAAAGCCACCTCATGGGTGGCTTAAATTTTGCTCCTCCTCTTGGGCTCGAACCAAGGACCCTCTGATTAACAGTCAGA
>CAZVKA010000095.1:0-4839 GCA_964627595.1 uncultured Flavobacteriaceae bacterium | reverse complement strand
ATTTTTACATTTCTTTTTCACTTAGTTGTTTCAGGTAAAGTTCTTTGTAGTAGCCCTCTGTACTCAATAATTCCTGATGTGTGCCTCTTTGTACGATTTCTCCTGCTTCTAAAATTATGATCTTATCAGCGTTTTTTATAGAAGAAATTCGATGGCTTACGATTATAGTGGTCTTGTTTCGTGAAATTTTGAACAGGTTACCAAGGATTTCTTCTTCAGTTTCAGTATCTACTGCGGAAAGGGAGTCGTCAAAAAGCAGGATCTTGGGATCATGAATAATAGCTCTGGCAATGGAGACTCTTTGTTTTTGTCCGCCGGAAAGCGTAATTCCCCTTTCGCCAAGAACGGTATCATAACCCTTGCTGAAGCCTACAATGTTTCTGTGTACCACGGCATTTTTAGCTGCTTGGATGATCTCCTGGTCGGTAGCGTCTGCTTTTCCAAATTTGATATTATTTCTAATGGAGTCACTGAACAAAAAGGCATCCTGCGGCACATATCCTATGCTGTCGCGCAGGTCTTTGAGGTTCAATTTTCGAATTTCTTTTCCGTCGATGCTTATCTCACCTTCGGCTACATCATACAAACGACCAATGAGTTCCAGAATAGTGGATTTTCCCGAGCCGGTTTTTCCGATGATGGCCAGGGTTTCTCCTTTTTGCACCTCGAAAGAAATATTCTTTAGGGCTGTGATATTAGTGTCTTCATAGGTGAATGTCACATTTTTGAAAGCCACTGTTCCTTCCACCTTTTCGGGCACTGTAGTCGGATTCAGGATCTGTGGAATTTCCTTGAGGAACTCATTGATCCTTTTTTGCGACGCTTCCGCCTGCTGTACTATAGATGTTACCCACCCTACAGTTGCTACCGGCCAGGTAAGCATATTCACATACAACAGGAATTCTACTATGATTCCCAGGTTGTCAATTTCCCCATTGATGAATTTTCGGCCTCCTATGAATATGACCAGGATGTTACTGGCACCTATTAAGAGGATCATCAACGGAAAAAAGAAGGCCTGTACCTTCACCAGGTCAATATTCTTTTCCTTGCTTTCGTTTGAAAGTTCCACGAATGAAGCGTTGGTTTGCGGCTCCAGGCCGTAGGATTTGATCACTGAGATCCCGCTGAAGCTTTCCTGGGTGAAGGTATTGAGCTTTGACAGGAATTGCTGTACCACAGTACTGCGCTTGTTGATCGCCACACTAAGTTTATAGATCGCGAAAGAAAGTATGGGCAGTGGCGCTATGGTGTACAGGGTAAGTTCGGGTGCCTGCGAAAACATGTAAGGGATCACTACGATAAACAGGATGCCCGTTTGTACACTGTACATGATGGCCGGCCCCAGGTACATTCTCACTTTGGACACATCCTCGCTAATGCGGTTCATCAAATCTCCCGTTCTGTTCTTTTTATAAAAATTAAGAGACAGATCTTCGTACTTTCTGAAAACCTCATTTTTTAGGTCATACTCAATATGCCTGGAGACCACGATAAAAGTTTGGCGCATTAAGAAGGTAAAAAAAGCGGCCAGCAAGGTAGCTCCTAAAATGAGCAGGATGTTGGTCATCAATTCTGATTTTACCTCGGCAGCCGAAACAATTTCTCCATTCACATAATTTTCAATGGCATTGGTAGATTCTCCAATGAACCGTGGAGTAAGAATAGCGAAAATCCGTGCGGCAATAGTGATGAACAGCCCCACAATGAGATGCCATTTGTATTTGAGAAAATATTTATTTAAATGTTTTAATTCTTTCATAGCAGCTAAAACCCTCTAATTTTTTGCAATTCCTTATTTCACAGAGGAAAAAAGAGGTTCAAATTGAAATATTATTTATTTTTGCCCTATAATTTTTCGATTAACGAAAATCCAACAATTTATAATCTAAATTTTATGACAGTGGATGTTCTAAAGGCAAATGAACTTAAAAAAGCCGCTCCGGTCTTTGGGCAGCTTTCTTTTGATGACCATGAACAAGTGGTTTTTTGCAACGACAAAGATACAGGTTTAAAGGCAATTATTGGAATACATAACACGGTTTTAGGCCCAGCATTGGGAGGTACCCGTATGTGGAACTACAGCAGTGAATGGGAAGCCGTGAATGATGTGCTAAGGCTTTCCCGCGGAATGACCTTTAAGAGCGCTGTGACAGGATTAAACCTGGGAGGTGGTAAAGCCGTCATCATAGGAGACGCTAAAACTCAAAAGACACCTGAGCTAATGCGCAGGTTCGGGGAGTTCGTTCACTCTTTAAGTGGAAAATATATTACTGCGGAAGATGTGGGAATGGAAACGGCCGATATGGATACCGTGCGGGAAGTAACACCATACGTGACGGGAATCTCCGAAGATAAAGGTGGTGCGGGAAATCCTTCTCCTATTACTGCTTATGGTGTGTATATGGGGATGAAAGCCGCTGCGAAATTCAAATACGGCTCAGATAACCTGCAGGGAAAAATCGTTCTGGTACAGGGGATAGGTCACGTAGGGGAGTCTCTTGTAGAACATTTGGCTAAAGAAGGAGCGCAGGTATTGATCAGCGATATCAACCAGGAGCGTCTTCAGCAGGTGAGCAAATTATATAACGCTACAATATTTGAAGACTCAGATGTGTATGGAGCTAATGTTGATATTTATGCGCCATGCGCCCTGGGTGCTACCATTAATGATGACACCATTGATCGCTTCAAGGCGTCTATCATTGCCGGGGCAGCTAATAATCAGCTTGCCGATGATACCAAACACGGGATCATCCTAAGAGAAAAAGGTATCGTCTATGCGCCCGATTTCCTTATCAACGCGGGAGGAATCATTAACGTGTATGCTGAGCTTGAAGGATACGGGAAGAAAGAGATCATGGAAAAGACTGAGAACATCTATAATACCACCCTTGAGATCCTCACTACGGCAGAGGCCAGTGACATCTCTACTCATGAGGCAGCCTTGAAAATTGCGCAACAGCGAATTGCTGACAGAAAAAATCAGCGATAAGCCAAGGCCTTTTTCAATTTAATAGTATTTTTGCGGGGCGAAAGGGAAAAACCTTTCGCCCCTATAATTTTAAAAAGTTCTTTTACAGCTATGTTGACGAGAAGACATATCAGGGTTAAGGTAATGCAGTCTTTGTACGCGTACTCCCAGAGTGAAAATGATAATATGAATTCAGAAGAGAAATTCCTTCTGAAAAGTATGGAGGAGATGTACGATCTGTATCTTTTGCTACTTGAGCTTTTTGTAGAGATTAAAAATCATGCAGATGATTATCTGGAAAAATCTCAGCAAAAACACCTGCCTTCTGAAGAAGATCGTGACCCTAACAGGAGATTCGTGAACAATGAGATCTTCGCGCTCCTGGAACAGAACACCGGGTTGCAGAATGGTATCGAAACGAGAAAGCTGAACAACTGGAAAAATGATGATGAATATGTGGAGATCTTGTGGAATGAAATCAGGAACAGTGAGATCTATCAGGAATATATGTCTTCAAGATCTGGCACTTTTAAGGAAGACAAGGAGTTTGTGATCCAAATATTTAAAGAAGTGATCGCTCCCAATGAGAAGCTGTATGACTACCTGGAGGATAAAAAGATCACATGGCTGGATGACCTTCCTTTAGTGAATACTGCTATTGTAAAAATGCTTCAGAAGTTACAGGCCGGAAAAGAACATGCGCTAACCCGCCTTTTCAAGAATGCCGAGGACAAGGAGTACGCGATACAGCTTTTCAGGAAAACTTTATTGAATGACGAGAGCCTGGCCGCCGAAATGGAAGGTAAGACACCTAACTGGGACAAGGAACGAATTGCTGACCTGGATTCTATCCTTATTAAAATGGCGGTTTGTGAATTTTTAAAATTCCCTTCTATTCCCGTTAAAGTGACTATTAACGAATATTTAGAAATTGCCAAAGAATACAGTACTCCAAAAAGTAGTATTTTTATTAACGGGATCCTTGATAAACTCTCTAAAGAGTATAAAGAGGAGGGCAAACTCAACAAAATGGGCAGGGGTCTTATGTAATCCTGCAATTTTTTATACTTTTATCACTTTTAACCATAAATTGTAAATCATGAAAAAAGGAATCTTATTTTTAGCAGTTGTAGCTGCGATGGCCTTTACTTCCTGTAAGGAAGATGCGTCGAACAAAGTAAAAGCAGAAAATGTAGAAGAAGCAGCTGCGCGTGATGCGCAGAATGTGGTTTATCCTGAGATCAGTTTTGAGGAAACAGAGTATGACTTTGGGACTATTGACCAGGGAACGAATGTAGAGCACACCTTCACCTTCACCAATACTGGGAAAGCTCCATTAGTGATCACTAACGCTACCAGCTCTTGCGGGTGTACTGTTCCAACATGGACAAAAGAACCTATTGCTCCGGGAGAATCAGGTGAAATGCTTGTAAAATTCAATGGTAGTGGCCAGAACCAGGTAACTAAAACAGTGAACATCACTGCCAATACCGAATCTGGTAAAGAACAATTAAAAATCAAAGCCTTCGTAAATCCTAAAGATTCCCAGTCTTAAGAATACCGAGGAACAAAATTATCTATGGATCAATTAACCCAGTTTGCCCCAATTATTTTAATGTTTGTAGTGGTGTATTTTTTTATGATACGCCCGCAAATGAAACGTGCAAAACAAGAAAAACAGTTCTCTTCTGAACTCAAAAAAGGAGACCGTATTGTAACCAAGAGTGGAATGCACGGAAAAATAATTGATTTCAGTGAAAAACAAAATGCTGTTATTATAGAAACCGGAGCAGGAAAGATCACTTTTGATAGATCTTCCATTTCAATGGAAATGAGTCGAAAGCTGAATGAGCCTGTTAAGGAAA
>CAZVKA010000094.1:0-4904 GCA_964627595.1 uncultured Flavobacteriaceae bacterium | reverse complement strand
AAATGTTAGAATTTTTCGCACCTTAAGATACTGGAAAAAAGAAATTTGGGCAAGGAGAATTTTTGTAATTGCCGAACAGGTCAACCTTTGAACCACTGTTAAGGCTGCCCCTAAAGAGGACCTTCCAGAGATCTCTCCCCAACTGACCACGAAGAACCCAGACTTGATTTCCTGCTTTAACAAAACTTTAGTAAAACCCTCTTCCTGATTCCTTCGTAGGTATAAGTGAAATCAAACTTTATTAATTAAAAACTTTTCAATGATGAAAAAAGGTAAACACATTTTAGGGATCGGCTTTCTATTCGTAGCCGGTTTAATTTTAATCTCGGCAGATCACATTGATGCCCCGGCAGTACAGGGTGGATCAAGTGATATTACAGATTTCTATGCTTTCCAGGGGGAAAACACAGAGAATATGGTATTTGTTGCCAATGTACAGGGTCTATTAAGCCCGGCAGCAACTTCTGAAGCTTCTTTTGATGAAAGCGTAATGATCGAATTCAACATTGATAACAATGGAGACTTTATTGAAGATTTGGTCATTCAGGCAATACCAAGAAACGGAAAGATGTACATCCTGGGGCCTGTAGCTCCAATGCAAACCGGATTAACAAGCACCCTGACTGCGGAAAGCGCAAAAGACGTCAACTCTGTAAACATTACGGCTTATGGTGAGGAGGCGCAAATATCTTCTAAACAAGGAATTTCTGCCTTTGCAGGACCTCGTGACGATCCCTTCTTCTTTGACTTTGCTCAATACAGCGCGATCATAGCAGGAGAAGCATCAGGATTTAATGATCCCGGAACCGACACTTTTGCCGGTACAAATGTACTATCTGTAGTGGTAGAAGTACCTAAATCCATGATCGGTGGTTCAGGAACTATCAATACCTGGGTAGAATCAAAAAGAAAACAATAAATCAACATCAAAAACATAGACTATTATGAAAATTTCAAACAAGATATTAGGACTAGCTTTAGTAACCGGCCTATTGGTCAGCTGTGAGACAGAGGATATGCCCGGTGAAGGGATGGGAGTAGATAACAATCCAAATTTGGCAGGCACGTACATGCAGGAGGACCAAATGGGAAGACCGGCAATTAATACCGTATTCGTTTCTTCAGGCAATAAGGATGAATTTAATGTCACCACACCGACAGATCAGAATGCAGAGTTTCAGGCAATGTTTGAATCAAAACTGCTCGCTTTAAATCCCGGTTACACTACAAATGCTTTAGGTATGGACGCGTCCACGTTCACCGGTGCTTTGGCAACAGATGTTTTAAATGTTTCCCTCGATGGAACCACCACCTTTTATGACGGCACCAACGTTTTAACGGGTCGTGCCCTGGCCGATGACGTTATCACGGTTGAATTGTTATTGATCTTTGGAGGGCCGGATTTTTCTGAAAACCCGGATTTTTCTGATGACCATGTCGATTCCAATGATAAGGAGTTTTTGACTTCTTTCCCCTACCTGGCGTCGCCACATTAGACCCTCCTTTATTAGGGCACGTTTCCCCCCGGCGTGCTCTACTATTTTTTAACCTTCTAACTTAAAAATATCATATCATGTTCAATAAATATTACTTAAGCCTTTCCTTTTTAATACTCCTATTAGTGAGCTGTGATAAGGTCCCGGACCAGGTAACCCAGAAAGAAAATTACGAACAATTTCTTCAGGAAGATGCTGCAATGGCAGTTGAAAAGATCAAAAAGGATCATGATTTCTGGGAAGAAAAGCTAACAAAAGAACCCAGCCAATTTCCGTATTTGATACAACTGGCATCGGCACAATCTCAGATGTTCGGCGCGACAGGGGAGATCGAATATCTCATCCTGGCCGAAAAAAACCTGTTAGAAGCTAATCAAATGACAGGTTATAAAAATGCCTCTTATTTGAAAAGCCTTGCCAGAAACTACATTTCCCAGCACCGTTTTAAGGAAGCTTTATCTCTGCTCAACTCTGCTGAAGAAATTGGTGAAAAGATCAATGGCACTCATAAGATGCTCTTTGATGTTCACATGGAACTCGGAAATTATGAAGCAGCTGAAGCCTATCTCGCTAAAATAGAAGACAGGAGCGATTTCGACTTTCTTTTGCGCTATGCAAAATGGAGTGATCACAAGGGCGATTTAAGTACAGCCATCACTTACATGGAAAAGGCGACCGAAAAGGCCGAAGGGGCAAACCTGAAGGGTCTAAAGCAATGGTCCTATACCAATCTTGCCGATTTCTATGGACACAATGGCGAGATCCAAAAATCTTACGAGCATTATTTAAAAGCCCTGGAATTAGATCCCAATGACGCGTATGCGAAAAAAGGGATCGCCTGGATCGTTTATTCTCATGAACGCGATCCCGAAGAAGCATTACGTATTCTCAAATCCGTAACAAAGCAATACGAATATCCCGACTACTATTTGCTGAAGGCAGAGATAGCAGAATTTATGAATGATAACTCCTCAAAAAAGCGATATCTGGAAAATTATTTTGCAGCGGTTTCAGATGAAAATTATGGCGTGATGTACAATAACAACAGTGCGATCCTTTATGCTGAAGAACTTTCAGAAGCCGGGGAGGCCATGAACCTGGCGCAAATGGAAGTCAGCCAGAGACCTACGCCTCAGTCATACGATCTGTTAGCCTGGACCTACTATAACCAGGGGGATTATAAGAAAGCGCTGAAGATCGCAGAAGAACATGTTGCAGACAAAACTTACGAACCTGAAGCACTGTTCCACCTGGCTAAAATTTACAAGGCCACAGGGAAAACAAAAGAAGCGCAGGTCCTGAAAAAAGAATTACTGGAAAGTGTTTACGAATTGGGACCTGTCGCAGAGCAGAAGATAAGACAGATCTAATTAAAATATGGTCCCATGAAATTACGATATCTTATATACTTATTTTTCATGATCTACGTGGTAACTGGTTTTTCTCAGCAGCGGATAAAAATTGTTCATGTTGAAATAGAGTACTATCCTGAAAACGAAACCTCCTTCCGGTTCTTTGAAGCTTCGGAAGATTCATACCAGGTAAATCTTTTTTCAGGAAATCAGCACGACCTCGATCTTTCGATCAGGTTCAGAATGGAAGATGAATTGAGTAGTGAGGAAAGATATGTAGTGCTTTCTGAAGTAGCCTATTTCGATCTGGAATTCAATCACAGGTTAGGTCCCTTCGGGATGACTTGGGCTATAGAGAACCTGCTGAACTTTAACAGCCCCACCTTTGCCATTGAAGGATCCAGGGAAAGAGATTCAGCAGTTATTGATAAAGTAATCTTTGCACATGAAGCCGACTTCATGTTGAGCACAGCACTAACCTACAGCTTTTGATTTGGACGATTAGCTATTGATCCCATGTTTGTTGGTTAGTAAGGCGTCTGTCAGTTCTTCTGTCAGGCGCTTTTTTTTGGACAAAAGGGATGGTGGATATTATGATGCAGCCTCTACCACTCCAATGGTATAGAGTTGATCCATGGTAGGAGTTTCACTTCCGCCGGCCGGCTCCAGCGTAATACCGAAAGCTTCAGAATCATTTGGATTTGGAATACTGAAGATCTTGTTGTCATCTGTAGTAAAGTCATCCAGGGTTCCCAAACTGGTCGGAGTCAAGGGAGACATCTTTAACGACCATACCTGGTAAACCTTCCCGCGTGGAGGTTCGGGCAGCCCCTGGGCATCTAAATAGATATTTTCGGCCTTTTTGTTCCAGTAAACCTTAGCATAGGCTTCGGGATAAACCGGCTGTCCTTCCAGAGGAACAGTGACGATATTTTTGTCCCTGAGAATAGCAACCAGGTTTTCTACTTCAGCAAGATCTGAATTCGCTTTTTCTATTTGTTCCTCCAGGATATCATTATTGGTTTCCACTACCTGTATCTGCTCCTCTAGGGTGTTGATCTCATTAACAGTATACAACAGGGCAATTGCTGCTATAATGGCCGCTGCCCAACCAGAATAGGTTATCCAGGAAGAACGGCTTCTTTTAATAGGTATGACCGGAGTATTGTCCTGTGCATGAAGTTGAGACTGTATGGCAGGATAAAATCGGCTGGAATCTGAAGGCGAAGCTGCGGAAGTCAGGGAAACGATCGAAGATTCGATCTTCAATACCTCTTCCTGCACTTCTGGATATTGCAGCATCATGATGTGGACCTCCTCATTTTCCTTTTCAGAAAGGGCCCCTGCAACATAAAGTTCAAGAATTCCGGATGCTATGTATTCGTTTATATCCATTAATTATACGCCAAGCATTTGACGCAACTCATTTATGCAATTTCTGTTCCTCGTTTTTATGGTTCCCACAGGCATGTTAAGGGTTTCGGAAGCTTCTTTCTGGGTAAAACCTTTAAAATACAGGAGGTCGATGATCTCAGTGCATTTTTTTGCAAGTTTATTCACAAAGGCTTTTACTCCAATTCCATCTGTAACGCTGCTATAGTTATCCTCGGTTTCTAATATATCTACGAAAAATTGGCTGTCAAGGTTTTTTTTGGAGTTCTTAAAATCCTTTGAGCGGGTCTTATCAATGGCAGCGTTTCTGGCAATATTCAATAACCAGGTGAAAAAACGCCCTTTTTTAGAAGAATAAGAATCTGCATTATGCCATGCCTTGAGAAAAACATCCTGCATTACTTCCTGGGCAATATCTTGATCCCGTACAATATTAAAGATCACGCCGTGCATACTTTCACTGTACATCGCGTACAGGGATTCGAAAGCTTTTCCGTCTTTCTGTTGAAATCTTGATACCAGGGCGTCGAGCTCCATAAATAGTTTTACAAAACGAATGTAGGAATTAAATTTCAGCTTTTTGCTTTTGAAATTTAGATAGAGCCTAAAATGATTTTCAGGAAGTTTTGTATTTTATGTCTTTCTAAATCAATGTTTCATGAAA
>CAZVKA010000093.1:0-4946 GCA_964627595.1 uncultured Flavobacteriaceae bacterium | reverse complement strand
GTAAAATAGTCCTCAATATTTTTGTTCTGTGTTTTCATAGGGTCAATTTTCCGAAGAAATTACTAAATAATACAGTAAACTAAAACCCTAATCACCACTATATGAAAACTTTAAGACAGATCTATCGCTAATAGAAATCTAAATCCTAAATGAGGAACACAATTTTAGTATCTTATCAGCCCAAAGATAAAAAGACAACAAATGAATAGAAAATTTTACAGCTTTTCGGCAATTGATCTACAGGGAAATGAAGTCTCTATGAAAGATTACTCCGGAAAAACTATCCTGGTGGTAAATACCGCATCAAAATGTGGATTTACACCTCAACTGGATGGCCTGGAAGAGCTTTATAAAAAATACAAAAATGAAGGTCTGGTTATCCTTGGATTCCCTTGTAACCAATTCGGGAACCAGGAGCCCGGAGACGAAAGATCCATAGCCGAAGGATGCGTCTTAAATTACGGAGTGACCTTTCCCATGTTTTCCAAGGTTGAGGTCAATGGGAAAAATGCGCATCCCCTCTTTACCTACCTCAAAAACAAATTAAGCGGATTATTTGGAAAAAGGATCAAGTGGAACTTCACCAAATTTTTAATTGATAAAACCGGTAATCCGGTAAAGCGATTTTCTCCAACCACCAAACCTGAGAAAATAGAAAAATATGTACTGCAGACATTGAAAGAATAAAAGAACAGCCTGCATTTGCAGGCTGTCTTCTCAACTTTTTATCGTAATTACTCTTTACCTTCAGGCAATACTAACTTCCATTCCGGAACCGGTGTACAGCAGTTTATAGTATTCATCAACTGATTTCTTCCATGTAAACCTCATTTTGCGGGCATTCACCTGAATTTGTTTCCAGGTACTCTTTTCATTTTCAAACAGGTATAAAGCTTCTTTAAAACCTTCTACCATGTTGTAGACTTTTTCGTCATAATCCTTTCCGTCAAAAGTAAATCCCGTGTGAACATGTTGAACGGTATCTTTTAATCCCCCGGTATGATGCACCAGGCAGGGTTGCCCGTGACGCATGGCCAGCATCTGACTGATACCACAAGGCTCAAATAAGCTTGGCATAAAGTAGAGATCTGAATCCCGGTAAATGGAATTCACTACTTCTTCACTCTGGGTGTTTATAAAAATGAAGTTTTCTTTTTTATAACTGATCCCGCGTAGCAGCTCCTCATAATCTGGCGCACCGGTACCCAGCAGCACATAGATCCCTCCTACTTCTTCCAACTGGTCCAGGATCTGCAAAAGCGCTTCAGGAGAACGTTTAAAGAAGTAAAATTTTTGTTCGGTTAAACGGGCAACACTGGCACAAATGAAATTTGGCCTCTTCTTTAGAAATGGCACCACCTTTTCACCGGTATGTGCTAAAAATTCAGCTCTTTGCCTGTTATTTTCTTTCTGAAGCTGTTTAAAAATCGTGGTCGCAATATTTGGGAACAGCTTGTTCTTTTTAGTCTCTTTCAGGTCATGGTAGTTAGATCCATTAAGAATTCCGTGAAAGCGACCGTCCTTATCTGCTTGTTTAAGATCTTCCTCCAGGCCTTCCCCTCCTATGAATTCGGGTCCTTCACTTGGTAGTAATACATCCTGTTTGTAGGACGGGGATACAGTATGCACCGCATCTGCGAATCGTATCCCTATTGCCATTAAATTGTAGCAGTCAGGGTAACGTGGATCTCGCAGGTCTGCGTGATCGTAATCAAGATTTGGAAACCAGTTTTTCAGAGAAGAATAACTATTCTCAAAAGGTCTGATTCCCTGCAAGGCAAGGTTGTGAATACAATACACAAATCTCAGTTCTTTAAGCTCAGCATAATTTGGATGATATTTTTTCAGAAATAGCAGCGTACTGGAATGCCAGTCATGCAAATGAACAATATCCAGCTTCCCAAATTTGTTCTGTTTTACAGCTTCAGCAACCGCGGTACAAAAAATGGTGTATTTGATCACATCTGAATAAAAGGGTTCCTCGGCATCATGTTGATAGATCCCGCCCAGGTTCCCGGCCTCGATCTCGGGATGGTGAATGACGTAATGAGTAATGTTCTCATCTTCCTCTTTTGCCGCTATTTCATATAGATAAGCCACATAGGTCACCTCTCTCAACTGTACATTTAATTTTGATATCAAGATACCGTCCTGGTGAAGCCTGGAGTAAGAAGGAGTGACCACATGCACTCGATCTCCCCTTGTGGAGATCTGCCGTGGGACATCGCGAATTACATCACCTACACCTCCTACTTTACAATTTTTAATGGCATCATTTTCCGAAGCGACAAAGAGAAAATTGTTCATAATTTTTAACTTTTAAAACCCTACTTTATAATGGTCCGAAAATAGACTAAAGGCACTTAACACCCACTATGCCAGTAGGTTAATAAATTATTAAATAATTAAGACCAATTCTTAAGGATTTTAAGAAAAAGAACAGCTACAAAAAATTAGGAGTTCACCAAAATTTCAGTAGCATAATCGACCTTGAATCATTCCTGCACTTCATAAATTTGTAGCTTAGCGAAGACTCCTATTAATTCTATGGTGACCAGTAAAAACATTTATAGTCTTTCCCAGTTAAGCCGTTCGGTTCAAAACGTGATTCAACGGTATAGCAGCAAGACCGTTTGGATAAAGGCAGAGATCGTAAAACTGAATTACTATTCCCAATCTGGACATTGTTACCCTACTCTTGTAGAAAAAAGGAACGGCAAGGTGATAGCCGAAATGCGAGGCAATATCTGGAGCAGTGCCTTTAGTGCCATTAACTCAAAGTTCAAAAAAGTGCTAAAGGAGGAGCTAAGAGATGACATGACGGTAGTGCTTCAGGGATCTGTGACTTATCATGCTGTTCATGGTCTCGCGCTGAACATCATTGACATTGATCCGGAATATACCCTGGGTGAACTGGCAAGGGAAAAAGCACTAACTATTGAAAAATTAAAGGAAGAACAGCTTTTTGAAGCCAATAGAAAAACCTTTCTTCCCCTCCTTCCAAAAACGCTCGCTATAATCTCTGTGGAAACCAGCAAAGGGTACCAGGACTTTCTCAATGTCATCCAAACAAACTCCCACGGTTATACTTTTCATCACCTGTTGTTCCCGGCAATATTGCAGGGTGAAAGAGCAGTAAGTACCATCCTGGATCAATTGGAGAAAATTGCACCTTACGCTCATATTTTTGACGCGGTAGCCATTATTCGTGGAGGCGGCGGGGAAATTGGTCTGAGTTGCTTTGATAATTACATATTGGCAAAGACCATTGCAGAATTCCCTATCCCGGTATTGACGGGAATTGGTCATTCCACTAATGAGACTGTAAGTGAGCTGGTGAGCTATAAAAGTTTTATTACTCCCACAAAAATTGCAGAATTCCTGCTGGAAAAATTCCAGGAATTTGCTCTACCTGTACAACAGGCCGGAGAGCAGATCGAGAAGGAAACGACCTGGATCTTCAGAAACCAGAAATCGGGGCTCCAGGAATCGGCCAGGTTATTTAATTCTCTCACTCATCGCACCCTGGACCGGAACAAAACGGCACTGGAACAAATGACCAGGTCTTTATCTAATGAAAGCCTGGAACTCTTCCGTAGCCAAAAGGAAGAAATTAAAGAGATCGAAAATGATCTATTTTTGAACGTTAAAAGTCAGTTGAAAGAAGCTGTTCAAAAACTACACTTTTCAGAAGAAAAATTGCGGCTACTTTCTCCTGAAAACATCCTGAAGAGGGGTTACAGTATCACGCGGCAAGACGGAAAAGCCCTTCGCGATCCACGGGACATCGATCCCGAAAAGGCACTGGAAACTCAATTATACAATGGAAAAATTCTTAGCCGCTTAGAAGAACAAAAATGAAATTATCATGAGCGAAAAAATTAGTTATACCCAAGCCTATAATGAACTGCAGCAGATCGTGACAGAAATGGAAAATTCTGAGATCAATATTGACGAGCTGGACACCCGCATCAAAAGAGCTTCAAAGCTGCTGAAGATCTGCAAGGACAAGTTGTTCAAAACCGAAAAGAATGTACAGGATATCCTGGAGGAGATCAGGAGTTATTCGGTAGAAAAATAGAATGAAGAAAAGGGGCAAAAGATGTCTTTTGCCCCTTTTAAATTTCTCTATGTTTCTTTTATGCTTTATCTGTAGCCACTTTCCAGGTGGGATCTTCCAGAATGTTCACCTCGATGATCTCATCGGCATTTTCGAGCAGGTTTCGGCAATCGCGGCTAAGGTGTCTTAAATGCAATTTTTTACCCTGCTTCAGGTAGCGTTCGGTCAGTTTATTCACTGCTTCAATTCCCGACATATCTACTATTCGGCTCTCAGAGAAATCTATGATCACTTCTTCAGGATCGTTTAAAACATCGAATTTTTCATTGAAAGCAGTAGTACTTCCGAAGAAAAGCGGACCATAGATCTCATAATGCTTCACCCCTTTATCATCCACATACTTCCTCGCACGGATACGTTTCGCGTTGTCCCAGGCAAAGACCAGGGCCGATATGATCACTCCTACCAGTACCGCAAGGGCTAAATTGTGAAGGAAGATGGTCACCAGCGTTACCAGCACCATTACCAGCACATCAGATTTTGGCATTCTGCGGAAGGTTCTCAGACTCGCCCACTCAAAGGTACCTACTGCCACCATGATCATTACTCCCGTAAGGGCAGCCATGGGTAACAATTCAATAATATCTGCTGCGAACATGATGAATACCAGCAGCATCACTGCCGCCACTATTCCCGACAATCTTGCGCGGGCACCCGAAGACACATTAATAAGACTTTGCCCGATCATCGCACAGCCTCCCATTCCCGAAAAGAACCCGGAAAGTACGTTTGCCGTTCCCTGGGCGACACATTCCTTGTTGCCACGCCCGCGAGTCTCGGTGATCTCATCAACGATGTTCAGGGTCAAAAGACTTTCTATCAAGCC
>CAZVKA010000092.1:0-5810 GCA_964627595.1 uncultured Flavobacteriaceae bacterium | reverse complement strand
CCTAAATAATTACCTTTGCGGCAAAATTAGGAATATGTTGATCATTGGAATTGCCGGGGGAACCGGGAGTGGAAAGACCACTGTGGTAAACCAGATTATTGAAGAGTTAAAGAATGAAGAGGTAGATGTTATCTCCCAGGACTCCTACTACCAGGACACCAGTCACTTAAGTTTTGAAGACAGGAAAAAGATAAATTTCGATCATCCTAAATCCATTGATTTTGATCTCCTGGTTTCACACCTCAAAGAACTTAAAGCCGGCAACAACATTCAGCAGCCCATTTATTCTTTTAAGGAACACAACCGTACCGGCGAAACCATTGAGATAGAGCCGCGCAAAGTAATTATTGTCGAAGGGATCCTTATCCTCACCCATCCCGAAATCAGGGAAATGTTTGATATTAAGATCTATGTCCATGCAGACAGTGATGAAAGGCTCATTAGAAGATTGAAAAGGGATATTGCTGAGAGGGGTCGTGACCTCGAAGAGGTGCTGGGGCGTTACCAAACCACTTTAAAACCCATGCACCAGCAATTCATTGAACCCACCAAAGAGTTTGCCGATATTATCATCCCTACCAACCGGTATAATACGGTAGCTGTTGATATTGTTCAAACCATCATTAGACAACGTTTACTCTAATTTCGTATATTTCGGTCATGAAGCTAAAAAACATCCGCAGTAATAAATGGTTCCGTATCTTCAGTAACAAGTACATGCTGGTAACCATTTCCTTTGTGTTCTGGATGCTCTTTTTAGATGGCAATTCATGGCTCATCCACAGGGAACTCGATCTTGAAATAGATGACCTTGAAAAGAACAAGGACTACTATCTTCACGAGATATCTAAAGACAAAGCTATCATGGAGACGCTCAATGATTCTCTTGAACTCGAAAAATTTGCCAGGCGTGAATATTTCATGAAAAGAGAGAATGAAGAGATCTTTATCATCGAACATCAGGAAGAGTAATTCTCTTAATAGATGTATACGAGCCAAAAATATATAAGCAATGACAAAGAACCTGTTCAGTGAATTTGAGGAAGTTTCCTCCAAACAGTGGAAGCAAAAGATACAGTTTGACCTGAAAGGGGCCGATTATAATGAAAAACTGGTCTGGAAATCCCTGGAGGGTATTGATGTTAAACCATTTTACCATCCCGATGAGATGGTTGAACCGGCGAGGGTGAATTCCCCACTAAAGTGGAATGTGGTGGAGCAGATCTACGTCTCTTCTGCGGAAAGAGCTAATAAAAAAGCACTGGACGCCCTTCAAAAAGGAGCAGAAAGTCTCTGGTTCATTCTCCCTTCAGAAAACGTGGAATTAAATGACCTTTTTAAGGATATAGACCTGAATCATGTTAATATCTACCTGAAGCCGGAATTTGAATCGGAAGAATTTTCAGGTCGCCTGAAGAACTATAGCGGCAAAATTTTTCTGCAGACAGACATTATCGGCAATTTGGCCCGCACTGGAAACTGGTTCCAGGACCTGGAAAAGGATCATGCTGTTTTAAATTCGATCATCAAAGATTCAGCGCAGTGGGAATCTGCGATCAGCATTGACAGTAGCCTTTACCAGAATGCCGGTGCCACTATTCCGCAGCAATTGGCTTATTCCCTGGCCCACCTGAATGAATACTTGAATCATCTTGCGAAGCTGGATCTTTCCGAAGAAATGAAAAAGCAGCTGAAATTTCAATTCGTCACCGCTACAGGACCAAATTATTTTTTTGAGATCGCCAAGTTGAGAGCCTTAAGACTCCTGTTTGCCACTGTGGCGCGGGAATATGGATTTTCTGAAGAATGTCATATCCTGGCACAGCCTTCAAAAAGGAACAAAACCTTGTATGACTTCAATGTCAACCTGCTTCGCACCACCACAGAGTGTATGAGCGCGGTTCTGGGAGGTGCCAATTCAATTTGTAATATGGCTTATGATGCCCTTTACCATAAAAATAATGACTTCGGAAAACGAATTGCCAGAAATCAGTTGTTGATCCTTAAGCATGAAAGCTATTTTGAAAAAGCGGCAAACCCCGCGGCAGGCAGTTACTATATTGAAAGTCTCACTCACCAATTGGCAGATAAAGCCCTGGATATTTTTAAGGGCATAGAAAAAGGTGGTGGTTTTCTGAGCCAGCTGAAAGACGGCACTATCCAGAAGAAGATTACTGAAAGTGCAAACGGAGAACAGGAGCAATTTGATTCAGGGGAACTGGTATTAATTGGCACCAATAAATTTCCAAATCCCGAAGACAAAATGAAAGAGGAGCTTGAACTATTCCCTTTTCTTAAGCAGAAACCCAGAAAAACTCTCCTGAAGCCGGTTATTGAAAAAAGACTTTCTGAAAAATTTGAACAGGAACGTCTTAAAAAGGAAGCATAAATGCAAATCAGGAGGTTCTACCTCCTTTTTTCAACCACCAAAAAATGAGCAGAAAAGATCTTCACCATATAAGCGTCACAAAACAAACAGAATCTTCAGAAGGTGAAACTTCCAAAGAGAAATATACTGCAAAAGATATTGAGAACCTGCATCACCTTAAGTTTGCTGCAGGCATTCCGCCTTATCTGCGAGGCCCTTACAGTACGATGTACGTTTCACGACCCTGGACCATTCGGCAGTATGCTGGCTTTTCAACAGCCGAAGAAAGCAATGCATTTTACCGCAGAAATCTTGCTGCAGGACAAAAAGGACTTTCCGTAGCCTTTGATCTTCCTACTCACCGCGGTTATGACAGCGACCATGAGCGCGTGGTAGGTGATGTGGGAAAAGCGGGGGTTGCCATAGACTCGGTTGAGGATATGAAAATCCTTTTCGACCAGATCCCCCTGGATAAAATGTCGGTCTCAATGACCATGAACGGGGCGGTATTACCTATCATGGCATTTTATATCGTTGCGGCAGAAGAACAGGGAGTAAAACCTGAACAGCTTTCAGGAACTATCCAGAATGATATTTTGAAGGAGTTCATGGTACGAAATACGTATATCTACCCTCCTACTCCATCCATGAAAATCATTTCTGATATTTTCGAATATACTTCTAAAAATATGCCCCGTTTTAACAGCATTAGTATCTCAGGATACCACATGCAGGAAGCAGGAGCTACCAGTGAGATCGAATTGGCCTACACCCTGGCCGATGGCCTGGAATATATTCGCAAAGGACTGGACGCCGGGATGGACATTGACAGTTTTGCACCCAGGCTTTCCTTCTTTTGGGCCATAGGAATGGATCATTTTACCGAGATCGCAAAGATGAGGGCCGCCAGAGCTCTTTGGGCAAAGCTGGTAAAACAGTTCAATCCAAAGAACGAGAAATCCCTTGCTTTGAGAACTCACTGTCAAACCAGTGGATGGAGTTTAACCGAGCAGGACCCATTCAACAATGTAGCCCGAACTTGCATTGAAGCGGCCGCCGCAGCCTTTGGTGGCACTCAAAGTCTGCACACGAATGCCCTGGATGAGGCGATCGCCCTTCCTACAGATTTTTCAGCTCGTATTGCCCGCAATACCCAGTTGCACCTGCAACAGGAAACCCATATCCTTAAAACTGTTGATCCGTGGGCCGGAAGTTATTTTGTCGAGTCCCTCACCAACGAGATCGCCGAAAAAGCCTGGGAGTTGATCATGGAAGTGGAAGACCTGGGCGGAATGACAAAAGCCATTGAAGCAGGGATCCCGAAGCTGAGAATTGAAGAAGCCGCAGCCATTAAACAGGCGAGAATCGACAGCGGGCAGGACATCATTGTGGGAGTGAACAAATTCAGGCGAGACAAAGAAGACCCTATTGTCACCCTTGAAGTGGACAACCAGACGGTGCGGCGCCAGCAGGTAGAAAGACTGGAAATTATCAGGGCGCAAAGAAATTCAGAAAAAACAGAAGCTGCACTAAAAGAACTTACCGAAGCTGCCCGTTCCGGAGAAAAAAATTTATTAGCTTTAGCAGTAGAAGCTGCCCGGCAGCGTGCCACCTTAGGTGAAATTAGCAATGCGCTGGAAGAAGTGTACGGTAGATATAAAGCAAAAATTCAATCTTTTAGCGGAGTGTATTCAAAAGAAATAAAAGACGATTCTTCTTTCAAAAAGGCCAGGGAAATGGCAGATCATTTCGCGGAACAGGAAGGCAGGCGCCCGCGTATCATGATCGCGAAAATGGGCCAGGATGGCCATGATCGCGGTGCTAAAGTGGTAGCCACGGGATACGCTGATGTAGGGTTCGATGTTGATATAGGTCCGCTTTTCCAGACTCCCGCAGAAGCAGCCAAACAGGCGGTGGAAAATGACGTGCACATCCTGGGTGTTTCCTCCCTTGCAGCGGGCCATAAAACCCTGGTGCCCCAGGTGATCGATGAACTGAAAAAATATGGTAGGGATGATATCATGGTGATCGTTGGAGGAGTTATTCCTTCCCAGGATTACCAGTTCCTATACGATGCCGGCGCAGTGGCAGTCTTTGGTCCCGGCACCAAGATCAGTGATGCGGCGATTCAGCTGTTGGAGATCCTTATTGATTAATTTTTTCTTGATACTCACTACTCAATACTAACCAATGGATTATACAAAAAAAATGCTTCGCGATGACGCCCTTCAGGGTAAGAATATTGTAGTTACCGGGGGCGGAAGCGGCCTAGGAAAAGCAATGTCGAAATATTTCCTCGAACTGGGTGCCAAAGTAGCTATTACTTCCAGAAATCTTGAGAAACTTCAAAATACAGCCAAAGAACTCGAAGCAGAGACAGGTGGGAAATGTTTGCCGCTTCAATGCGATGTGCGGCATTATGACCAGGTGGAAAATATGCTGGAACAGGCTGTCGAAGAGTTTGGATCCGTTGACATCTTACTGAACAATGCGGCAGGAAATTTCATTTCCCCTACTGAAAGGTTAAGCGCGAACGCTTTTGACACCATCATAGATATCGTCTTGAAAGGTAGCAAAAACTGTACCCTGGCCTTTGGAAAGCACTGGATTGACAAGGGGGAAAAGAACAAAACAATACTGAACATCGTTACTACCTACGCCTGGACTGGATCTGCCTACGTGGTGCCAAGTGCCACCGCTAAAGCAGGAGTTCTTGCCATGACGCGATCCCTGGCCGTGGAATGGGCCAAATATGGCATTCGTTCCAATGCGATCGCGCCCGGACCATTTCCTACAAAGGGGGCCTGGGACAGGTTACTAC
Organism: uncultured Flavobacteriaceae bacterium; assembly: GCA_964627595.1. Taxonomy (GTDB): domain Bacteria; phylum Bacteroidota; class Bacteroidia; order Flavobacteriales; family Flavobacteriaceae; genus Salinimicrobium. The sequence goes on along the minus strand of CAZVKA010000092.1, from coordinate 621 downwards.
CCGGGGATCTAAAAGAAAAATTCGATCTGGCTAAAAAAGTTCCCTTGAAAAGAGTTGGGGAACACCAGGAATTGGCAAATCTCGCCGCTTACCTGATCTCTGATTTTTCGGCTTATGTAAACGGGGAGGTGATCACTATTGACGGTGGAGAATGGCTCAAAGGAGCAGGCCAATTTAACCTTCTGGAAGCTATTCCGGAGGAGATGTGGGACATGCTGGAGGACATGATAAAATCCAAAAAAGGTAGTTAACAATTTTTGGCATTTTTTTTCTTACGGGGGAGGTCATCCTGGTTACAACAAAATACTAAAGGATTGTAACACCCTGTAAAAAAGGGATTCATCAATTTTCAAAATCCTTTGGGAGGTTTGGAGCTACTCTTAATTCTGTTAACAAATTACCTTTCGTAAACCTATAATAAATTGTATTTTTACCTTTTAAAATCCAAAAGAACTTAATGGGTAAGATCATTGCCATTGCAAATCAAAAAGGAGGGGTAGGTAAAACCACCACTTCAGTGAACCTGGCAGCATCCTTAGGGGTGCTGGAAAAAAAAGTCCTGCTTATTGATGCCGATCCCCAGGCAAATGCTACTTCAGGTTTAGGCATCGATGTGGAAAG
>CAZVKA010000091.1:0-5882 GCA_964627595.1 uncultured Flavobacteriaceae bacterium | reverse complement strand
GCACCTCGTTTACACCGAGGGGGTCGGGGGTTCGAATCCCTCATTGCCCACACAAGAGAAGGCTTCCTATCCGGAGGCCTTTTTTGATTGCATTTGATTACCGGCAATACATTTCAGGGTGATTAGCTCAGCTGGTTCAGAGCACTACCTCGACAAGGTAGGGGTCACTGGTTCGAACCCAGTATCACCCACGCAAGACATATCGGGCAATTAGCTCAGTTGGTTCAGAGCACCTCGTTTACACCGAGGGGGTCGGGGGTTCGAATCCCTCATTGCCCACACAAAAGCTTCCTTTTTAGGAGGCTTTTTTTATTTGCCGGGGTCACCATTTCTTACGGTAACTGTTAATTCTTTCTTAACAATTACATAACATTGAATTTAAAGTGAAATTGCATGTAAGTGAGTAATTTCGCCGTCTCTGAAAATGAGATTATTTTACTTATTTTTCAACTGATTTTAACTTTAATAAGAAAATGGCAAAAAAAGGGAAATTTACCAGGGTGAAAAGAGACAGGCCCTATTTGAACCTCCTGGACTTTATGGTTCAGGAAAAAACCTTCCTGTTTATCGTGATCATAGGTCTTGCTCTGGCCGGGATCTTATCTGGGCAGGGGCAGGCGGGAATGTGGCTGGGATTCTTCTTTGCGGCCTACGCAACTGTAGCCAATGACAGTATTCAATCTCTGGGGACATTTATTGAAAGTAACAAAACCAGGAAATGGTGGTCATTATGGTTGTTCATAGGAGGGATCTTCCTTCTTACAGTAACCTTTAGCTGGGTATATTTTGACGGTGATGTGACCTATCAGCGGTTACTGAATCCTGATGGCACCACAAAGTATCCTCATCCAGAGACATTCAGTTTTTTTCAGATCATAGCGCCTTTAGTACTGCTTATCCTTACCAGAATGAGGATGCCGGTATCCACTACCTTCCTTATTCTGAGTGTTTTTAGTGCAGATACCTCCGGGATCACCTCCGTAGTTTGGAAGAGTTGGACGGGATATATTATGGCGTTCATACTTTCATTTCTGGTTTGGTACTTCTCCTATAACATGATCAAGAAGTACTTTAAAAGCAGGAAATTCAACAAAAGCTGGAATATCGTTCAGTGGATCGTGAGCGGTACCCTGTGGGGTGTGTGGGTGATGCAGGATGGTGCCAACATTGCGGTATTCCTTCCACGACAGCTTGATGCTGTACAATTCTCCATATTTGCCATAACAATATTTGCCGGACTTGGATTACTGTTTTACCTGAGAGGGGATAAGATCCAGGAAGTGGTAAGTGAAAAGGCGAGGATCTCAGATGTTCGTGCGGCGACCCTCGTGGATGCCACCTACGTGATCCTTCTTATTTACAAGCTTTTCATTAGTACTGTGCCAATGAGTACCACCTGGGTTTTCCTTGGGGTAATTGGCGGTAGAGAAATCGCCATTAGTTTAGCAAGAACCAAGAAAGGCAAGAAGCACCGTAAGAAAGCCGGTAAGATGATCTTCAGGGATTTCTCTGCGGCAATGATAGGATTGTTTGTGTCTGTTGCGTTGGCGGCGGGAGCTAATTCTGAGATCAGGTCAGCAATCATAGATGCTCTTACCACCTGGTAAAGGCCTTTAGTTCGAGATAAATTAAAATGCACTCCTCTTATTGGAGTGCATTTTTTATTTTTACCCAAATTCGAAATCAAGATGAGAAAACTTTTATTTGTTGCCCTTCTCTGCGGAATCTTTACTTCTTGCGAGCAAAAGGAGGAGGCAGACCTCCTGGTGACTAACGCCAGGATATACACCGTGGATGATGATTTTTCTACCGTGGAAGCTTTTGCGGTTAAGGACGGAAAATTTCTTGCCGTGGGAACTACTGCGGAAATTTTGGGAAAATATGAGGCTGAAAAAGTCGTAGATGCCGAAGGAAAAGCCATTTTTCCGGGTTTGATCGATGCCCACGCCCATTTTTACCGCTTCGGACTTCAACTACAAACTGTTGATCTTAGAGGAACCGAAAGTTTCGAGGAGGTTGTTAGCAGGATAGTGGAATTTCAGCAAGAAAAGGATGTAGATTTTATCACCGGCAGGGGTTGGGATCAGAACGATTGGGAGATCAAGGAATTCCCGGTAAAGGATACCCTCGATCAACTATTTCCCAATACCCCTGTGGCAATCACTAGAATTGACGGGCATGCGCTACTGGTAAACCAGGCCGCCCTGGATGCCGCCGGAATTACCGCTGAAACCCCGGTAGAAGGAGGGGAAATAGAAGTCGTAGACGGGAAATTAACGGGGATACTTATTGATAATCCCATGGATCTTGTAGGGAAGGTGATACCACGGCCAGATGTGGAAGATGAGATCACAGCTCTATTGGATGCTCAGAAAATATCTTTTAGTTATGGTTTGACTACCGTAGTGGATGCCGGGATTGATCGTGAAACTATTGAATTACTGGACAGCCTGCATAAGGCAGGAACTCTTGACATGCGTATTTACGCGATGATCAGTAACACAAAGGAAAACCTGGATTATTATCTGCAAAGGGAACCTTATAAAACAGAAAAATTAAATGTTCGTTCTGTAAAGTTTTACGGAGACGGAGCTTTGGGGTCTCGGGGAGCTGCTTTAAAAGAGCCGTATTCAGATAAACACGAGCATTACGGGGCCTTACTTTCACCTGTATCTGAATTTCACAGCACAGCGGCCAGAATAGCAGAGACTGAATACCAGATGAATTCTCATGCGATAGGGGATTCTGCTAATGCGGTAATCCTAAAGATATATGATTCCCTTCTAACAAATGCAGGAGACAGGCGCTGGAGGGTAGAACATGCGCAGGTCATTGACCAGGAAGATTTCAGTTACTTTAGCCGTAATATCATTCCTTCAGTTCAACCTACCCACGCTACCAGTGATATGTATTGGGCCGGAGATCGTTTGGGAGAGGAGCGTGAAAGGGGTGCGTATGCTTTTAAACAACTGCTGGATCAGGCAGGGGTTATTGCCCTGGGAACCGATTTTCCCATAGAGGAGGTCAATCCTTTCCTTACGTTTTATGCAGCCGTTGCACGTAAAGACCTGGAAGAATATCCTGAAGGAGGTTATATGCCAGAGCAGGCACTTTCAAGAGAGGAGACTCTTAAGGGAATGACCATCTGGGCTGCTTACAGTAATTTTGAGGAAGAAGAAAAGGGAAGTATTGAACCCGGAAAGTTCGCCGATTTCGTCATTTTAGAACAGGATATCATGGAAGTTCCTGAAAAAGAAATTCCGCAGACTAAGGTAAATGCTACCTATTTAGACGGGGAAAAAGTGTACTAAGGCTATTTCAAAAATCCTATTTTTGCCTGTTCTTTTTGAGCAGGCTTTTTTTATTTCCCGCCGTTGGCGACCAGATCGAGATGACATTTGGCCCCCAGTTCAGGATTGCTATTTTTGGTATAATCCAGGTCTCTTACCATAAGGCATCCCGTGATGCTGCAATGGCCTTTTTCGTGGGGATTATCAGGATCCTTGAATACATGATCTGTTTGTGCGGGTGAACCGTTGTCTACCAATCCAAAAAGATGTCCAAATTCATGCTTTATGGTGGTCTGCTGAATCTGACTACTCGAAACCCCTGCGTTCTCTGCCAGTTCCCTGATCTCTTTTTCAAAAATCACCATGGAAGTATTTTTATAAGCTTTTCCAAGGACCAGTTCCCTGGAGGTGGAGGCGTCGCTTTGATTGTCGGCAATAAAAATGAAAGTCGAGAGTTTAGTTCCTGAGGTAAACGAGGTGCGGTACCTGTTTTCTATCTCTTTAATTTCATCCAGGGAGTAGGTGCTCATACCGGGAGCGGGGATCGCATTAAGTTGTATGTTAATTCCTCCGGGTTTGTTCAGGTAAGTTTGCAGAAAGGATTTTATATTGCTAAGGGAACTTTCAGAAGGCTTAAACCCTGTGACATACACTATTTCTACGCTTAGGGATGTAAAGTCTTCATCACTTAAAAAAGACCTTGCAGAAACCCCAAGGGGACGATCATCAGGTGCCCGTTCTTCATCTGTAGAACATGCTGAGAATCCCAGAAATAATACGAGCAGTAGAATTTTCAGTTTGTTTTTTATCCCCATACAGACTCAGTTTTTTAAAGTTAATTTGGCTAAATAATCATAATGTTCCCCTTCCTGCACCAGTTCGCAGGAAAATCCATTTTTTGCTGCTGCTAATGAGAGGGAATCGAAGTCCAGGTACAACCAATCAAATCCTGCAGAAGTCTCTCCTTTGTAACCTAGGCTGTAATGAAGTTCTCCGTAATACCCTCCGGCAGCATCCACCCACACTCCGCCGTCTTCATCTGTGTCAAAAAGGTAGATCAGGTCTGACGAGTCGATCAGAACCTGCCCTCCTGGATGGAGCAGGGACCTAAGTTTCTGAAAAAAATTATCCAGATTCCGCATTTTCCCTACTATTCCTGTACCGTTCATGAGCAGCAGGATGGTTTCGTATTTTTCTTCGGGAAGATCTTCAAAAGCGATATTTCTCGCGTCAGAAACACCTCTTTTCCTGCAAACTTCCACAGCTCCTTTTGAAGTGTCAATTGCCGTGACCTTCATTTTTTTCTGTTGTTCAAGATACAAGGAATGGCTCCCTGCGCCGCAACCTACATCGAGTACCTGTCCTTTACAAAGGTCAAGCGCCTTTTTTTCCAGCGGTGGCATTTCCTTATAACTCCTGAAAAGGTAGGCTACTGGAATGACATCGTCATCAAAATCGGGTGAATGAACTAATATACCTTCTTCATCTCCATGTTCAAAAAAGGCCTTAATGGCATTTCCGAAGATATCGGCATTGTTTTTTTCGTTGTTCAAGCTCTGGTTCTTTTTATCTTTGCAACATGCAGGAAGAGATTAATGGGCTCCCGCAGAGGGCCAAAGATAAGCATAAGGAGAATAAAAAGTTTTTTTCTAAGCTTAAAAAGAAGCCTCCCAGGCATTTGGACCGGGAAATGCAGGAAATTCATGACGAAGAATTCTCCCGTACCGACTGTCTTCAATGTGCTAACTGCTGCAAAACCACCGGGCCTCTTTTTACTAATAAGGATATTGAGCGCATCTCCAAACATTTCAAAATAAAGCCGCAGCAGTTCATCGACCAGTATCTCAGGGTGGATGAAGACAAGGATTATGTTTTGCAGCAGGTGCCCTGCACCTTTTTAGATGCCGATAATTACTGTCTCATCTACGATGTACGCCCAAAAGCCTGCAGTGAATTCCCGCATACCAACCGCAAAGATTTTCACAAGATCAGTAACCTTACCATGAAAAATGTGGCTATTTGTCCTGCGGCATTCAATATCGTGGAGGAGATGAAAAAGCGGCTACTTTAGTAGCCGCTTTGTTACCAGTTGCCGGTTTCCAGTTTAAATTGGTTTAACTGTGACTGCTTGTTGTAAATTTGATGAAGCTATAGATCTTGGCTCCTAGAGTGTCAAATTCTTCTTTAAGATATAATTATCTTTTACCAAATTAGGATAGAGGAAACTAATCTTTTTGAAGTGGTTCTTCGTTTCATCACAGCTGGAGTGGGCGTAGAGAGAAATTTTATAAAATCAGCTTTGTACCTTTTGCGGCCGTACCCTTCAACAATATTCGAATTTATCCCGTCACAAGACCTTCTTATTTGACTTCCGAGTTCATAGACCTCGCTTTTTGGGAAGGTGTGGCTGAGGCGGTGCGTGGTATAAAAAAGATCCATAGACTTTTGATAGATCTCCAGTTGATAATAAGAATCTGCCATATGTTTGAAAAATTAGTAATTGAATTTACTTTTTTTCAGCCACTTTATTTAGATTTCAACAGGCAACAGTAACAACGCGCAACCCGCAACTAATAAAGCAGATACTTCTCC
>CAZVKA010000090.1:0-6735 GCA_964627595.1 uncultured Flavobacteriaceae bacterium | reverse complement strand
CTGTCACTTCCGTGAACGGCGTTCTCACCAACAGAAGCTGCATACTTCTTTCTGATAGTTCCTTCCGCAGCATCTTCAGGATTGGTAGCACCTATAAGGGTTCTGAAGTCTTCCACAGCGTTCTCTTTTTCAAGGATCGCAGCTACGATAGGCCCGCGGGTCATGAATTCAACCAGTTCCCCGAAGAATGGGCGCTCTTTGTGGATCTCATAGAAAGTCTCGGCATCACGACGGGTCATTTGAGTGAGCTTCATCGCTACTATTCTGAATCCCGAGGCCGTGATCTGCTCTAAAATAGCTCCAATGTGTCCTTTTTCAACTGCATCGGGCTTTAACATGGTGAAGGTTCTGTTTCCTGCCATTATATCTTTTTTTAATTTGGCTGCAAAAATACGCATTTCCATACCATATCCAATAATTTCTTCAGTCTTAAGCAAAAACAGCTCTTCTTCTCCTCCTAATTTTCAGACTTCGGAATTTTATGATCTTTAAATAATAGGTATCTTCGCCCTCTATGACAAACGAAGATATTTCAAAGATCAAGGAGTTACTGGCCACTCCCAGGAAAATAGTCGTTGTACCTCACAAAGGACCAGATGGAGATGCTATGGGCTCTACCCTTGCTCTGAAACTTCTGTTGGAAAGCCGGCACCATTACGTGCACCTTATCGCTCCTAATGACTACCCCGATTTCCTTAAATGGTTGCCTTATAGTGAAGAGGTGATCATTTACGAAAAGGAAAAAGAAAAATGTGATGATTATATTGAGGAAGCCGATATCATTTTCACCCTTGATTTCAACCACCTCTCCCGTGCAGGAGAAATGAAGCAAGCACTGGAAGAAGCAGATGCCGAATTTATTATGATAGATCACCATCAACAGCCCGATGATTACGCTGTGGTGACCTACAGTGATGTTACCATGTGTTCAACCGCACAAATGGTATATCATTTCATTCATAATATTGGGCTGGAAGATCATATTCATGCACAGATTGCGACCTGTCTTTACACCGGGATCATGACCGATACCGGCTCGTTCCGGTACCGCTCCACCACCAGTCTCACTCATCGCGTCATTGCCGACCTCATTCAACGAGGGGCAGACAATACCAACATTCACGAAAATGTCTATGACACCAACTCCTATAGCCGTCTCCAGTTACTGGGGGTAGCCTTGCAGAATTTAAAAGTGGTCGAGGGCTTGAGAACCGCTTATATAGTACTCTCCCAGGAAGAACTGGATCGTCACAATTTTAAAAAAGGGGATACAGAAGGATTTGTAAATTACGGTCTTTCACTCACAGGAGTTGTTTTCGCAGCTATTTTTATTGAAAATAAAGCTGATAATATAGTGAAGATCTCCCTCAGGTCAAAAGGAACATTCTCTGTCAATGATTTTGCGCGCCAGCACTTTGAAGGAGGAGGGCACATTAATGCCGCCGGTGGCAAAAGCGATCTTAGCCTGAAAGAGACCGTTGCTAAATTTATTAGTATCTTACCCGATTATAAAACAAGTTTATCCATATGAGGAAATTGATCTTGCCAGTGCTGGGGATATTACTGATGTTTTCCTGTAAATCGCCGGAACCGCGCCGACCGGTGACCCAAAAGTCGGGTTCATATATTAAAGAATCCATTGAACGCAACAAGAAGATAGTCGCTGCAGAAGAGGAACTTATTCTTGATATCATAGAAGAGGACTCTACTCAAAACTATATTTCCTCTCCCAACGGATTCTGGTACTACTACAACAAAAAGGATACTGCTTCTACCAGATCACCTGAATTTGGGGATGTGGTGGAATTTGATTACAACCTCAAAACCCTTGATGGGCGTATTATTTATTCCAGGGAAGAACTTCCCACGAAGACCTATGCGATGGACAAAGAAAAATTGTTCAGCGGGTTAAGGGAAGGACTTAAACTTATGAAAGAGGGAGAAACAGTAACCTTTCTCTTCCCTTCCCATAAAGCTTATGGATACTATGGAGATAAAAAGAAAATAGGAAAAAACGTGCCGGTTATTTCTACCGTCACCTTAAACAAGATCACTAAAGAAGATAACAACCAAAACAATTGAACCAGTAATGAAAAAAATCAGTTTTTTACTTTTATGCAGCATCCTGCTGTCTTTTACCGCTTGTAACGAAGAATATCCTGACCTCGAAGACGGAATGTATGCCGAATTCAGGACCAACAAAGGAACTTTTGTAGCCGAATTGTACCATGAGGCCACTCCAATGACCGTAGCGAGTTTTGTCTCTCTTGCCGAAGGTGAAAGCACTATGGTCCAGGACGATTATAAAGACAAGAAGTTTTATGACGGACTTACCTTTCACAGAGTCATAGAAGATTTCATGATTCAGGGAGGAGATCCTGAGGGAACCGGAAGCGGTGGCCCAGGATACAAATTTCCCAATGAGATCGTGGATACGCTGAAACACGATTCCAAGGGTATTCTTTCTATGGCCAATTCCGGTCCAAACACCAATGGATCCCAGTTTTTCATCACTTTGAAGGAAACGCCGTGGCTTGATGGCATGCACACTGTTTTTGGAGAAGTAGTCCAGGGGCAGGAAGTAGTGGACCAGATAGGAGCTGTAGAGACGGGACCTAATGACAAGCCAGTTGAGCAGATCGTGATGGAAGAAGTGAAGATCATTCGAAAAGGAAGTTCTGCTAAAGACTTCAAAGCTTCTAATGTTTTAAGTCAGGAACTTCAGGCCTTTAAAGATGAAGCTGAAGCCAAGGAACAGCAAATGACAGAGCAAAGGAATGCCAGACAAACCCGGTTTGAAGAATTAAAAGCGGAAGCGGAGCAATTGGAAAGCGGACTACAAATCAACTTTACGGAGCAGGGAGAAGGACCTCAACCAAAACTTGGAGACACGGTATTGGTGAACTATGAAGGATACCTGCCTGACGGACACCTGTTCGACACCAATATCGCAGAGGTAGCAGAAGAAGCCGGGGCCATGAACGAAAGAAGACGACAAATGGGCGGATACTCCCCCATGCCGGTATTATATAGTCCAGATGCGCCAATGATCCCAGGATTCAAAGAAGGCGTACAGCAAATGAAGGTTGGAGATGAAGCTATGTTGTTCATCCCTGCCCATTTAGGCTATGGAGAAAGAGGAGCGCCACCGGTTATTCCACCGGGAGCAGATCTCATCTTCAAAGTTAGAATCTTGGAAATTCAGTAAAATCCACATGATTGCATTAAAAAAGGCTGCCGGTTGGCAGCCTTTTTTGTTTATTTCTTCTCCGGAATGTTTTTCAACACTTCCAGCACAAACTTCCAGTATTTCTGTGCCGAAGTAATACTTGCCCTTTCATCTGGGGAGTGAGCTCCACGAATGGTTGGTCCAAAAGAGATCATATCCATTTCGGGATAGTTCTTGCCTAGGATCCCGCACTCAAGGCCGGCATGGCAGGCAGCGATATCGGGTTCATCTGTATTCATTTTTCGATACAAATTATCGAGCACCTTAAGGATTGGAGAATCCATGTTGGGAGCCCATCCGGGATAAGCACCTGAAAGTTCTACCTCAAAGCCAGCAAGTTCAAATCCAGAGCGAATACTGTTGGCAAGGTCATTCTTATTAGATTCCACCGAAGAACGGGTCAAACAAAGCACCTCGATATTACCACTCTTAACAGTCACACGGGCTACATTATTGGAGGTTTCTACCAATCCCTCAATATCGGGACTCATCCTGTAGACTCCATTATGTGTGGCGTAAATAGCCTTCAGTAACAATTCCTGAACACCCAGCTCCATCACTTTTGCAGGCATTTCAGTTTCCTCGATCTCTATAAGAAGCTTTGGCTCCAGCGATTTGTATTCCTGCTGAATATCCTGGATCAATTTTCCGACTTCTGCCGAGAAATCCTCTTTCTGAATTTTTTCTATAGTGATCACAGCCTCGCTTTCCCGCGGTATAGCATTTCGAAGTCCGCCGCCATTGATCTCTGCGATCCTCATTCCGAAGTCCTCATAACCTCCAAAGAGAATACGGTTCATGATCTTATTGGCATTTCCAAGGCCCTTGATGATATCCATTCCAGAATGGCCTCCCTGTAATCCCTTGACCTTTACCTTATAGGAAACAGAATCTTTCGGTACATCTTCTTCCCTATAAGAACGGCTGGCGGTAATGTCCACGCCGCCGGCACATCCTATTCCAATTTCGTTGTCCTCTTCAGTATCCAGGTTAAGCAGGATGTCTCCTTTAAGGAGCCCGGGTTCCAGTCCCATGGCTCCGGTCATCCCGGTTTCTTCATCTATAGTAAAAAGTGCTTCAAGTGCCGGATGCTCGATCTCGTCACTTTCCAGGACCGCCATCATGGTCGCTACTCCTAAACCGTTATCAGCTCCAAGGGTAGTTCCTTTAGCTCTCACCCAATCGCCATCCACGTACATTTCAATGCCCTGGTTTTCGAAATCGAAATTAGAATCATTGTTCTTTTGATGTACCATATCCAGGTGTGACTGCAACACCACTGGCTTTTTATTTTCCATTCCCGGCGTCGCAGGTTTCCTAATAATCACATTCCCAACCTTGTCTACCTCGGTTTCCAGTCCCAGATCGTTTCCAAAGTTCTTTATGAATTCGATCACACGCTCCTCTTTTTTAGAGGGACGGGGTACGGCGTTGAGATCGGCAAATTTATTCCAGAGTGGCTTTGGCTCTAAAGCTCTTATTTCTTCATTCATTTTGTTGGTGTTATTGTGTTTTTTACAAATATAAGAAAGTGGATAGAGGTAAGTGGGAAACGTGTATTTTTTGCCACGAATCCACTAATATTTTTAAAGTGGGCGGTGGACAAAGGATAGATTTCGAGATCAGAAGGAAAAAATTTGTGAATTGAAGTGTTTTTATAAATAAAACCCCGTACCACGATATGAGTGGATAAAGATAATTCGTGAATTCGCGGTACCTTTTAAAAACATATGTATTTGGAGTGTTTTGATTAGACCTATTTCTCATTCTTCCCCACCCCGCCTTTCAGACACCGCAAGACGGGGTGGAAAGCCTCCCCCTGCCTGCCAACAGGTACTCCTTCAGAGGAGGACGTTACAAATGAAATCACAGCAAAGAGGTATTGACTACACTCGACCGGAGTAATTTTCCATTTAAAATAATTCATTTTAAACCTGAAATTCCTTTTCTAAAGTCTCAGATCTAATGTCTCACGTCTCAACTCAATTCTCTATTTTTGAAAGGTGATGAGAAAATCGGCTCTTATTTTAGCTATTCTACTGCCTGTACAGATTGTATTGATCAGGCTCCTGGCTATGTACCCTTCTTTTGTGGAAAGCTGGTACAGCCTAGGAATCTATCCTGTAACTTCTTCGCTCATGCGCATGGGACTGGGATTTCTTCCTTTCTCCCTCGGGGATTTTCTATATGGAGTATTGATCATTATGTTTTTGCGATGGATCATCAGCAGGGTCAGGCAAAGGTTCAGGAACCCTAAAAGATGGGGTCTGGAAGCCCTTGCGGCACTTTCCCTGATCTATGCCTGTTTTAATCTTTTTTGGGGGTTTAATTACTATCGCCTTCCCCTGCACCAAAGCCTGGGTATTGAAAATGAATATTCCACAGAAGAGCTCACTGCATTGACCCAACAGCTCATTGAACGCTCTAATGAACTTCATTTGATCCTAACGGGAGATGATTCTTTAAAAGTGGAAGTCCCCTATTCCAAGTCAGAACTTCTCCATATGACCACAGACGGTTATCAAAACCTCGAACACACATTTCCAAAGCTTGATTACAATAAGGTAAGCCTCAAAAGGTCTCTCTATAGCCTGCCATTAACCTATATGGGGTTTAACGGATACCTTAATCCGCTCACCAATGAAGGTCAGGTGAATACTTTAATCGTGCCTTTCAAGATCCCCACCACGGCCAGTCACGAAATTGGTCACCAGTTAGGGTATGCCAAGGAAAATGAGGCAAATTTCCTGGCCTGCCTTTCCACCATGAACCATCCTGATCCTTATTTCAGGTATTCCGGTTATACCTTTGCCCTGAGCTATTGTCTCAATGAACTTCATTTTAGAGATCCCGAACTTACAAAATCCCTTATGGACAGCCTTAACCACGGGGTGAAAATGAATTACGCTGAAGTAAGGGAGTTCTGGGCCCGGCATAAAAATCCTATGGAACCCGTGTTCATGTACACCTACAACAGCTTTTTAAAAGCTAACAATCAGCCTGAAGGAATGAAGAGCTACAGCTATGTGGTGGCCCTTTTAGTAAATTATTTTAAGGGGAGACAGGATCTCCTCAATGCTTTGTGATCATTAATTTTTTGTTAACTTACCGGCTTCAAAATTTTATATACCAATCCTAAACTACTTTATGAAATTTAAATTTTTGTTTTGCCTCCTGTTTAGTGCCTCTCTCGGCCTGCAGGCACAGGAGTATTTCCCCAAAAACGATGCAGTCAAGGCCGAAGTAAACACCAATTATACGGTGTTGAAAAATGCAAAGATCCACGTGGATCCCAATACAATTATTAACAACGGAATGATGGCCATCAAGGACGGCAAGGTTACTGCCGTTGGAAAATCTATTAATGTTCCGGCCAATTCCGTAGTGATCGACCTTAAGGGAAAAGAAGTATATCCTTCTTTTATTGACCTTTATACGCACTTCGGAATTGAAAAACCAAAGAGCAACGGCGGCAGCCCATACAGTGGGAATCCGCAGTACGATGC
>CAZVKA010000089.1:3347-7292 GCA_964627595.1 uncultured Flavobacteriaceae bacterium | reverse complement strand
ATGATAGAAGTTCAGGATATAAAGAAAGCGTTTGATGGAGAAGAGATCCTGAAGGGTATAACTACCACATTCCCCAAGGGCCAGACCAATTTGATCATTGGCCAGTCGGGGGCAGGAAAAACCGTATTTTTAAAATGCCTTCTTGGTTTATTCAGGCCAGATTCTGGAAAGATCCTGTACGACGGGGAGCCTTATTCTTCATTCTCTGATGAGGAACAACGGGAATTGCGCCGAGTAATGGGAATGGTTTTTCAAGGTGGTGCCCTGTTTGATTCTATGACCGTAGAGGAAAATGTAATGTTCCCCTTACGTATGTTCACCAAGCAAAATAAAGCTACGATGATGAAACGGGTGAAGGAGGTATTGGACAGAGTAAACCTTGCCGAAGCCCAACATCAAAAATTTCCGGTCGAAATAAGCGGGGGGATGCAAAAAAGGGTAGCTATCGCACGGGCTATAGTAAACAAACCAAAATACCTATTTTGTGATGAACCAAACTCAGGCCTTGACCCGCAAACAGCCACAGTAATTGACAATCTCATCCTGGAAATTACCCGGGAATACGATATCACTACGGTGATCAACACCCATGACATGAACTCCGTGTTGGAAATAGGTGAAAAGATCGTTTTCCTTCAAAATGGACGCCTGGAATGGGAGGGAGATAAAAAGGTCATTTTTAAAACCGATAATGAAGCTGTAACTGAATTTGTATACTCATCAGATCTCTTCAGAAAAGTTAGAAAAGCACAGTTACAGGGACTTTGATCCTCCTATTATTTATACGCCCGTACTGACAAGGTATCCAAAGAAAGTCTTACCGCAAGCCATTCCTTTAGCTTGTGCATTTCGTTTTCACGACCATTTTTTGAGAGAGATTTATTCCACCTCACATTAAAGGTAGGAACAGTATCGATTTTTGAAAAATTGGTGATGAGATTATTGGCATAACTCAATTCTTCAAGGTTGTTATAATTGATCTTTGCCTCCTTACTGATGGTTTCAAAGGGTATCCCAGCGCCGCGGTAACGCATTAATTCCTGTTCGAGCAGCCTAATTCGGGCATCCTTGTTTTCCACAATCTCCTGGTTCTTCAGGTAGAGATCTTCCAGAATGCCCGCTTTCACTTCACTGGTCAGCCGTTCGGCCATTTCAGAACTTTGATCTGAACCCTGGTGCACACGAAGAGCAGTATTTTCCAACTCCTTCACAGATCTTATTTGTGCTTTCCACTGCTCAATCTCCTCCTGCGGCACAGGTTTTCCAATAAGGTAAATATCTACGATTTTGGTTTTATAATCCTGGCTGAATTTCACCACTTCAGTTCCCGGGTAGGTAATCACCTGCTTGACAAAGTCTTTTGTTTTACTTAAAAAAACCTGTTCACTTAGCAGATTGACAAAAAGTATAATACTTGGGATCATCACAAGAATAGCTATTAGAGAGGCAAGTCTGGCAGTATTTTTCCTGCGCCTGCTATTGACATATTTCACCAGAGGAAAACGAAGTAGTTTAGACACCACAAAAGTGGAAAGCGCAATAAAGACAGAATTAATGGAAAACAGATACAGTGCCCCTCCCGCATATTCCCAGTTTCCTATGGCGAGTCCATACCCCACCGTACATAACGGAGGCATAAGAGCTGTGGCTATCGCCACTCCCATGATCACACTGGCAATAGCACCTTTTTTGGTTTTAGCGATGATCAAGGCTGTTCCACCAAAGATCGCTACCAGCACATCAAGGATCGTAGGATAGGTACGGGCTACCAATTCTGGGGTCGCTTCTTTGATAGGCGATGCCAGGAAATAAAGGTAAGCTGTCAATACACTTAAACCCACCATTACCCCAAGGTTTACCAGAGATCTTTTTAAAGTGTCCACATCATTAATGGCCACAGAGAATCCAACACCCACAATAGGTCCCATTAATGGGGAGATTAACATGGCACCTATAACAACCGCAGTACTACTTACATTGAGTCCTATAGAGGCAACAAAAATCGAGAATACAAGGATCCATGCATTATGTCCTTTGAAGGAAATATCGCGCTTGACGATCTCCATAGTGGTATCCCGGTCTGTATCTTCATGAATATCCAGAAGCTCCTTAAGAAAGCTTCTAATTTCTTTCAGCACCGATTTCCCGGTAGCGGTTGGCTCCTGATCAACAGAAGTATTGCCATTGGTATTTTCTTCCATTCGTCTTATCCTAAATTTTCGCCAAACTTCTCCCGAACATGAGATCTTATTTGTTTAATATCCTGTTCCTTTTCTTTTGGAACAAGGAGAAGCACTTCTTCCTCATCAACTATGATATAATCGCTTAGGCCTTCTATCACCACTACTTTATTGGTTTTTGAACTAATTATATTCCGTGAAGCTTCTTTTGCCAACACCCTGGCATTTAAAACGGCATTTTCATTTTCGTCCTTTTCACTTTCATTGAACAGGGAACCCCAGGTACCCAGATCGTTCCAGTCAAAAGTGGCTGCAATAACGTAAATTTTTTCTTCTTTTTCCAAAATACCGTAATCAATGGAAATATCAGGAGCAAGAGGATAATTCGAGATAATAAAACCCTCTTCTCCAGGAGAATTGAGCACCTCTTTTCCTTTTTCAAAAAGCTCAAATAATTCCGGAATGTTTTTTTTGAAGGAACGAAGTATAAAATCTACATTCCACACAAAGATTCCCGCATTCCAAAGGTAATTTCCTTCCTGCAAGAACTTCCTGGCAGTCTCGAAAATGGGTTTTTCAGTAAATTTTTTGACGGCTTTTATTCGCTCGTTACACTGCTCATATTGTATATACCCATACCCCGTGTTTGGAAAGGTGGGGGTAATACCCAGGGTGATGATACGGTCCTCAGATTTGCAGGCCTCAAAAGCCAATTGGATGTCTGCTGAAAAAGCGGCTTCATCCTCTATCCAATGGTCGCTGGGTGCCATTATCATAATAGCATTCTTGTTCCTTTTCCAGATCTTTAGGGAAGCCAACAAGACTGCCGGGGCAGTATTACGCATTTCGGGCTCCAGTACAATTTGCTGAGTATGGACATCCTTCAACTGCTCCCGAACTAGTCCCTTATATCGCTCATTGGTAAGAATGAAAATATTTTCAGCGGGAACAAGTGCGGTCAACCTCCTGAAGGTTGTCTGGATCAATGTTTCTCCAGTTCCCAGTAAATCTCGAAACTGTTTAGGATGCCCGGCGGTACTTACAGGCCAAAATCTTGAACCCACACCGCCGGCCATTAAAACAGCATAATTATTTTTGTTCATTTTTCCTCAAGTTTAGGGATCAATTTGCTGTTTTCAGCAACTCAACTTCAGCATTTGGCTGAAACAGGTAAATCCTCCCTGTTTTGACCTCTATACATTCATAACGTTTAATACGGCGTTCCCCTTTTTTAAATACCTTCCCATTATAGATCCTGAAGATGCTTCCATGAGGCACCTCAAAAATGTAATTCTTATCATTCTGTGGATCATAACTTTTCAAAGCAACAGAAAGATACGCATCGGTATCACTGCTCGCAGAAGGGTTTTTAAAATGTTTGGCAAGAACCGGAAGTAAATCTACAGGAAAGATCTCGGGGCGCAGAAAAGGTAACATCAATTTTTGAAAGGTTAGCTTCCACTCCCTTCCGTGAGGCTTTATCTGCCTTCCGAATTTTTCAAAAGAAAGCAAATGAGCGATCTCATGAATTAACGTGATCAAGAATCGATATTCATTTAAATTGGCATTCACCGTAATCTGGTGAACCCCGTGAGGCATTCTTCGATAGTCCCCATGCCTGGTTTTTCTTTCATTGACGATCTTGAGATGGATCCCGTTCGATTCGATCAATCCAAAAACCGGTTCAACAGCATGTCCCGGGATATATCTTTCTAAAATAGCCTTCATTGAATCAAGGGGTACTGCTGGAAACCTGTAGAAGTTT
>CAZVKA010000089.1:0-3247 GCA_964627595.1 uncultured Flavobacteriaceae bacterium | reverse complement strand
AAACATTTATCTGGTATATATTTTCAAACTCCTGAACGGATATTTTCTCAAAAGATTTATTGATGATCGCACCGGCATTGTGAATTAAAACATCCACCTGTTGCCAGTTCTCATTTACAAATTCAGAGGCTTTGTCCAGATCTTCCCGTCTTGTAATGTCAAAAGAAAAAGCATGAATATTCTTGAGATTTAGTTTTTTCACCGGCTTTTCATTCCGCGACAAAGCCAGCACGTTATGTCCCTCCTTTGCAAAAATCTTTACAAGTTCGAGACCTATTCCTCTACTTGTACCGGTTACTATAATGTTCATTTCGCTATCAAATTTATGTGTTTCTCGGGTGAATTTGCCATTTCCACCAGCCCTGGCACCAATGCTCGAATAAGGTCTGCCATATGTGCCGCATTCATTAATTCAAACTCATCTTCGACCTTATGGTAATAAGGATAATTGGTGAAATCAAAAGTGGAAATAGTATGAGCAGGAACATTGAACTCCTCAAAAAACGGATAATTATCGCTGCGTTTGAAGAGGTTATAACTTTCTGCCTGAGGCAGAAATCCCAATACTTCACGACCCGAAAACTGGTTGAATTTTTCTGCCAAATTTGAACGATTATATCCTGTCATATAAGCCAAATAAGAACTTTCAGCCATGGGGACACCTACCATTTCAATATTGAACAGCACATAAAGATCCAACTCCTCTTCGGCTAATCTCTCTGCAAGATTTTTTGCACCTACCAACCCCATTTCTTCCGCAGAAAATAAAGTAAAAAGAACACTTCTTTTCAGGTCTTTATCTGCAAAGTATTTTGCCAACTCAAGAACGGCAGTGGTTCCGGTAGCATTATCATTAGCACCGTTAAAAATAACGTCTCCTTCTCCCGTATCCTTAACACCTACATGGTCATAATGGGCTCCAATAATTATAAATTCGTGTTTGAGTTTCGGGTCATTTCCTTCCTTAAAACCCACCATATTATAGCCAGTGATTCCTTTTACTTCAAAAGAATCTCTGTAAGTGGAAAAATAAGGTTTTATTCCACTTTTTTGAAACACTTCTTCAATATGAATGGCTGCTTTCTCAATTCCGGGGGTTCCTGTTTCCCGCCCCTGAAGAGCGTCTGATGACAGATACTTTAGTGTATTACTCACAGAAGCTTCAGAAATGGAATAAACATCATCTTCTTGTTTCGGAGAATCCTTCTTTGTTCCACATGCCGAGCAAAGGATTAAAAAGAAAAAACTAACAATTAAAAAGGGGGAGTTCTTCATGAGGTTAAAGATAAAAAAATCCCACGATTCGTGGGATTTCTTAATTTTATTGATCGGTTTAATTTTAAGCCAGCATAGTTACAGGATTTTCCAGATACTTTTTCAAGGTTTCAAGGAAAGCTGCTCCAGTCGCTCCATCTACAGTCCTGTGGTCACACGCCAGTGTAAGTTTCATGGTATTTCCAACCACGATCTCACCGTTGCGTACTACAGGTTTTTCAACTATAGCTCCTACAGAAAGAATGGCTGAGTTTGGCTGATTGATGATACTGGTAAATTCTGTAATACCATACATCCCCAGGTTAGAGACCGTAAAGGTGCTTCCTTCCATTTCCTGTGGTTGCAATTTTTTATTTCTGGCTTTACCGGCAAGATCTTTAACATTGGCTCCAATTTGAGTCATGCTCATTTGATCTGCAAATCTCAAAACCGGCACTACCAATCCTTCTTCAACGGCTACAGCAACACCCATGTGGATATGCTTAGCAATTTTAGTAGTGTCTCCAGTCCACTGTGAATTAACTTTTGGGTGCTTTCTTAGTGCCATTGCAGAGGCCTTGATCACTATGTCATTAAAGGACACCTTAACATCTGGCAATTCGTTGATTTGTTTACGGTTTGCCATAGCATTGGCCATATCCACCTCTATTGTCAGATAATAATGAGGAGCATTATATTTAGATTCTGCCAATCTTCTTGCGATGGTTTTACGCATCTGAGAATTTTTGGTCTCCTCGAAGCTTTCCTCACCTGCAGGAACGTAGGGTTGTGCGGCGGGCATCTCTTTAGCTTCAGTAACCCCTTCCTGCTTAGTGGCTGCAGGTTTTTCAGAAGGTTTATAAGATTCAATATCTTTTTTGACGATCCTGTTGTTTTCTCCGGAACCTTTCACATCAGCAAGATCAATGCCCAGGTCTTCTGCCATTTTTTTGGCGAGAGGAGATGCAAAGATCCTTCCTCCTTCAGCCGTAGCTTTCTTCGGCTCTTGAGATGGCTTTTCTTCTTCGGCAGGCTTTTCTTCTTTTGCTTCGCTCTTCTTGGTTGCAGCCGGTTTGACACCGCCACTTTTCACTAAAGCAGAAACATCTGTTCCTTCAGGTCCAATTATAGCAAGTACGCTATCTACCGCTGCAGTTTCTCCTTCTTGGACTCCAATATGCAACAGAGTACCTTCATAAAATGACTCAAATTCCATTGTAGCCTTATCGGTTTCGATCTCGGCAAGAATATCTCCTTCTTCCACTTTATCGCCTTCATGTTTCAACCAGGAGGCCACTGTCCCTTCTTCCATGGTGTCGCTGAGACGTGGCATTTTCACCACCTCTACGTCTTCAGGAATTTCAGCTCCTTCTGAAGATTCCTCTTTCTCAACAGACTCCTCTTCTTTGGCAGACTCCTCTTCTTTGGCAGGATCCTCTTTTTCTTCGGAAGAAGTCTGCTTTTCTTGAGCAGCTCCCCCTTCAAGAAGTTCTGAAATATCTTCTCCTTCTTCACCAACAATAGCTAAAAGAGCATCTACCGGCGCGGTCTCCCCCTCTTCTATCCCAATATGCAGTAGGGTACCTTCGTAAAAGGATTCAAATTCCATTGTGGCTTTGTCTGTTTCGATCTCAGCCAGGATATCTCCTTCTTCTACTTTATCTCCTTTATTTTTCAGCCATTTTGCAACCACACCTTCTTCCATGGTGTCGCTCAAACGCGGCATTTTGATTACTTCAGCCATAATTTAATCTAATTTATGGGGTAAAAACGGATAATCTTTTTGTTCGTACACTACATCATACATGCTTTGGATCTCTGGGAAATCAGACTCATCAGCAAACTTTTCGCATTCAGTAACGAGGTCTTTTACTCGCTTGTCAATTTCTTTGATCTCCTTATCTGAGGCGTATTTGTTCTTCTTGATTATGTCCTTCACCTGTGTAATAGGATCGATCTTTTGATACTCGGCAACCTCTTCTTTAGTTCGATA
>CAZVKA010000088.1:3730-7308 GCA_964627595.1 uncultured Flavobacteriaceae bacterium | reverse complement strand
CAGGCTGAGCTGTTTTCACGACCGGAGGGCGTGGAAATATGGTCGAAGCCGGGTTTTGGAAGTGCCTTCATTTAGGAAAGAAAAAAATAAGATCCATTTAAGCACTTCGACCATTTCTCCCTTCGGTCGAAAGCTCAGTGTGACATTCGTGTGAAACGGTGTTAGTTCGAGAATTGTCAGGCTGAACTGTTTTCACGACCGGGAGGGCGTGGAAATATGGTCGAAGCCGGGTTTTGGAAACGTTGTTTTATCGAGAAAGAGCAAAAAGATGTGCATCTCAGTGTGATATTGCGTTTGGAACAAGAGTCTGCAACAAAAAACCACAAACATTTAAACCACGAACTACACCTCCACCTCCGTGACATGGCAAACCCTGTTGCACTCATAGCAGCCATTGATCGATTCCTTGATCGCTTTTGCCGCATTCATGGCTGAGGAGCAGGTAAAATGATAGCCCAGATCTTGCTGGTAAACGTAGGAGGGAAGCAGAGCGCAGCTGCTCACATGTACCTCGTGATCTCCATTGGAGTTTTCTAAAGTGTTGAGTACGTAGCGTTTCATAAGGGGGCAGATTTAAACTCCCTATAAAATTAGGAGGTTTTTCGTTTCTTTTTTATTCAGTAAAATTTTTTTGTTAACAATGATTTAAGAGGTTCAGAGAGGCTGAAATTTGAGAAAAAAGAGAAAAGAGGTGGGGTCGAAGGAGACTATCGACGATAAATGCTCGAAAAAAATGACTACTTAGAATAAATCTCCTGAAATTAGAAATTTGAAAAAGATAGCCACGAGAAAAAGGAGAAAAACCAGGAATCTTGAGGGCAGACTTTTGTCGTGATGTGAATCCATGACAGTAAATTTTGGGCAAAAGTAAGCACTTCTTCCGTAGTCGGCCATGACTTAAATCATAATATAAAACATTTTTAATCCTGACTTCGACTTAGAGATCAAAGGTTTGAATGTGCACCTTATTTGTTTCCCTCGAGTAGAAAATGGCATGTCCCGATCTTTTGGTAAATGCGATAGAAACATCTTTTAACTGCCTGTTCTTTTCAAATCTTTCGATGTATATGTCTTTATCAATATTTGGCCGAAGAGTCGTGGCTTCCCTGCCATCCTGAAATTTAAAATTTCTGTCGATCACCAGTTGAATTGACTCTGTGTTTTTCACTGTAAATTCGTTGGCAGCATAAGTTTCAGGATTTGGACCAAATGTGTTCATTTGCATGCGCATATGCTGTTGCATCATTTGATTTTGCCACATCATGTGTTGTTGCATAAACTGGTGATGCCACCACCAGTTGTAGTGATAATTGTAATCTGCAGAGACATAATCAATGTTTACCACCAACGAGTTTTCAGGACCTTCATTTACAGTGCCTGTCAACCTGTGTCCTCTGCGGGAAGATTTCTTCAGGATCTTTTCGAGTAATTCACTATCCAGGTGGCCAGAGAGATCCTCCTGTAAGTGCACGCTTGATATAAGCTCCCCGTCTTCGAGGGTATAGCTCCTAAGGTTAAGGTCCTTCTTATTATTTAGGAACAGGAAAACCTTTGATTCATAGATATAAGAGTTGATCTCTTTCAATTTTTCGAATTCCCCGAACTCGAATTCCATAAAACTCATTTCTGTGCTCGATTCAGGATTAATACTAAGAGTAGTATATCCTTCTTTTGAGGTGTGATCAAAGATCAGCCGGTTATTGAAGAAGTAAACTTTCGAAGGTTGAATAGAACCATTTTCAACATATTCGTTGGTGTTGATGCTTTCTGGGGTGGTTTCGAAAATCTTTCGGTATTGATCACTATTCACACCATTAAAAGAATAGTTTTCTTGATGGTTAATTTTGGAATCGTAAACGGTTCGGATTTTAAGTCCATTTTTTTCCTTGAATATGCCATCTTTTTCTTTGTATATAAGGAACGACCGGTCTTTTGCCCTGATGACCAGGTAGGCTTCTTCATAATTTTGCAGTGTGCTGCGGGAAACTGTGTTGTTATGGATATTCAGGTCTATGATCTCCAGCAGGTGATCTTTTTTTC
Source organism: uncultured Flavobacteriaceae bacterium (assembly GCA_964627595.1). Lineage (GTDB taxonomy): Bacteria > Bacteroidota > Bacteroidia > Flavobacteriales > Flavobacteriaceae > Salinimicrobium. The sequence continues at coordinate 5,268 of CAZVKA010000088.1, read as the reverse complement.
TTCCGTTCTGTACCAGCAGGGTGAGATTAGAAGATTTCCGGTTTAAGTGATAGGAAATTATGGAAGGTTCATTGGTCACAGAAATATGTTCCAGAGATGTTATCTCCTCCTCTTCATTTATGAAATAAGGCATGATTCCGTAGTTACCGGTATTCTTATCCTTAAATATGACAAGGTGTACCGAAGTCTCCTGGTCCAGATCCCCGGAATAGGTACCCACCAGTGTTTGGTGTTCTTCAAGTATAAAATGGACTTCTCCCGCCCGGGCAGGTGAGGAGGCGATAAGCATGGCAAAAACTGTAAGGCAGAAGAGAATTTTGTGCATGATAAGTAGATCAGAAGTGTTAATTTCTGTTAAATATAACAAATTCTACTTAGTTTCAAGGGGATGGCCCTTCATTCAGAAGTGGATCAGGAGAAATCATGAAGAACTTATTTTTCCTGCTGCAGCAGATCATGAGGATCAATGGATCTCAATCCATTGATCACGATATCGAATTCTGTTGAGACTTCCAATACTTTTTTGTCTCTCTGTGCAGGATCAACAGTGGCTTCAGAAAAGAGTTCCAGGGCGTCTTCCATTAACCCTGTAAGAATATTGGCCTGTACATAATATATAGACATCGTGCTTTTGTGAAAAAGCTCTCCTAGTTCTTCTGCACTGTTTTTTGCTGCCGCCTTTTCAAAGGTCTTTTTATATTGTTCAAATGCATTAGCTGTATTGGTGAGGAATTTGTCCAGATAATCTGGTTGATTATTAGCCATTTTAATGAACCGGGCAATATTAAACGAAGGATGTTTTCCATATTTAACGGTATCCTGGACTTTTGTCTCTCCTTCTGTCTTTCCTTCCTCTTCAACTGTTTCCTTCGGAACTGTTTTTTCGGGTTCATTCTTTACAACTTCGAGATGGTGCGCTAAAGCATCAAATAGTTCTGCCGGCCGGAAGGGTTTAGGAACGTAATCATTTATTCCCGCTCTTTTTTGTTTAATATTAACATCGCCTCTACCCGAAGCTGAGAGAGCAATGATGACCGGTTGGCTAGATAAACTCAGGTTCCTGATAGCCTTTGCGGTTTCATAACCATCCATTCCGGGCATATGCAAATCGAGAAGGACTAGTTCAAACTGGCTGTTTTGTACTGCTTCGATTGCCTCACGTCCACTCCCGACAGAGTCATAGCTGAGATTCCACTGCTGTAGATATTCAGAAATGATAAAGATGTTTGTGGGATTGTCATCTACGATCAGTAATCGGGCAGATTTAAAGAGCTGCGGGGTCTGCTCTTTAGAGATCCTTCTACTTTTCTTCGCCTGCTCTTTATTTACTCCAAGTTTTACCTCAAAAGAGAAGATCGAACCTTTCCCGGCTTCACTCGAAACCTGCATTTCGCTTCCATGTAACTGGAGTAATTTTTGGCTGATATTTAACCCTAAACCACTGCCTCCATAGTGGAGGTTGATTTCATAACTGACTTGCGAAAATTCCCTGAAAATCATTTGAAGCTTTTCGGGTGGGATCCCTATCCCGGTATCTG
>CAZVKA010000088.1:0-3720 GCA_964627595.1 uncultured Flavobacteriaceae bacterium | reverse complement strand
AAAACAGCATAATCCTGCTCTTTTTCTGTTGTGGAGATCTGCAGCTTTACATAACCCTCTTCTGTGAATTTAAGGGCATTACCAATAAGATTTGTAAGTATCTGGTTAATTTTTACGGGATCTCCTATCAGTTCTTGGGGTAGGGATTCTTCAATTTCTGTGAGAAGGTGGATGTTTTTTTGCCTGGCTCTCACTTCATAAGTACTCACCAGTATCTCGACCAGTTCTGAGAGGTTAAAAGGCTTTTTTTCAAGGTTGACTTTTCCTGCTTCAATCTTGCTAAGGTCGAGCAGGTTATTGACTAGGCCCAGTAAATTTTCAGAAGAAAGTGACAGGATACGGGCATATTCCTTTTGCTGCTCATTGAGATCGGTGTTCTGGAATAAATTGCCAATTCCCAGAATAGCATTTAGAGGAGTACGTATTTCGTGGCTGATGGTAGCCAGGAATTCAGCCCTGGCGGCAGAAGTGAGTTCGGCTTTTTTCCTGGCCTCCAGGAGTTCCTTTTCGTAAAGCTTTCGGTCTGTAATGTCAAAAATAGTGGCCCTGTAAGATTTGGTTTTACCGTCTTCACCTGTAATTTCGTTGACGTTTAGGAGTCCGGGAAAAGTGGAGCTGTCTTTCCGAACAATGTCAAAGTTGATCTCTTTTATAAATCCCTGGATCCTGATCAACGGAAAAAAATGGGTTTCAAAAAAGATCTTTCCGCCTATTTTAAAAAGGCTATTGAACTTCTTTTTATTTACCACCTCTTCCCTGGAAAAACCTAGCCAGGCCAGCAGTGTCTTGTTTAGATTAAATATAGTACCGTCTGTTAAGAAGGACACATAACCACAGGGGGCGTTTTCATATAGCTCCTCTGCACTCTCAGTTATTGGGGGAGAAAATTTCTCCCTGTCATTTTTGTCACTCATTCTTTAATATCAGAGAGATATTTCTTTATGGCGGCAATAGTTTCCTCAGGAGCACTAAGGTTTGGGCAATGTCCCGTGGCACTTAACACGTGCAGAACACTGTTTTGGATCTTTTCCTGAACGTATTCTCCAACTTCCCTTGGCGCAAGAGCATCTTCTGAACACTGCAAGACAAGGGTGGAGGTTTTTACCAATGACAGGTCTTTCCGGTTATCTGATAAAAAAGTCACCTGGGCAAAATGCTTAGCAATATCAGGATTTGTACGGCAAAAGCTGTTGGTAAGTTCTTCTGCCAATTCCGGTTTTTCAGGGTTGGCCATAATAACCGGGGCCATATTGGCAGACCACCCCAAATAATTACTGTCTAAGGCCTCCACCAATTCCTCAATGTCTTCCTTTTCAAAACCTCCAACATATCCTTCATCATTGATAAATCTTGGAGAAGGGCATACGAGAATGAGGTGAACAAACCGCGAGGGTTCAGCAATCTCTGCCAAAATCGCGATCATCGAACTAACAGAATGGCCCACTAAAATCACATCTTGCAGATCCAGTTCCCGGCAGATTTCCAGAATGTCTTGGGCATATCCCTGAAGTTCTGCATACTTATCTTTAGAGTACAATGAGTGATCAGAATTTCCGGCACCTACGTGGTCAAAAAGGATTACTTTAAAATTCTCTTCAAAAGCGGGATAAACATATCGCCACATATTTTGATCACAGCCATATCCATGGGCGAATAAGATGGGTTGCTTTCCCTTCCCCAGGATTTTGACATTGTTTCTAGCTATTACAGAAGTAGTTCCGGTTTCCATTGGCGATGTGTATTTGACAAACTTAATCTTTTTAAATGAATACTCCTTTTGATGGGTAAGGCAAGAGTAGAAGGTAATCACTCCTGAGTGCAATATCCTGTTGACAGTATTTTGTCACATTTTTTTTTAAAAAAAAAGCCATTCCCGGGGAATGGCTTCCTGGTATCTGTTTATTTACTTTCTAAGTACCACACGATCTGTGAAAATTTTAGTCGCAGTCTTTACTCGAAAAATTTAGGTTCCTCCAGGAAAACTCCCTAAACTTTGTAACGGGTTTACTGCTGTTAAAGGAAACGTATCATTCTACCTGCCCTGCAGTTCTAACTCTGCTCGAGGCATTTCTGCACTTTCATTTTTTAAATAGGTGTTGAACCAGCGCATCATACGCAGGCTATAGTCATATCTTGCAGTAGATTTCCGGTTTCCATGGCCTTCTCCCGGGTACAGTACTAATCTTACGGGAGTATCTGTTCGGGTTTTGATGTGGCGGTACAGCTCGTAGGATTGCCCCGGATCTACCCTGGTATCTTCCTTTCCATGCATGATCAGCAGGGGAGTTTTTGCCTGGTCAGCATAGAAGATCGGGCTTCTTTCCAGGAAGAACTGGTAATCATCCCATATCCTTTTGCGGCTGTGTACCAAGAACATTTCTTCGGGAATATCACTGGTTCCCCATTTTGAAATGTTATTGCTGATGCCTACAGACATGACTCCGGCTGCAAACCTGTCGGTATGGCGGGTAGACATCCAGGCGGTAGCGTAACCGCCGTAAGAACCTCCGGTGACACCAACCTTATCTTCGTCGATACCGTAATCGGCGATCAGGTGATCTATTCCATGAATGATATCATCAAATTCCTTTCCTCCGGGATCTCCCTGGCTGGATTTGGCAAATTCCACTCCGCGGCCGGTGCTTCCCCTGTAATTAGGATAGAAAACGGCATAACCATCCCCGGCTCCCATTTGGCCAGGCATGCTGTAGTTGGTCAACCAGCCATTGCTGTAATGAGCTTCAGGCCCCCCATGAACTACTGTGATCAAAGGAGTTTTTTCACTTTTGGTGACGGGGTGGATCAAAATACCCTGTATTTCCAGTCCGTCATTAGCCTTGTAAGTGATAACTTCCTGTTTTCCTAAAGTTTCTTCTTCCAGCCATGGATTGGAATTAGTGAGCCTTTTAGCTGTTTTAGCCTTAGATTCCAACAAAAAAAGTTCGCCGGGATGCTTTGCAGTATTTCCGGTAAAGGCAATGGTGTTGTCTGTGGCCGTGGAAAACCCGGTGATTTGCATGTCTTTATTTTGGAAAAATTGTTTTGTTGTTCCGTTCATCCCCATTGTGCCAAGGCTGCTGTAGACTCCTTCACTGGCCAAATATGTGAGCGTATTGTTATCTCTCCAGGTAAGCCCCTCAAATTTGCCCTGGAAAGCCGGTTGAAGGTTCTTTGGACTGCCGCCTGTAGCTTCCACGATAAAGAGGCGACCGTCAATAGGGTCATTCTCGTCTTCGCCGGCTATGAAAGCGATGTTTTTTCCGTTGGGGCTCCATTTAAAGGCGCCCATTTTTCCCTTGTGGTCTACTTCCGCAGTGACTTGCAAGGTGTTTTCGTCAACTATATATAATTTTTGACCGGTGTAGAAATCATCCACCAGGGAAGAAGGCGCTGCACTTACAGCGATCTTTGTGCCTTCAGGGTTCCACTGGAGATCGGTTACATGTCCTTCTACCTCTAGTTTTTTAGGTGCAGTACCGTTTATCGCGGCGACATAGGCAGAAGCATTTTGGAGATCGGTTTCGTAGATCTCGGGCTGATAAGGCAGACCGGATTTGTTCTTTTCCTCTGGCTCATTGGCGACAAAAGCCAGACGCTCCCCTGAAGGATGCCAGTCAAAGGATTTGATGGCAGATCCAAATTCAAAGACCTTTTGCGGCTCCCCTCCGCCTAAAGGGACTTCATAAATGACAGTTGCTGAATCCTGTTCCTGTTTGGCTG
>CAZVKA010000087.1:0-7499 GCA_964627595.1 uncultured Flavobacteriaceae bacterium | reverse complement strand
TGAAATTTTCATTAAAACGCACATTGATCTCGTAATCTTCATCCCCTTCTTTGTAGGTGGAGATCTCTTCTCCATAAATGGCCCGTCTAAGGGTTTGTCCCACAGTTGCTGAAGAAACACCTAATTGGCCTGCCTTTACCCGGTCAACAGTAACATTGAGTTCGGGTTTGGATTTGTTAACATCGATACTGAGTTCTTCAATACCCGGAATGTTGAGTTCATTGATATAATCTCGCAGACCTTCTGCCTGCAGAAGCATCTGTTCGTAATCTTCCCCTCTAAGTTCCAAATTGATAGGATAGCCGGTGGGTGGACCGGCAGCATCTTTTTCTACAATAATGGTCGCTCCCGGGAATCCTTGCACGGCTTCCCTGACTTCAGACAGAACATGGCTACTCTTTACTCCGCGCCTGTCCTTGAATTCCCTCATGGTAAGGGTCACCCTTCCTTTATGCGGCATCTCATTTTGCTGCCCCCCGTCTGTCTGGGGATTTCCGGCTCCCTGTCCTACCTGGGAGATTGCCGATTCTACCATGAAATTATATCCATCCTCATCTTCATATTTTTCTATGAGGTCATAAATGCGCTGCTCTACCTGTTTGGTGAGCTCGTTGGTTTTCCTGATATCGGTTCCTTCTGGATACTCTATATAGGTGATGATCTGGTTAGGCTGATTTTCAGGGAAGAACAGTACTTTGGGCTTCACGATCCCTACAAGGATAAATGAGAGAATGAGAAGCAATACCGTTCCGAAGAAAACCAGGTAGACATTCTTTCCTTTTAAGGAAAAACGAAGTGTTTTTTCATATCGTGCTTCCAGTTTTTTCAGAGCCTTGAACTGGAAATAATCAACCCAGGGACTAAGGAAATATTTATAGGCCCAGAGTAAAATGGCTGAAAGGATGGCGAGATTCCCTATTCCCCGCAGGGGAGCAAGATCAAGCACAAAACCTGTGATGACCAGAATAATTCCCACTCCTCCTAAGATAGCACTCCATCTAATAAGTTTTTTCTTTGTTAGTTCCTTTTCTTCGGTTTTCATGAATTGCGAAGTAAGCATGGAGTTGATGATCAGTGCCACAAAGAGCGAAGATCCCAGCACTATGGACAGGGTAATGGGGAAATAGATCATGAATTTCCCAATGGTTCCCGGCCAGAGACCCAGAGGGAAGAAAGCAGCGAGAGTAGTGGCTGTAGATGCGATAATGGGCCAGGCGATCTCTCCTACACCTTGTTTGGCAGCCTTTACGCGTGGCATTCCCTGGTCCATAAGGCTGTAGACGTTCTCTACCACCACGATTCCGTTGTCTACAAGCATCCCCAGTCCCATTACCAGTGCGAAAAGCACCATGGTGTTCAGGGTAAAGCCAATGCTGGAAAGGATAATGAACGAAAGGAACATGGAAAGTGGGATGGCAAATCCTACAAACAATGCGTTTCTGAATCCAAGGAAGAACATTAACACCAGTACCACCAGGATAACTCCAAAGATTATATTGTTCACCAGGTCATCTACCATATTTTCTGTTGTGGTAGACTGGTCATTGGAGTAGGAAATGTGCAGATTTTCGGGGAGGTAGGTTTCCTTTTCGGTTTCAACGATCTTTTTTATATCCTCAATAGCCTGGATCATGTTTTTCCCACTACGCTTTTTGATGTCCAGCATCACTACCGGCTCGCCGTATTCACGTGCAAAAGTCGTTGGCTCCTTCTCCTGGAATCTTACCTGTGCAACGTCGCGTAAAAAGACATTCCCATCTTCTCTTTTAATAATAATATTTTCAAGTTCCTCCGGATCTTTTATCTCCCCCAGAATCCTAATGTTCTTCTGGGTTCCGCCGGTAATCACATTGCCGCCCGAGATGGTCTTGTTCTCCATGCTAACGGCACTGACGATATCCCCAAAACTTACTTGTGAAGCAGCCATTTTATATGGGTCTACGGCTATTTCCACTTCTTTTTCTTCAGCTCCACGAATGGCAGCCTCCTTGATCTGTGGCAACAATTCGATCCTGTCCTGTAAATATTCGGCATATGTTTTCAAATCCTGAACCGGATAATCTCCCGTGAGGTTGATGTTCAAAATGGGCATTTCTTCGGAAAGATTCAGGTCAAAAACGTTTGGTTCTACCTTTGCGCCATTATCTAATGTTGGCCAGGTAGTCGCCGCTTTTTGCTGGTCCACCTTGTCTTTTACTTTTTGCTTTGCCGCATCTACAGAGATGTCTTCATCAAATTGCACGATAATTAATGAATAATCCTGCAGGGTAGTGGAAGTGATCTCGTTCACCCCTCCAATATTGTTGAATTCTTGCTCCAGGGGTTCGGTAATGAATTTCTCCACATCCTCTGCCGAGTTTCCGGGGTTGACCGAGCTAATGTAGATCTTGGTTTCCACTACCTCTGGGAAAGATTCCCGGGGCATGCTGTAATAGGATAGTAATCCTCCCAGCAACACCAGTGCAATGATGACGTAAACCGTCATTCGGTTGTCAATAGCCCAGGAAGAAAGTTTAAAATCTTTATCTAATTTCATCTTTTGAATGTCTGATTATGAATGAGAATGAAATGATTACTTGAGGATTCTTACCTCTTCTCCTTCATGGATGTTCCTGGCTCCATCTGTTATCAATTGCTCTCCCGCCTTAAGCCCTGAAAGAATTTCAATTCGCTCGTCATAGACCTTCCCGGTTTCCAGGATCCTTTTTTCAGCAGTACCGGTGCTGTCGCTCGTTGGTTTCAATACATAAACTAGGCTTTCCCCTGCCGAATTTTTTTGGATGATCCCCTGCGGAATGGTTACTGCGTTTTTCGAAGTATAATCATTCAGTTTGACCGTGGCGATGAGATTGGGTTTCACAAGTTCTTTATCATTGGGAACCGCTACCTTGATCTCAAAGGTGCGATTGTTGGGATTAATAAAATTTCCCACCTGCCTTATAGTCGATCGAAACTCAGTACCTGTAGCAGTGATCTCCACCATCACTTCAGTTCCTTTCTTAATACTGCCCAGGTAAGACTCCGGTACGGCAGCAGTTATGTACATGTTTGAAAGGTTGATAAGCCTAAATAACCTGCTTTGACCCGGAGCAACAACTTCTCCCTGTTCAGAAAAAGTTTCGTCTATTACCCCGGCAAAAGGTGCTCTTACTACTGTTTTGGCCAGCTGGGATTTAAGCTGATTGACCGAATTCTCCACTGCCTCATAACTGGCCTTAGCTTCTAAGAATTGAATTTCTGAACCTATATTCTGTTCCCACAGGCGTTTTTGCCTTTCAAAGGTAGTTTTAGCAAGAGCAGCCTGAGTCTCTAACTGTGCCAGTTGACTGGAGAGTCCGCCATCGTCTATTTGTGCCAGCACCTGCCCCTTATTCACCCGGTCTCCTTCCTCAACCATGACATTAAGCAGTGCTCCCGAATATTCGGGATAAATGATAATATTTTCATCTGTTTCCACATCCCCGGGGATCTCCACATAATGTTTGAACAAGGTATCTTCAACCTGGAGGGTCCTTACCAGTGGGAATTGGGTGTTCTTGTCCATCTTCTGAATAGCTGCATCCAGGTCGGCGATTTTTGAACTTATCTCGCTCTGTTCCTTGCTTAATTCAGCTTTTTTGGCTCTTATCTTGGAAAGATCTCCCTCTTTAATAAGTTCATCTACAGATCTTTCTGAATTTTCGCAGGATACAAGCACAAAAAGACTAAGGATTAATAGGCTTATTTTTTTCATTTCTTAAATGTCAAATGTTCGTTTTTCTTTGATCTACTTTTCTGAATAGGTGGTGGTATCCAGTTTGTTCTCCAGTTCCACTTTGGCATTGATCACCTCAAGCATGGCCTCCAGCAAACTTTGCTGCGCTGCATACAATTGCCTTTGTGCTTCGCTTAGTTCAAAGCTGCTGGCCAGCCCTTCAAAGAACTTGATCTGGTTCTTGTTTTCAATTCTCTGGGCCAGCTGCAAGTTTTCTTGCTGTGTCTGGTAATTTTCCAGGCTGTACCGGTAATTGGATTTGGCCGATTCGATCTCCAGCCTTATCTGGTTTTTAGTTTCCTCAAGGTCAAGCAGGGCCTGTTCAAACTCCAGTTCTTTTTGTTTGGTCCTGGAACTACGCATGCCGCTGCTGAAGATGGGAATGTTCAAACTTACACCCATGATAGATTGAGAATAATACTCCTGATCTTCGTTAAAAAAGGTGAATTCATCACTAAATCCCGATACTCCAAAATTCAGAAAACCATTAAGGGTAGGGAGTGCTTTTGCTTTTTCAAGCCGAACATAAATATTTGCAGCTTCGGCGGTGTTTGAGGCAATTCTCACATCTATATTTTCCTCAACGGGAATTGATCGTTCCAGCACCTGCAGGTCAATGAACTGGATGGCAAGGTTATCAAGATCTTCTGTAAGACTCACCGGGGTGTTCACCGGGATACCCAAAGCCATGTTGAGTACCTGGTAGGCAACGTCAAGCATGCGAACGCTTCGGTTCAAATTGTTTTCGATACCCAGGCGCGTGATCTTCAGTTGTTCCACATCCTCCTCCTCGGCCAGTCCGTTTTCATAGATCTTTTCAGTATCACTGAGATTTTTCTCTATATTCTGAAGGTTGTTTCTAAGGATCTCTACACTTTCTTCGGCCATTAAAACATTTCCGTAGGCATTGATAACCGCTTTTTTAACTTCAAGATCGGTCTTGGTTTTGGCGTTTTTGGAAATTTGTAATAAGGTGCGGGCAGATTGTACTCCCACAATATAGGAGCCGTCAAATATAAGCTGGTTCCAGGTGGCGGTCCCGTTGAGGTTTTGTTTAGTGCCAAACCGCACCGGAACAAAAGTGCCCTGTTCGCCCCCGGCAATCTCGCCTGGAATAATGGTGACCGGCTGCTTCAGGAAATTTTGATAATCCACATTCCCACTTATCTGGGGCAATCCCTGCGAAATGATCTCCCACTTCTGCTTGATGGCCTTCTCCACTTCTTTTTCAGATTTCAGGGAAGAATAATTGTTCTCCAGGCCCAGGGCGATCGCCTCCTCAAGGGACAGGGGAAGCGGGGTTCCCTGCGGAGTTTGAGCCGATAGGGCAACGCAAAACAAACCTATTATAATACTGCTGAAATATCTCATTTTTGGTTGCTGGTGTTTAAAAGTTTGTAGAGGGTATAGAGACCTTTTTCAGTCACTATAGCCCGTAGGTGGTATTCAAGATGTTTCTCGATCAATTCGGGAGTGGAATATTCTGATTCGGGAAAAAGATCACGATCTTTTATTCCTACCAGCCCTACAAAATAGATCCTGCTCGTAAAAGCCACCGGAAGATCTGGCCTGTAAATACCGGCTTGGATTCCTCTTTGAAGATTGTCCTTGATCTGTCCTTCCATCAATTGCTGCTGCATACCGGTAATGGTGTTGTAGATCTTTGGGTAATACTTTTGCAACTGGAACTGAGGGGAGGATTTTTCATCCTTTAAATGTTGACAGGCGAAGTTTTTGATATGGTACATCTCTTCAATAGGATCATTACCCTCTTCTCTAATCTGCTTGATTCCTTCCGAGATATTTTCAAAAACATAGAGTGCTGTTGCCTCCACTAATTTGGTTTTTGTGGCAAAATGCGCGTAAATGGTTTTTTTGGATATGCCCAGTTCGGCCGCTATTTCGTCCATCGTTACGCTTTTCACGCCGAGGTTGAGGAATTTTTCTGCAGCTTTTGCAAGAATCTTATCTTTCACTATTCAAATTTTGAGGCCGCAAAGATACAAAAGGAAACTATAAAAACAATTAAAGTTTCCGCAGTTTTTCCCTGAGGAATTTTAGTATCTTTAAAAAAGAGGATTATCTTACTGATTTGGTATTTTAGCGAAAAATTTGATCTATGCAGTCCATTGACCGGTACAGGGAAGAGTTTGTCGTCTATCTTTCAGATAAAGTGAAGACCAAGGAACCTAGAAATTTATATGACCCTATGGTCTATATTCTTGATCTGGGTGGAAAGCGGGTGAGACCTGTTTTGGTATTGATGGCCTCAGAGATCTTTGGCCGTGATTATAATAGGGCTTTAGACGCCGCACTGGCTATTGAGATCTTTCACAATTTTTCTCTGGTCCACGATGATATAATGGATGATGCACCCTTGCGAAGGGGAAAGAAAACAGTGCATGAGAAGTGGGATGTGAATACTGGTATACTTTCAGGAGACGCTATGCTTATTAAGGCCTATCAGTTGTTCGAAAATTATGAAGGTGAAACCTTTCGGGAGCTGGCAGAATTGTTTTCAAAAACAGCCATAGAAGTTTGTGAGGGGCAGCAATATGATATGGACTTTGAAACCCGTGAAGATGTGAGCATTGAGGAATACCTTAAGATGATAGAATATAAGACAGCAGTGCTGGTAGGGGCTTCCTTAAAAATGGGTGCTATCGTGGCGGGGGCTTCCAGGGAGAATAAGGAGAAGATATACGAATTTGGAAGGCTTTTAGGAATTGCTTTCCAGTTGCAGGATGATTATCTCGATGCCTTTGGAGATCCTAAAACCTTTGGAAAACAAGTGGGAGGGGATATTATAGAAAACAAAAAAACCTTCCTTTATCTTACCACACTTGATACAGCGGCTGCAAAAACTGCTTTACAGCTGGAGCATTTGTATTCCATTAATCCGCCTGATGCCAGCGCAAAAGTGGAGACTGTAAAAAGCCTTTTCGAGAGCAGTGGTGCTGCAGAGCTTACCCGAAAGGAAATTGAGATATATACAGAGAAAGCATTCACGGTTTTGGAGGAGCTGGAGATCTCTGAAGATAAAAAAGCCCTTCTACGCAATTTGGGACATGGGCTTATGAATAGGGAAGTTTAGAAGTATAGGCTGATGAACGGCATCAGGGCACTTCCGTAGATGCTTTTTTGTTCGTCATATAATACATCATATCGTACACCTGCAGTAACCGGTCCGGTGGTATATCCAAGCCCCAGAAACAAGGCGGGGTACCAATAAGATTCCTTGCGGTTAGCTCCCTCCAGTTCCCAGTTTCGGGAAACATAATTTTCCTCAAATTCTGCAGAAAGCTGTATGTTCTGAATAGGTCTGAGCAATCCCAATACGCTTCCCGAAATGGAATGAGCTGAGAAATTATTGGCATTGGTATATGATCCCGCCAAACCTGTTCCAATAGAAGTTAACTGATTGAAATCGTACACTGCTCTTGGGGCTAAAAAAGCGCTGAAGGCGTCATTGCTGAAATTCATGCCAAGGCTGCCGCCAAAGCGGACATTTTCAAAAAAACCGGACTCCGGAGTTCTATTAATATTTTGCCCCAAACCGTTGAAATGAGTGGCTAAGCTAATGAATAACAGGAATAAAAATCCTTTTTTCTTGTATACCGGCAGGTTCATTTTGTTAAAAAAACTTTAAGTTAGAGGATAAATATAAGAAATGCGTCTGTCTATCTTTTTTAAAAATTGTACTTTTGTAGAGTTTTAAAAAAAAGAAACAGTAGTTTCACCTTAT
>CAZVKA010000086.1:0-7971 GCA_964627595.1 uncultured Flavobacteriaceae bacterium | reverse complement strand
GTCATGAAATCGAAGATTCGATGAAGTCAAATTTTGCGCAGTGGAGAAAAATGAACCTACACCAGAGGTACAGCCAGGAGCGGTATTTTTAATTCGTCGACCAGGTCCTTTTTTTTGTTTGAATTGAAAAGCTCGTAAAGGAGACTCTTTTTCTTGTGGCCGGCTACTACCAGGTCAATATGATATTCTTGTACCATTTTTTTTATCGAGGTGGTAACAGAACCTTCAATAAAAAGTCCTTCGGCATCAATCTCATAATTATCCCTAAGGTCGTTTGTCCATTGTTCCAGGTATTCAGCCTCCTTCTTGTTCTGTTCTGTTCTGTTGTCGTACTTGTACTGCGGACCAGCCTCTCGGGCTAAAAAATCATCAGGATTAGCTTCTGCCACATGAATGATCCAGATTTTGGCGTGAGTGAGCTTCGCGATCTTCACCGCCTGAGCAATTAATTGATCTGCCTCTTTTGGCTCGTCTACAGCAACTAATATGTTCTTCATGATTTAAAAGTTTTGGAACCTTAAATTAGGAAAAATAAAATAGAATTCGAATAAAGCTAAGTTCAGCTAGCGAAAGAAGTAAAAATATTCTTGAAGTCTCTCACTTCATGATCCGGTTCCTGAAATGGCATTAGATTCTAATAAAAGACCCTTAATCCGCAAATTCCATCTAATACCAGGTTAGGTACAAAATGATCTTATTAAAATTTCATAACTTCCACCATATTTAAAAACCAACCACGTGTTCAAAAACTACTTTCTGCTGCTGCTTTCAGTTACCGTTCTTCTGTCTTCCTGCGAAAAAGAAGAAGTTGTTCTGCCAACCGACTACACAATAGAAACTACTTCTCATTTCCAGCTGCTTGATCAATACGAGAACGGCTGGATAAAACACGGCCGGTATCAGCTTTCCGGAAATCCTACCGAAGAATTTGAGTATTATGAAAATGGTTACATTAAATCGGCTAAGGTCTACGCCAGCTATCCGCAGCACCACCTGTATATGGAAGTGAGCCGCAGTGAAGACAACAAACCACTCTGGTCCAAATACTACCATCCTGACGGAGCCTTATGGTTTGAAACAGAATATCATAACGGGCTTCCCTCGGTCAAGAAAGTGTATAGTGAGGAAGGTACGGCTATTCATACCTATGCCGATGGGGAATTGAGTTTGGTTGAATTTACTGCGGCCGATGGTAGCAGCACCGTCATCACCAGTTACAATAAAGCCGGGGGAAGCCGGAATGTTACCATAACCAGTAACGGAGAAACGGTTCTTGACGAAAGCTATACCTATCGGGAGCAGGTTGGTGCAGGAATTTATACGGATAGCCATGTTCCGGTCGCCAATCCCTTTGGTGATACTGAAACCTCCTACAACCAAATTAATCAGTCCTATTCCCAAACTCCTTCCTGGGAAAACGATGCCGACCCAATAGCATTTATGTATCCTTATCGTCTATTCGATGAATTTTACAATCCGGGGAATTATTTTGCCACCAGGTTTGCTGTAAGCACCGAACTATACCAGTCGGTCATTGAACAGTATCCGGTCACCGAAAGAGGGGTGTTGATAGGGGGAGGCAAGTACGAGGACGGTTACGAAGCCTTTTCCAACCAATGGGAGGTACGGGACTCCCTGGCCCAAGTTTACAATGAAGATCCCCAGCTGTACAAGCTCAAATACGGAGACGAATATGTTGAAAAAGTTGGCTATGGAAAGGTCTTTTTTGTAATAGGTGCTATACGTAACCTGCCTACCGGTGGCAACGTAGCCGATGACATTAAAAATGTTGCCCGCAAACATATGGAGGCAATGATCAACGGCAGCACCGGCATCACTCCTAAGGAGCAGGAAATACTTGACAAGGTATGGTTTGAGGTAAAGTTTTTCTCCACCCTTAAAGAACACCGGAATGGAGTGGTCATTAATTCGGCCGGGGATTATGAAAAAGCCGTTCAAAAAGTAAATGATTCTGAACTTTCGGTACTTCAACTGCAATACACCCCGGTTGAAAATTTATAGAAAGGAACTGGGGATAGATCTGGATGTGAAGCGAAATAATGTAGAATTGGTGAAAAAACACGTTGGAATAGATACTCTTGCCAGCCTATTATGGATCAGCTTTGGATTGATGGGGGGCTTCAGTTACTATTCAAAACGGGACTACCTGATTTGTGGGATATTTTTATTAGTTGCTATTCTTCACGGGTATAAACTTTTTAAGTCTAAACGAGAAAAAGCTCGCAATCACGGCAATTGATAAATCATGAGATCTAATTACCAGACTAAACAAATTTTCAGGAAAGCCGTCGCAGTATTGGGAGGGATCTTGTTGCTTATTAATCTCTGGCTGCTCGATTACGAAAATCTGTTTTCCCGGGAAAACCTGGGGAAAGGTCTGGGAGGAATTTCCAATATCTTGCTCATCGCGGCAATGCTGGTTTCAATTAGAGATACAAATAAGAAACGGGAGTAAGAAGGGGGTATAATCGGCAAGGCAATCTATTTACCTTAAGCCTGCCACAAAAAAAAATACCTATCGTCTTTATTATAATTGATTAGATATTGACATATGAAGCGAAATTTAATTTTATTAGGCACTGTGGTAATTGCTACCATTCTTTCATTCCGGGTCGAGTCTTTTGAATTTCTGTTGATCGCGATCATTTTGTTAATATGTGTCATTTTGATCCTGGCAGGAATTATTTCAATTTTTAAACCAGTCAATCCTAAATTTTTCCGCACTCCGCTGGCCATTATTGGGATTTGTTTAGTCGGGATTATTGCTTCCCTGTTCCGGCCGTATGATGCAGCCGTTATCGAAATGGGAAACAGGAGCGAGAAATTACAATATGCTTATGAAACCGATCAGAATGACCGGATGCAGTTAAGATCGTACCTGTTAGGAGACCTTGAGGACAGAGATAAGAAGAGGCTGTCGCAGATCAAACAGATTCACAAGCAGGAGAAAAAACTGGAGCCCATAGATAAATTTCATGCCGCATTTGTTTACCATCACAGTGACAACAGCGAGGATTATGAAACTGCTTCCCAACTGGCAACTGCCGCGGCAGAGACCCCGGAATTACAGGATCATTACCAGGTCCAATGGTTGAGGAAAGCTGCCTATGACAGGTGGATGGTTTCTATGGGAAAACCGGAAAAATATGGTACACAGGATCAGTTTTCCATTGGCTTGGAATAAACAAAAAGAGATCTATTTTTCATCAGGTGAAAATCAGGTGTCGGGTGGTTATTGTGCTTTCCGAAATTTACTTCCGGAGTTCTTCCATATCGGCGATCATTTCCTCCAGTTTTTGAATGAATCTGCCGTAAATGAGCTTCACACTTAAGCGATATGACATAATACCCAGGGCTGAAAGGACAAGGGACAGAACAAGCAGAATTCCGATAATATACATTGCGTTCAACTTAAGAAAATCGTTTAGAAGGGATGTATTCCAAAAAAAGAGGGCATAACCTATCAGGGCTGCAATGGGTAGTCCAAATCCAAGGAGCTGTGTATAGAATTTTTTCAGTTGCAGGAACATTTCGCGATACTCAATCAGGTATTCATAGCTTGTCTTATCAATACTGATCTTTTCAAGAGAAGTCAGTTTTTGCTTGTTCAGCAAGAACATGCCCATCATAAGTGACATCACATATAGTCCCAGGATGATATGCCCGGCTAAACCAAATCCAACAAGGGCAATGATGGCCAAAGGTAAGATACTCCTGTTATCGGTTCTGTAGGTTCTTTTTAGCTTTTCGATCAAAAGCTTTGATTTCTTTTGGTACAGGTTGTTTATTCGTGGAGCAGCCAGGGATTCTTCCATAAGAAATCCTTTGGTCCAGATCGTTTCAATTGATTTTTCCATCTAATAATTTTTTTAGTCGTTTTTTAATTCTTGTAATTCTAACCCCGATGTTATTGGAACTGGTACCAATTACATCTGAAATTTCTTGATAGGACTTCTCCTCCAGGTACAGCAGAATAACAGCACGATCGACTTCAGAAAGTTTCTTGATCGCCTCATAAAGAAGCTGAAGGTCTTTATCGGAAAAGTTATGCGCTTCCTCAGTATCCCCGCTGCCTATTTTTTCTTCGGAAGGCAGCACCTGACTTTTCTTTTTCTTTTTCAGAAGAGTGAGACATACATTCAGTGATATTCGGTAGATCCAGGTAGACCATTTGGCATTTCCTTTAAAATTTTCCCTGCTTTTCCATATTTGCAGGCATACTTCCTGGTAGTAATCTTCAAAATCTTCCTGTGAATCTGTATAAGCCCTGCATATCTTGATGATAATAGGGGCGTAGGGCAAAATTGAGGTGTTATAAAAATCGCTGCTCAAATCGTTCTTTTCCTGTTTAGTGTCTCAAGCTCGAATTTATTACACTTTTTGAAACTCTTTTTTCAAATAGACCCTCTTGTATCAATAATTGTAGCCTGAAAAAACGATCCTTTTGATTACAGAAATTAAATTAGGGTTTGGACTGAGGGAATAAAACATGATTAATTTCCTCATTATAAAGGTTTTGCTGAAGTCTTTCCATGCCCCTTAACCTTCATATTCACCTTTTATCGATAAAACATTGGATGCCGGAATTAAATTAATAATTTGAAAATCAGGCAGAAATAAGGGAGCGGTACATGCAAATTATAAACCTTACAAATTTTTATATGGGAACAGGTAACCTTTATCACCAAATAAAGTTCAATTTATCCTGTACCTCTTTTTTAAATTGGACTGTTCTCTTCATCTCTTGTAACCGGAATTCTTTAAACAAAAAAGATATGGAAACAAGTGCAGGCAGGGAAGGAGTGACGAAGGAGACGGTAAGCCTCCTATGAAGCATGGAATGGAGGAACACTTTACCATTGAAGGAATAATATTACCATGCTGGTACCTAAATCTGAAGACCAGTTACTTACAGTGTGCTATTGAAAATTATAAAACCCAGAATTTAATTATATAACCTGTGTAAAAAGTCTAAATCATGAAAAATCTGATGGTACTATTGTTCCTCAATTTGTTTCTCTATCCTGGTGCCGCACAATCCATGCAACAAGAGGTAAAGAAGGAACCACCGCTTCTTTTGCGAAATGTAACAGTTATAGATGGTACAGGAGCTGAGCCTCAAACTAACAGGACAGTACTTATACAGGACAGGGAAATCTCGGGGATTTTTGGGGAAGAATTTGAGAAATTTCCTGCTGATGCCAGGGTCTTCGATTTTTCGGGAAAATATCTTATTCCCGGTCTTATAGACTCCCATGTGCATTTAGGCACTTTTCCAAGCGGTGTGGACAATAGATCAGCAAATGAAAAGCTCCTTAAAGAAGCTTTTTTTAAGGGAATAACCTCTTTACGGGATATGGCGGGCGATGCCAGGGCCATGGCGTCTTTAGCCCGGGATGCCAAACTTGGGGATATAATTTCCCCGGATATTTATTACTCTGCTGTTTTCTTCGGAAGTACGTTTACTTCAGATCAACGGGCTGTTGCTGCATCTGGTGGAGAAGAGGTAGGTGAAGCTCCATGGGCGCGTAAAATTTCTCACGAAACTAACCTTGCTCAGGTAATAGCAGAAGCCAAAGGCGCCGGAGTTACCGGGATAAAATTATACCAGGATTTATCTTATGAACTAATCCAGAAGATAACAAGGGAAGCTCATAGACAGGGATTACAGGTGTGGGCACACGCAACTGT
The DNA here is from genome assembly GCA_964627595.1 of uncultured Flavobacteriaceae bacterium. Lineage (GTDB taxonomy): Bacteria > Bacteroidota > Bacteroidia > Flavobacteriales > Flavobacteriaceae > Salinimicrobium. The sequence continues at coordinate 2,259 of CAZVKA010000086.1, read as the reverse complement.
TGATCCTGCTTTCCCACGGGATCTCATCCAAGCGGGTGTAGATGGAATATCTCATTTTACTTTGGTCTTTGCCCGGCCCTTAAAAGAGATGTCGGGAAATGCTTTTAAGTCACTTTTCGCGGGAAAAATCGAGGAGCTACCTATGGAGCAACTGGCATCGCACCCGCCACCAATGGATGATGTTTTTCAATTCATGAAAGAACAACATACTGTTTTTGATCCAACGATTTGGATCTCTGAATACAGCAGCAAGTATCCGGCGGAGTACCGTGATCTGGCCTGCTATTACATCAATAAAGCAGAGGACATGGGAATCCCACAATCCACGGGTACAGATCAAATGGACCCGACTAAACCGAAGATCCCGCTACTCAGGGCTATAGAAATGAAGGTGAATGTTTGTGGCCTCACTCCACTGCAGGCAATTCGTTCGGCTACCCTGTACGGGGCTATGGCTATAGGAAATGAAGATCAGATTGGCAGTGTGGAACCGGGAAAACGTGCAAATCTTGTTGTACTTGATTCAGACCCAACCGAAGATATTACCAATTTGAGAGATGTAGAAATGGTCATCAAGAATGGAAAGATCTATGATCCAGATTCTGCTGAATAAGCTTTACAACTTTATAAGACCTCAAGCACTGAAATTACTGAGTCCTAATAGAAATTGAATGATTAATTCATGACTGATGAGCGACTGGCATCAGAAAAAATCACCGTTCTAAAAGATGTTCGTCCGGCTTCTAAATCAATCAAATTATTATTATGAAAAATCACAGAAATCACCTCTTCCTGGTATTCATTGCAGTCGTGGTGTGCAGTTGTAAAAATCAGAATTCAAAGGAAAAAGAAATAATTAAGGAAGTAGACCCTTCAGCTTATGTTGTGGATATCAAAGCTGTGGACTACGCTTTCGCCATGCCTACCGAGATACCATCAGGGTGGGTTACTTTTCGTATGGAAAACCTTGGGGAGGAGGTGCATCACGGGGTCATTGCAAAATTCGTAGATACCTTGAGTTATGCACAATTATCCCAGATGATAGGCAATGCGATAGAGGAATCTACCCCCGAAGCTTACAACCCCATATACGCTGTTATGGAGAAGGACTACGGTGGCCCTGCGATGCTTTCCCCGGGCCTCAGCGGGGAAACTACTGTTTACCTGGAACCGGGACTCTACACTCTCTCCTGCCACTTGAGAACTGCAGAAGGAGAATTTCATATGGACAAAGGTATGAACCGACCTTTTGTGGTCACCGAACAAAAAGCCGGGACAAAAAAACCAAACACTACTGTTGATATGACCTTGTCTAATTTCGCCATAGAAGTAGGACCGGTGGGACCCGGGGAGCAGGTATTTAACGTGAATTATGAAGACTATGATTATCACAATGTTCACCTTTCCAAACTGGAGGATGACCAGGAAATAGAGGAATTGAAAGTTTGGATGACCAAAGCGCAAATGCCCTCTCCCTTTACTTTTATTGGCGGTGCAGAGCAGGTTCCGGTGGGGCAAACTTCCACATTCAAAGCAACCCTGGAGCCCGGGAGATATGCATTTGTAGCGTATGGCCAGTCCATTGCCGGGATGGCTGCCGAAATCACTGTTCCCGAAGAGGGTAAATCCAAACCGGTGGCAAACAGGACCGCCAATCAGGAGGTGAATATAGACCTTGGTGTAGATCCAAATGTACTTCCGAAGCAAATTCCTGTTGGCCGAACACCTGTGGTGATTACCAATTTGGGCAAAAAGGAATATCGGTACATGTTAGGCCTATTAAAGAAGGGATCCACTATAGAAGAATTCGAGAATTATGTGGTTGATGTAATTGTTAACCAGAAGGTCGACCCACAAGAGAGGACCATTCCTTTTTACCAGATATGGACAAATGTAATATCCCCGGGAGAGAAAGAGAGATTCAGTCTGGAAGTTGAGGAAAGAGAATATGTACTGGTTGGACCCATAAATCCAAACGAGCCTCTAAAGCCTCAATGGAGAAAAAATGATTTAATTTATAATTTCAAGGGTTTCTCGGGAGAATGACAGAGGTCAACACTTCCTGGGATACCTTTAAAAAGTAGTTTCTTATGGATCATCTCAGTTGTTTTTTTATTGCCATATATCTGTCTTTTTCAACCTAAGGGTTTGCCCAAACGAATTTTAACTGTGATGCTGAGCCAATAGCAGACCTTGTGATACAGAACGGCAGGATCTATACAGTAAACGAGGAGCAACCTACTGCCGATTTTATAGCAG
>CAZVKA010000085.1:0-8582 GCA_964627595.1 uncultured Flavobacteriaceae bacterium | reverse complement strand
AGAGAATGGGTTTTGCCAGCAAAAGCAACAGGAAAAGCAGGATCCCATTGATCCCACACATGATGATCCCGTGGTGAAAATAGCTTTTTCCGGTTTCGATATCCCCGGCACCATCGGCTTCTGCTATGAGCGGGGTAATGGCAAAAGAAAACCCTATGCCGAGTGACAGCGCTATAAAGACAAGACTATTCCCCAGGGAAACAGCTGCCAGGGGGGCTGCTCCTAACTGGCCAACCATTATATTATCTGCCAGCCCAACCATTACGTGGCCCAGCTGACCTAACATGACAGGATAGGCAATACTGAGGTTTTTTCCGAATTCTTTTGTGTAAGCAGTTATTTGCACCCGCCGGAGATTTAAGGCTGCAAAGATAAAAAGTTTCTATGCCGGCAGGTATGAAATCCCGTTCTTTTTACTTGAGGATCTCTTTGGTGTTTTCAATATGATCAAATCCATATTTATCAACCAGGTAGACAAGCGAAGCCATAGTGGCAGCTCCCAGTTCAAGCTCTCTTTTGTTAACCGCTTCAAAAGTGTCGGTCGCGGCATGGTGATAGTCAAAATACCTTTGGGAGTCGGGTCTTAATCCTGCCAGTACAATATTTCCTCCTTTCAAAGGTCCAATATCTGCACCACTGCCTCCGAGTTCAAAATAATGAATGAGGTAAGGCTTGAAAAGGGGTTCCCAGCTTTGTACTTTTTGAAATTGTGATGGCGAAGCATCAAAGGAAAAACCTCTTGGAGTAAATCCTCCCGAATCACTCTCTAGCGCGAAAATGTGATTTTCCTTGTTCTTTTTGGCCACTTCGGCGTATTTGTTCCCACCCCTAAGTCCGTTTTCTTCATTCATAAAAAGCACCACTCGTATTGTTCGTTTAGGCCTTAGTCCGCTTTCCAAAAACAAACGCAGCACCTCCATTGACTGCACCACTCCTGCGCCATCGTCGTGAGCCCCATCTCCAAGGTCCCAGGAATCCAGGTGACCTCCTACCACAATGATCTCATCGGGGAATTCACTTCCCTTAATTTCTCCAATTACATTATGGGATTCCACATCTGCATAATTGCGACAACTCATTTTGTAGTAGAAATCCAGTTGAGGATCAAGTTTCAGGATACTGCTTAAATATTCTGCATCCCTGGTGCTTATCGCCGCCGCAGGAATACGTTTCTCGTTTGGCAGGTCACCGTAACTCATAGAGCCCGTGTGTGGATGTTCATCTATTTTGTGGCTAAGTGAACGCACGATCACCCCCGCTGCACCAAACTTCGCCGCCTCTCTCGCACCTGAATAGCGTTGGTCAACACAACCTCCATAGGCTTGGAAGGTATGGATAAGATCTGCCTGCATGGGCCGGTTAAAAAATACGATCTTTCCCTCAATCTGTTCCCTTCCATATCTCTCAAGATCTTCAATTCCCTGCACTTCCAGGACCTTAGCTCTTAATCCAGTTTCGGGCGTGGCGACAGATCCACCAAGGGCTGTAATGTTCACCGTATTGGTTGGCCCTTGCGAAGGCTGCACATAGGCATATTCCTTCACTCCACGAGTCCATTTTGGGACCATTACGGGCTGAAGCCAAACCCTGTCCAGGCCAAGCTTTTCAAGTTCAGCTTTAGTATATTGTACTGCTCTTTCAGCATTTACAGAGCCCGATAAACGTCCTCCAATCTCATTGGAAAGATAATCCAGCCATTCATAACTTTTCCCGTTAAGCAGGGACATGTCATAAAACTTACGCAGGTTGAGAGAATCCTGTTCCTGCATGGACATTTGAGACCTACCGGAAAACGTGAAGGAAACAAGAACTATAAAGAGAATTATATTTTTCATAAGATTTAATTGTGAAATTCAGGAAAACAAAAATAAAAAACCATTCCAAACGGGTATTGATTTTCAGGGATTATTAATTTTTAAATCTAAATATCAGGCGTTTGTTAGTTTTAAACTTTCTGCCAGCCGGGAAATTGATTCCGTTTTTTTATCTTTCGGCAAAATTTATGCCCTTTGAAGAAACTACAGATCAACAAGCAGCAAATCATAAATAATGTTTCCACTCTTCTCCAGGAGATCCCTACTTCTATGGAAATCGTTAAGGATGATCACAAACGTGAAAAACGATTCCATTACCTGGCCAAATACATGGTTGAAAAGGCTATAGAAAAAGACGCATTGATCGTATCTGAAGACGGGAAAGGAATCGCGATACTTTTTCGCACCAACAGCAAAGACAAAAGCTTTTGGAAAGATATGATCCAGGACATTAAGCTTGCTATAAATGTCACCGGGATCAAGAAAGGGCTTAAGGCAATGAAAGCGCAGGGCTATGTAAAAAGTCAACGACCTAAAGAAGGAGATTACCTCTATTGCTGGTTCTGGGGTATACTTTCGGATGCCAGGGGAAGTGATGACAGCAAAACGGCTTATAACATGAAAAACCAGTTTTACGAAATCGCCAAGGACCTGCAACTCCCCATCTATGCCGAAACGAGGATAAGACGCATAAGCCTGGCCTACAGGAGGTATGGATTTGAACTTTTTAATGAATGGGATCATCCCAGCGGAGATAAGATGTATTTCTTAAAATACACCCCGCCTAAAAAAGAAAGTTAGGGCTTTACTTACTGGCAAACAGCCTTACATCTTCTTCGGTCACCTCACTGCCCCCAAGAATGATAAGTCGTTCTACAACATTACGAAGTTCCCTGATGTTTCCGGTCCAGTTATATTCTTTTAAAAGCTGCAGGGCTCCATCTGAAAATGTCTTATGGTTGACCCCTTGTTCAGCAGTGATTTTTTCGGCAAAGAAATTCACTAATAGCGGGATATCTTCTCTGCGCTCATTCAAGGGTGGTACCTGGATAAGGATCACTGCAAGCCTGTGATATAGGTCTTCCCTGAACTTTTTCTCCTCAATCTCCTTTTTAAGATCTTTGTTGGTCGCCGCGATCACTCTCACGTTCACCTTGATATCCTTATCACTTCCTACTCTGGAGATCTTGCTCTCCTGTAATGCCCGTAGCACTTTTGCCTGGGCTGAGAGACTCATATCTCCCACCTCATCAAGAAAAATCGTTCCTCCATTTGCAGCCTCAAATTTACCTGCACGATCTTTATTTGCAGAGGTAAAAGCTCCTTTAACATGTCCAAAAAGTTCACTTTCGATCAATTCTGAAGGGATGGCTGCACAGTTCACTTCTATCATAGGTCCTCCAGAGCGGTCACTCTTTTGGTGAAGCCAGTGAGCCACAAGCTCTTTTCCGGTACCGTTGGGCCCAGTGATCAATACGCGCGCATCTGTAGGGGCTACCTTCTCAATGATCGCTTTGATCCTTTGAATGGGTTCAGATTCCCCAATCATTTCAAAGTTCTTGCCCACCTTCTTTTTTAGCCGGGTATTTTCAACTACCAATTCTTTTCTGTCGAGAGCATTTCTCACAGTGTTCAGCAGCCGGTTTAGATCGGGTGGCTTGGAGATATAATCAAAAGCCCCCAATCTCATTGTATTAACGGCCGTATCCAGATCGCCGTGGCCTGAGATCATCACAATGGGTACTTCGGGCTTTAGCTTTTTTACGGCTTCCAGCACCTCAACTCCATCCATCTTTGGCATTTTAATATCGCATAATACCAGATCATACTCCGCATCCTTTATTTTTTCTATACCGTCCAGCCCATCTGTAGCCTCATCTACTTCATATGTATTATTCTCTTCGGTAAGGATCTTTATTAAAACCCTTCTAATCGCTGCTTCGTCTTCAATTAAAAGTATTTTTGGCATGTTCGTTCTTTAGGTGTTATCTATCCCTGTTATCAAGGTTTTTAATAATATTTATTGGTCAACTGATTTTCGCACATAAAGGTACAAACCGGTTTTAGGTAATATACTAAATGTTTTGTGAAATTATCAGGTTGTAATAGCTTGTACTGCTTTTCGTCTATTCCGTTTTTTCATCCCCTTTACTTCGGTTGAAAAAATGAACATCTCTTTGCGGAAACGGAATAGTAACACCACTTTCCCTGAATCTTTGATCAATCTTGTACCTCACCTGACTTTTGATCTTTGGGTCCACAAAACTGTCAGTGACAAAGAAATTGACCGAAAAAATGAGTGCAGAATCTCCAAAATCTTCAAAGAGCACAAAAGGTCTTGGTTTCTTGGTAATACCTGCCTGTTCATTGACACATTCCAGGAGCAGCTCCTTGACCAAAGCTGTATCACTCCCATAAGCCACCCCCACTCTCACAAGTTCCCGAGTGGTACGGTGGTTTTGAGTAAAATTTAATATGATCTCACTGGTAAATTTGTGGTTGGGGATAATCATTATCTTATCATCCCGGGTAAGCAACCTGGTAGTTCTAAGTTTAATATCAATCACACGGCCCACTCTTCCTTCCATCTCTACCACATCACCTACAAGAAGAGATTTATCGATAATAATGAACAACCCGCCAATAATATCCTGGAAAAGCTCCTGTAAGGCTAATCCAAGTCCCACGAAAAGTGCGGCAGAAGCTGTAAGCAGGATGGTGATATCAATCCCCGCAGAGCTGAGGGTCACGATTACTACTACAACATAGACCAAGTACCTGATAAATTTAAAGACACTAATAAACTTTAGTTTATCGGGCTCTTCCATCTTGCGGGTAAAGAAAAGCCTTATCCAGCGCATGACTATATTAGTGAGAAGGAAAGTCACAATTACCAAAAGGATTACCCAAACGGTAATTCTAATAGGGTTTTCTTCGCTACCAAAGTTGATCAGTGAATAATTAAGAAAATCCTGGATGGTTCCCCAAACATCTTCTTTTAGCACTTCCCTTACCTGATCTACTTCTTCTTGTTGCATCCTTAATATTTAAGCCATTTATAGAGTTCTTTGTATCCGGGTTTTTTGCCGTACATCAAAATTCCTACCCGGTAGATCTTCGCTGCCACCCATACCGTTCCCGCAATACTCAACACCAGCAATCCTATAGAGATTGCCAGTTCCCACCACGGCACTCCAAAGGGGATCCTCATTAGCATTACAATGGGCGAGGTCAACGGTACCATTGAAAAAACGGTGGAAACCACCCCGTGAGGATTTTCGATCACCGAAAAGAAACCTACATAGATCCCAAGCATTAAAGGCAGGATTAAAGGAAACATGAACTGTTGTGTATCTGTTTCGTTATCAACTGCTGCACCTATAGCGGCATAAATGGCGCTATACAAAAAGTAACCTCCAATAAAATAAATGAGAAAACTGATTAACAGGGTTAACATTGGTAATTTAGCTATGTCTATCAACAGCTGTTGCAGGTCATTTTCTGAAAGTTGTTCCATAGCTTGTTGCTGCGGACTGTGAATCTGCGCCACATCTACTCCAGCTATGGAAGAAATGACCGTTAACATCACCCCACCGAGTATTACCCAGATCAAAAATTGCGTGATTCCAGCGAAACTAGTACCCAGTATCTTTCCCAGCATAAGGTGAATAGGTTTGACCGAGGAAATGATGATCTCGATTATTCTGTTAGTTTTTTCTTCTATTACACTGCGCATCACCATATTCCCATAGATGATTATAAACATCATTAAAAGGTAACCAGCAGCTCCTCCAAAGAACATTTTCACATAATTTGACATCTTTGAGGTACGTTCTCCCGAAAAATCCTGGATCTGAATACTTACCCTGGCCTTTGATTCTTCTATTAGGCTTACATCAATACCACGTGCCTGCAGCTGCCTGTTGGTAAGCTTATCTGAAATTATCTTTTCCATTTGGGTCAAAAACCCAAAAGCAGGCGCTTCCTTAGCATAAAATTGTATGGAAGGAGAAACATTCTCCCTTAACTCCGGAACATGCAGCAGCCCGTAATACTCCTTTTCACGCACAATAGTTTTGGCATCCTCAAGGAGTATATCAGAAAGATCGATATAGTCGATCTCTTCAGAATCTCTGAGCTCTGTTATGAAAAGACCACTCTCATCATTTACTCCCACAATCCTCTGCTCCTCCTTGTTCAGCCCAGCCAGGTATACGATGAGCATGATCATGGCAACAAGGATAAGGGGACTTAAAAAGGTCATTATTACGAAGGTCTTGTTCCTCACTCTGGCCAGATATTCCCGTTTAATGATCAATTTTAAATTACGCATGGTTGGTAACAGTTTTAATAAAAATGTCATTTACAGAAGGGATCACTTCAACAAAATGATTAACCCTTGCCTTCGAGGTGAGGTAGATCAAAAGATCATTTGGAGAGGCATTTTCCGGGATTTGGATCTGCAATTTCAAATCGTGATATATACTTTTAAAACGAGTGTCATTAATAGTAAATCTCTCACTTAATTCCTTACGAAGCAATTCAGGATTGGGCGTCTCCAGTCCCACTTCAAAAGTATTTGATTTATACTCCGTTTTAATATCGGAGACCCTGCCATCCAAAAGCTTGTTTCCCCTGTGGATCAATGCCATATACTCACACAATTCCTCCACACTTTCCATCCTGTGGGTTGAAAAAAGAATTGTAGCCCCTTCTTCTTTTAACTGAAGGATCTCATCCTTTATAAGATTTGCATTTACGGGATCAAATCCGCTGAAAGGTTCATCAAAAATGAGCAGTTTTGGACGGTGCAGTACGGTTACCACAAACTGCACTTTTTGGGCCATCCCCTTGGAAAGCTCCTGGATCTTCTTGTCCCACCAGTCCTCGATCCTTAGCCGCTCAAACCAGTATCTAAGCCTTTTTCTTGCCTCACCTTTGGAAAGTCCTTTAAGTTGGGCCAGGTAAAGTGCCTGCTCCCCTACTTTCATGGATTTATACAGGCCTCTCTCCTCTGGCAGGTACCCGATATTTTGAATATCTGAGGGCTGTAAGGGATGGCCATCCAGCAGGATTTTTCCCTCGCTGGGAAGTATGATCTGGTTGATGATCCTAATAAAGGTAGTTTTCCCCGCACCATTGGGACCTAAAAGTCCAAAGATGCTACCACGGGGGATTTCCAGGGAAATGTGGTTGAGTGCAGTAAATTTTCCAAAACTCTTTGAAATATTCTCTGCAACCAGAAGATTATCCATAAAACATGGTTTGGCGTAAATATATTGAAATGCTTAAAACAGGATTTTAAAATTGGGAAGATTTTAATATTCGATACCACCTAAAATCAATCTCATTCTTAAACCCTCAGAAAAACAAAACCCATCCTTAATTGCTTAAGGATGGGAAAAAAATTGCTATGAAAAAGAAAAATTATCACTAATTGAGATTAGTGATGCTCAAATATATGTAAAAATTTTTTAACATTCTTACATTATGTAAACATATCTTTAACTTTTTCAAAAAATGATTTGTCGTTTTTTTCCGGTTTCGGCTGGAAATGCTCATCTGTCGCCATTCTCTCAAAGAATTCCCGTTGTTCCCTGCTCAGGGATTTTGGGGTCCAGACATTTACATGCACCAACAGGTCTCCTTTTCCGTAGCCATTTATATTCGGAATACCTTTTCCACGAAGCCGCAGGATCTTTCCTGATTGTACTCCCTCATCGATCTTGATCCTCACTTTCCCAGAAACGGTATCGATCTCCCTGGAGGTTCCCAGGGTAGCTTCAGAAAAACTAATATACAGATCGTAGTGGAGGTTATCGCCTTCACGTTGCAAGGCAGGATGTTCTTTTTCTTCAATTGCCACTAAAAGGTCTCCCGGCACCCCATTACCCGGAGCGTCATTACCTTTCCCAGAAACCTTTAGTTGCATTCCTTCCACTACCCCGGCAGGGATCTTTATGGAAACAGTTTCTTCTTTCATCACCAGTCCATGTGCATCTGCATCGGCCGGTTTGTGTTCAATTACCTGCCCGCTACCTCCACAAGAAGTACACGGGGAAGCAGTTTGCATTCTTCCCAGGATGGTATTGGTCACCCGGGTAACTTGTCCACTACCATGACAGGTAGGACAGGTTTTATAAGTGGTATCTTTTGCCTGGATCTTACGTTTTACTTTGATCTTCTTCTCCACACCATTGGCAATCTCTTCCAGGGTAAGGGAAACGCGAATTCTCAGGTTACTACCTTTTACCCGTCGCTGTCCTCCACCGCCAAAGCCACCAAAACCGCTGAAACCTCCGCCGCCGCCAAAGGCACCTCCAAAGATATCGCCAAACTGGCTGAAGATATCATCCATATTCATTCCGCCACCGCCGCCAAAGCCGCCGCCTTCAAAAGCCTGGTGACCAAAACGGTCATACCTCGCACGCTTATCTTCATTACTTAGAACTTCGTATGCCTCGGCAGCTTTTTTGAACATTTCCTCTGCCTTGGTGTCACCCGGATTCTTGTCTGGGTGAAATTCTATAGCTTTTTTACGATAAGCCTTTTTAATCTCGGCTGTTGTCGCGTTCTTACTAATTCCTAATATTTCGTAATAATCCTGTTTCATTATAACTCCTGTTCTTGATTAAAATGCTATAAACTACTTTCCTGTGACCACTTTTGGATATCGTATGATCCTGTCACCAAGTTTATAACCTTTCTCTACCACGTCAACAATCTTGCCTTTTAATTTATCTGACGGTGCAGGTATTTGAGTAATGG
>CAZVKA010000084.1:0-8605 GCA_964627595.1 uncultured Flavobacteriaceae bacterium | reverse complement strand
ATACACAACACACTATGAAATTTTTTATCGATACCGCCAATCTGGATCAGATAAGAGAGGCCCAGGAACTTGGGGTTCTTGACGGGGTAACCACCAACCCTTCGCTAATGGCCAAGGAAGGAATTACCGGAAAAGACAACATCTTCAAACATTACAAGAAGATCTGTGAGATCGTGGATGGTGATGTGAGCGCGGAAGTTATTGCTACCGATTTTGACGGGATCGTACGGGAAGGAGAAGAATTGGCCGAGCTTCACGAGCAGATCATTGTGAAGGTACCTATGATCAAGGAAGGTATAAAAGCTATTAAATATTTTAGCGATAAGGGGATCAAAACGAACTGTACGTTGATCTTTTCACCGGGGCAGGCACTTTTGGCTGCTAAAGCCGGAGCTACTTATGTGTCTCCGTTCATTGGAAGACTGGATGATATTTCAACTGACGGACTGAATCTTATTGCCGAGATCAGGATGATCTATGATAACTACGGCTTTGAAACAGAAATCCTGGCAGCTTCTGTTCGTCACACTATGCACGTGATAGACTGTGCAAAAATTGGTGCCGATGTAATGACCGGACCACTTTCTTCGATCACCGGCTTGTTAAACCACCCTTTGACCGATATTGGGCTGGAAAAATTCCTGGCAGATCACAAGAAAGGAAACTAGAACAACTGTAGTTTTAAAAATGAAAGGATTAAAGCCTTTGCTCCTTTGGAGCAGAGGCTTTTTTATGGGTTTAAAAATTCCAGGATGCGACTTTCGAATTCAGGTGAATTAATAAAAGCATCGCCTATAATTACCTTCCCGGAAGAATCCAGGAAAAGAAGCTTTTTGAGGTAATATTCGAAGAACTTACGATCAATACCCGTTGGCCCCAACTGGAATTCGTTCTCTTTCTTATAGCCATATTTCTGCACAGCCATTCTCCATGATGATACCTCGCCAACGTCCAAATTGATCCCGATAAAATTGATCTCAGGATATTTTTTGCGGTATTCTCTTATAAGTTCATGATCTGAGATGTGTCTATCATTATAGATTGACCAAAGGAAAACTATAGTTGGTTTATCAATAATATTTTTGAATGGAATGCTGTTTCCCTCATTGTTTATAAGCTGTACATTCTGTATCGTCGTTCCCGGGAGATAAGCCGATTGGATCGTTCCCAGTTGCTTCATATCATTAATCCCCTCTTCAGGATAGCCATTTTCTTCCAGTAGAGATATGATCTCCAGGATCTCATCCCGGTTCTTTGCCATGATAATTCCCAGAGATCCCAGTTTTGACAGGAAATGCCGTCTTAATCCCGGCAACTGTATCAAATCGCCTGCCATGCTTATCCTGCTTTTAATGTTTTCATGGTCTGTAAGACTATAGCAATCATTCTCATCGAATGACTGTTTTGCACACCATTTAAAAGACCTGTTAATAAGATAATTGTCAATGAACCTCCTGTATGACGGGCTACATTGTAAGGAGGCTTCGTTGAACTTTACCTCTTTGCGATAATTATGGAAGCCCTTGGGGAAACTTTTAGAATATTCTTTAAAATACCTGTTGATGAGGTACGTATACCGTTCCAAAAGGTCATACCTCTCGTAATCTATTATATTTTTGGCCAGCTCTATAAATTCTTTGGAAAACTTATGTTTTACAGACATTTTCTCCAGGGAACTTACCCTTTCTTTGCTAATGGAGTCAGTCTTTTTTTGAAAAATTGCCGGGTTGGATTTGTAATATTGTAGCAGGATTTCTGCATTGTTTTCATCAAGCAGGTACATCTCTGCCATAAAATTATTCCTGGCCGCTCCCTTACCGCTAAAATGGAGAGATTCATCAAAAGCCATTGTGTTCGCTCTTAACAATAAACTATCACCTGGTTCCAGATAAATGTTCTGTGTTTCGGGGCGGTGTTGAATAATAAAAAGGCCGGGATTAACTTCGTCTATCCGGTAGTGAAACCTGTTGCGTTGATCAAGAGGAATACTGTCAACTATTCGTCCTTCATTTTTGAGAACTATGAAGCGGGAGGTAGGATTAATGATCTCGCCTGCAATATAGGCATGTGGATTTTCAGTCGATGAATTATTACAACCAGAAAAAACCAGTATAAGTATTGATAATGCACCTATTAAAAGGGTAGAGGTTGTTCTATTTAAATTCACAATATTCAAGAGACTGGAGGGCAAAAAATTACGGGAAAGCAAAAGTAGGTTCGAAGAGTGGAGGAAGGTGTTAAGTGAAAGTTAAATAGGGAATTAAAAAAGTTAATCTTTTATGGAATGAGGTTAAATGGCTACTTTTGCCAAAATTTCAGAAAATAGTCTATGTTATCAGTTTCAAATTTATCTGTACAATTCGGCAAGAGAGTGTTGTTTGATGAGGTGAACACCACATTCACCCAGGGGAATTGTTATGGAGTTATAGGTGCCAATGGTGCCGGAAAATCTACTTTTTTAAAGATCCTGAGTGGTAAATCTGAACCTACTTCGGGTCATGTGCACCTGGAACCTGGAAAAAGGATGTCTGTCCTGGAGCAAAACCACAACCTGTATGATGAATACCCGGTACTGGAAACGGTGATCATGGGGAATAAACCCCTGTATGAAATCAAAAAGGAAATGGATGCCATTTACGCCAAAGAAGATTTCAGCGATGCTGATGGGGAACGGGTTGGAGTCCTGCAGGTAGAATTTGAGGAGATGAACGGCTGGAATGCAGATAGTGAAGCTGCGGCATTATTATCAAATCTGGGTATTAAGGAAGACAACCATTATACGTTAATGGGAGACCTGGACAATAAATTAAAGGTTAGGGTACTTTTGGCGCAGGCTTTATTTGGAAACCCCGATGTCCTTATTATGGATGAGCCTACCAATGATCTGGATTATGAAACTATTAGCTGGTTAGAGAATTTTCTTGCGAATTATGATAATACCGTGATCGTGGTGTCACACGACCGTCATTTCTTGGATGCGGTGTGTACCCACATTTCGGATATTGACTTTGGAAAGATCAATCATTACAGCGGGAACTATACCTTCTGGTATGAATCTTCGCAACTTGCAGCCCGTCAACGAGCGCAGCAGAACAAGAAGGCAGAGGAGAAAAAGAAGGAATTGCAGGAATTTATTCAAAGGTTTAGCGCCAACGTGGCTAAATCTAAGCAGGCTACCTCCCGTAAAAAAATGATCGAGAAGCTGAATATTGAAGATATTAAACCTTCCAGCAGAAGATATCCTGCAATAATTTTTGAACGTGAACGGGAGGCAGGAGACCAGATCCTGAACATTGAAAATCTTTCAGCATCAATAGAAGGTGAAACGTTATTTAAAAATGTGAATATTAACCTTGCAAAGGGAGATAAGGTGGTAGTCTATTCAAAGGATTCACGTGCCACAACCGCATTTTACCAAATCATCAACGGGAAAGAGGAACCCTTGAGCGGAAAATACAACTGGGGAGTAACTACCAACCAGTCCTATCTTCCTCTTGATAACTCTGAGTATTTTGACAATGACCTGACGCTGGTGGACTGGCTAAGACAATGGGCCAAGACAGAAGAGGAGCGGGAGGAAGTTTACATTCGCGGATTCCTTGGGAAAATGATCTTTAGCGGGGAAGAAGCTCTTAAGACGGCCAGGGTTCTTTCTGGAGGTGAAAAGGTACGTTGTATGCTGAGTCGTATGATGATGATGAGGGCGAATGTGCTTATGCTTGATGAGCCAACCAACCACCTTGATCTGGAATCTATCACAGCCTTCAACAATTCGCTGAAGAACTTTAAAGGAACCGTATTGTTCACCACCCATGACCACGAATTTGCGCAAACGGTGGCCAATCGGGTGATCGAGCTCACCCCAAATGGTGCTATTGACCGCTACCTGAGTTTCGATGAATATATGGGCGATAAGAAGATCAAAGAGCAGAGGGAGAAGATGTATTCTTAAGCGCTAGCGCTACACTTTTTTTGCTGAAATAAACCATTCATTAGAGGCCTTTGGATCCTACAGGGACAAAGGCCTTTATTTTTGGGGAGGTGCTTTGAAAAATCGGTAGATATCCCAGGCACCAAAAAGAACAAGCGCGATATCCACGATCACTCTAAAGGTATTGTAGGGAGCTCCCAGGTAAAAGCTAATGAGCCTGTACCCTCCATATCCTACAAAAGCAATTCCTATAATAAGGCTTAAATAACTTCTTGAACGGGTTCGTTCCTCCATTGTATTCACTGGTTTCCTGGAAAAGTGGCCTCAGCAATTTTAAGGGCTTCATCATAATGAGATGAAATGGCAAACAGCTGAACCTGCCCGGGTAACCCCCCGCCAAAACCGGCTCTTAGACCCGAGTCAAAATCATTTCTTACGCGGGTATGGATCCCTGCCTTTTCCATTAATTCCTGCAGATATTGCACATTCACTTCAGATCCTGTATAGACACGTTTATAATCTTCTTCTGAACTCATAATCCAATGGTTTTGATCCTAAATTTAATAAATGAAAAAAAACATTCAGGTTCATTTAGTCAGAGTTTAACATTAGTTAAAGAACTTACTGTCCCAGTTACCGGAGCTAAAATTTTTTCCCAGGCTAATTCCGTAGAAAAAGATCAGGGCGATAAGAGATTTGAAGGTATAGAGGAAAAGGATGAGAAATTCTGAAGTTTCCTGGAACCTGGAAAAGAAAATTTCTCTTATTCCAAAGGTGAGCAGGAAGCTGCTGAAGAAGCTGAAAATCATTAAGGTTTCGAGGTTTTTTAAAGGCCACATAAGCAGCTTTCGAAGCGGGTGAATATCCCTGCCCCATTTGTGCACCAAATAGAAGTAATTGTTTCCTATGGGAACAAAAAGCATAGGGTCATCGGCATTTTCCAACCTGAAATATTGGGCAGGAGCCATCATTTTAAAACCTTTGAGGATGGTGTTGTGCTTTCTTTCCAGTTCCTTAACGGCAAAAACAGCCTCTGCGGGAAGGTCTTCCTTGAAATACCGGGTGCTTAAAAACCGAAGTCTATAGGTAATGCAGATATTTTTGATCTGGGAAAGGTGAAAAATTTTTCCGCTTTCCAGGAGGTCAAATTGCAGGTCATTCCCATCATCACCTTCCGGAGTTTCGTTGATGACGCGATCCAGGATCTCCTGCTCGTGAAGTTTTTCTTCCTGCAGGATCCTTTGAACTTCTTCCAGAACTCTTTCTTCTGAAGTTTCTTCTTTGCGAAGCTTCTCAAGCTTATTTTGAAGATTAACTCTCTCTATCAGCATACTCTCTTTCTTTGGATCTTCTAAATTAGGTAATTACCTGTCAAGATGCAAAAAGGTGATTTTGTGTCAATTAGAAGGATATGGGAATGTTAATTCTTTTAATGCTTCAGTTAAATAATTTTTAAACTGTCAAATCAACAAAGTAAGCCCGCTTCTTAATGCTTATCTTGAGAAATAACTAAACAAAATATATGAAAATGAAATTTTTGACAAGACATTTCCGTTTTACGGGCTTATTCTTATTGCTTGGTTTTTTAATTATTAGCTGCGGACCAAAAGTCGATACGAGCAAAAGAACAGCAAAAAACTTAAATTCGTTTACCACTTATGCTTTTTTGCCCAATCAGGATACCATCAGGACTTCTAATTATGACAATGCTTTTGTAAACGAGGTGGTGATCGACCAGATCAATGTCAATATGCAGGAACAAAATTACCGTCTTGACAGGAATCAACCTGATCTCCTGGTGTACTATCACCTCATGATGGATGAAGATGTCGCTGTAAATGCCAATCCGGTATATACTAATTACAGTTACTACCGTCCCGGCTATTACGTAGGACCCTATTATCGCAATTACGCTTACAATAACTACTTTACCGTGCCTCGTTTAGCAGGAAGTGGAATTGAGCAGATCCCTTATAAGGAGGGGACTATAGTGATAGACATAATAGACCGTCGTACCAATGAGATCCTTTGGCGGGGAAGGGCCAATGATGTTATCACACCTAATAATCTGGAGGAAAAATTAAGGACCTATGTAAATGCCATTTTTGAGGAGTATCCTCAATAAAAGGATGTCGAGTAAGGAATAATGAAAAAGCCATCTGAAAATTTTCCCAGATGGCTTTTTCCATTTTTATGAAATTACAACTTAACGAAGCTCGGCTCCCAGCTGTTTTTCGAAACTTTGCTGCAGTTTGTTCATGATCTTATCGATCTGCTTATCAGTAAGGGTTTTTTGTTCATCCTGAAGAATAAAACTCACCGCGTAACTCTTCTTTCCTTCCGGAAGGTTCTTACCCTGGTAAACATCAAAAAGATTAACATTCTTTAGAAGCTTACTTTCTGTTCTGTAAGCCAGTTCATATATATCCTCAAAGCGAATCGCATTATCCAGGAGCAGAGCAAAATCTCTACGTACCGTTTGAAATTTAGCGATATCCTTGAATTTGTTCTGTCTGGTTCTGGTTAACTCTATCACATCGTCCCATTTGAAATCTGCGAAAAGAACCTCCTGCTCAATGTCAAAATGCTTTAAGACTTTCTTTTTAATTACGCCAAATTCCACCAGGCGGATTTTCTTAAAACTAAGGGTCATTCCTTCAGAAAAGACATCGTTCTTAACAGGTGATGTTTTGAGGTCTGCTATTCCCAAACGCTCGAGTACAGCTGTTACTACTCCTTTAAGGTAGAAGAAATCGCTTTTCCTCATGGGATTGTTCCAATTCTCGGCAGCGCGGTTTCCTGAAACAAAAACAGAAAGGTGTTTGTGTTCTTCTTTCCCTGATGGAAACTGATGATAAGTTTTTCCGAATTCAAAGAACTTAAGATCACTGCGCTTTCTGTTCAGGTTATAACTCACTGCTTCCAGTCCTGAGAACAGCAGGGATTGACGTAAAACCGACAGATCCTGGCTCAGAGGATTGAGCATTTTCACGCCATGTTCCTCCTTTAACTGCTCGCTAAATTTTTCATAGGCCGGGGTAGTAAGGGAATTGGCCATACTTTCATAGAAGCCCTGGCCTGTAAGTTGGGTTGCGATCAGGTTTTGAAGCCTGTAATCCTCCAATCGGCTGGAATTAGCAACAGAGGCATTGATCTTTTCCCCAAATTTAATATTGTTGTACCCATATACTCGCAAGATCTCCTCGATCACATCTGCTTCCCGCTTAACATCTACACGGTATGCAGGAATGGTCATTCCCATTCCTGTTTCGGTCACATTGTTTACGCGTATTTCAAGAGAAGTAAGGATGGATTTTATGGTTTCCTTTTCCAGGTTTTGCCCAATAAGAGTGTTGATTTTATCATAGGTCAGGAAAACCGGGAAATCTTCAATCTTATTTGGGTAATGGTCATCGATGTCACTGGTAACACTTCCTCCTGCCAGTTCCTGGATCAGGAGAACAGCTCGTTTAAGAGCATAGTCGGCAATGTTGGGATCAATTCCTCTCTCATATCTAAACGAAGCATCGGTATTAAGACCGTGGCGTTTCGCGCTTTTTCTTATCGAGACCGGATTAAAGTATGCGCTTTCAATAAAAACTGAGGTGGTGTTTTCAGTGACTCCGCTTCCAAGACCTCCAAAAACTCCTGCAAGGGCCAAAGGTTTTTCTGTGTCACAGATCATGAGGTCTTCCTCATGCAGTTCGCGTTCCACTTCATCAAGCGTGATGAATTTAGTACCCGCTGGGAGTGTCTTTACGTGAATTTCATTCCCTGTTATTTTTGCGGCATCAAAAGCATGAAGGGGCTGCCCTAACTCGTGCATTACATAGTTGGTAATGTCTACCACATTATTTTTGGGCGTGATTCCTATAGCTCTTAATCTGTTCTGCAACCAGGCCGGTGATTCGGAGATCTTGATATCAGAAACTGTAATTCCGCAATACCTTGGTACAAGGTTGTAATTTTCGATCTTTACCGGAATTCGAAGGTTTCGGCTGTCCACGTGGAAACTGCTCACAGAAGGCGTGATCAATTCCTGCACATCGCCCTGCTGCTGTAGGCCGGCTTTTAGGTCACGCGCCACTCCCCAATGACTCATGGCGTCTGCCCGGTTTGGGGTGAGTCCAATTTCAAAAACGTGGTCATCTTCAATTTCAAACAATTGGGCTGCAGGTGTTCCCGGAGTAAGATCATTGTCCAAAACCATTATGCCTTCATGGCTGGTTCCCAGCCCAAGTTCGTCTTCGGCACAGATCATTCCGTGGCTGCTCTCCCCTCGTATCTTACTCTTTTTAATTTCCCAGGGACTTCCTTTTTCATCATACAGGGTAGTACCTACAGTAGCTACAGGAACCTTTTGCCCGGCTGCAACGTTGGGTGCTCCGCAGACGATTTGAACAGGCTCTCCATTGCCAATGTCAACACGGGTCACCTTTAATCTGTCTGCGTTCGAATGCTGTTCGCAGCTTATCACTTCTCCTATTACAATTCCTTTTAAACCACCTTTTACGCTTTGAAAAGATTGTATTCCTTCCACTTCCAGTCCCAGGTCTGTGAGTAATTCTCCTGTTTCCTCTGGAGATTTTGAGATCTTAATGAATTGTTTTAGCCAGTTATATGAAACTTTCATTGATTAAATTTTTCCAGCTGCAAAGATAGTATTACGAATGG
>CAZVKA010000083.1:0-8609 GCA_964627595.1 uncultured Flavobacteriaceae bacterium | reverse complement strand
TCAGGGTGAGATGGTAATTTTTTGGATCATTTTTGATCTTCTCCTGCCAGTAAGAAGGATCATGGGAAAGCAATACCTTGAAATCACCAGGCTTCAGTCCGGCGGTAGCCTTGTCTGCGTCACCTGCCTGCTTAAAGCCACCTATTCCCCAGTTTTCTACACCTACCATCGCGATTCGCTGCCCTTCTTTTTCGAGGTACTTGTGCTCATTTAGCAGCAGATTCCAGCCCATATCGGCATGTACTTTTTTAAGAGCCTCCAGGTTTTCCTTTTTTGCCTGTGTAGATCGCCAGTTCACATAATCTCCATAATCGTGATTTCCCAGCACCGAGTAAACTCCGTCTTTAGCTTTAAGGCTGCCAAAAATTTCCTTCCAGTTATCCATTTCTGAAGCCTTGTTATTCACCAGGTCTCCTGTAAAGGTGATCACATCACTTTCCTGTTCGTTGATGAGATCTATCCCATACTTGATCTTTTCGGGATTGTCAAAACTACCGCTATGCACATCACTAATTTGGGTGATACGATATTTATCAAAAGCATTGGGCAGGTCATCGAAATAAAGCACATACTTGAGCACCTTATAATTATAACGTCCGTGGTACATTCCGTAGAGCAAAGAAGCAAAAGGAATTGCCGCCAGCCCCAGCGCGATTTGACTGACGAACCTTCGCCTGCCGGGAATAGAAAAGTCCCGGTTTGACTGCGCCAGCTTCTTGCCTATCCCCACCAGCACCCTTACGATATCCTCCCCAAAAAGCAGGAAGAACATGAGCAGCTTAGGAATGAAGAATGCTAAAAAGAAACCTACTGAATAACTTCTCGCACCAGACCAGCCTTCATTGCCGGGACCGGTGAACTGGTAGAGCAGGTTGCCCAATGCCAGTAGAGAAAAGAACAGGTACACGTAGTAGATCCAGGAATGCCGGGTAATGGTCTTAAAGGCCTGGTAGGAGTAAATATCAAGTATTACATAGATTACTACAAAAATGATCCAGCGCATGGGCAATTTTTTTGGCGAAGATACTTCGGAAGAAGGATTATTCAATTTCTCTTTTGGTGGTTTAAACCAATGGCTGTATAACCTCCCTTTATTTCGGCTGAATCCATTGATCAAGAATAACGCCAAAACCTGTGATGGCAGCTTCAGAAGAATTCTTATTTTAGGGCATGAAAAGAAGAAAATTCATTAGAAATACTACTTTGGGAAGTATAGGGCTTAGTGCCTTCTCCCCTCTAAGCCTTTTATCCAATCCATTAAACCCTTCTGTCATGAGTTTTAATCCTGTTACCATTGCCACCTGGAATTTTCCCAACGCCAGCAAAAAAGCCGGAGAAATGCTCGCTGCGGGCGCCACTGCACTTGATGCGGTAGAGCAGGGAGTAATGGTGGAAGAAGCAGACATCAGGAATACCACGGTGGGAAAAGGCGGGGCGCCAGACAGGGAAGGAAATGTCACCCTGGACGCCTGCATTATGGATCCAAAAGGAGATGCCGGGGCAGTGGTATATCTCAAGAACAACACCCATGCAGTTTCGGTGGCCAGAAAGGTGATGGAAGAAACCCCGCACGTCATTCTGGCCGGGGAAGGTGCCGATCAGTTTGCCCGATCACAGGGTTTTGAAAAAGAGGAGCTCCTAACAGAAGCTTCAGAAAAAGCTTATCAGGAATGGCTTAAGAAAAAGGAGTACAAACCCATCATCAACATTGAAAACCACGACACCATCGGGATGTTGTGCATAGATCAAAAAGGGGATATCGCAGGGGCCTGCACCAGCTCTGGCCTGTCCTACAAGATGAATGGCCGTGTGGGGGATTCGCCTATTATTGGATCGGGCTTATTCCTGGACAACGAGGTTGGCGGCGCGGTAGCGACCGGCATGGGCGAGGCCATCTTGAAAAGTGTGGGCAGTTTTCTCATCGTCGAACTCATGCGGCAGGGAAGAACTCCACAGGAAGCCTGTGAAGAAGCCATCATGAGGATCATCAAAAAGAACCCAAATTATAAAGATTTTCAGGCTGCTTTCATCGCTCTCAACAAGAAGGGCGAGATAGGCTCCTACTGCGTACAAAAAGGCTTCAGCTATATGAAATACCGGGACGGCAAAAATGAAAATTTCAAAAGCGCTTACTATTTTTAGCCGATGAGTTTCCCGAAGCCAACCCCTGTTTTTTGGCAATAACTTTGTAGTTTTGGGAATTATCAAAAACACCAAAATGGCCGAACAAAAACGACTTTTTCTCCTCGATGCATACGCCCTGATCTTCCGTGGATATTACGCCTTCATCAAAAACCCCCGTATCAACTCAAAAGGATTGGACACCTCTGCCATCATGGGGTTCACCAATTCCCTCTTTGATGTGATTCGCCGGGAGAAACCAGATCACCTGGCCGTATGTTTTGACAAGGAAGGAAGTGAAGCCCGTACCGAAATGTTCGAGGCTTATAAAGCGCATCGCGATGCCACTCCCGAACCCATTTTACAGGCCATTCCCTACATTCAGAATATTCTAAAAGCCATGCACATCCCGGTGGTTGTACTGCCCGGTTGCGAAGCAGATGATATCATTGGTACCCTGGCTAAGCAGGCCGAAAAAGAAGGCTATAAAGTTTTCATGGTGACTCCCGATAAAGATTTCGCACAGCTGGTAACCGAAAATATTTTCATGTACCGTCCCGCCCGCATGGGCAACGGGATCGAGATATGGGGGATTCCCGAAGTGCAGAAAAAGTTTGAAGTGGAGCGGCCGGAGCAGGTGATCGATTTCCTCGGAATGATGGGAGATGCAGTTGACAATATCCCGGGATTACCGGGAGTGGGTGAAAAAACCGCCAAGAAATTCCTGAAGCAGTTCGGAAGTATGGAAGAACTTTTGGCCAACACCCATCAACTGAAAGGAAAGATGCGCGAAAAAGTGGAAGCCAACGCCGAATTAGGCATCATGTCCAAAAAGCTGGCGGCCATCATGACCGACTGTAATGTACAGTTCCATGCCGAAGATTACGAACTTTCCATGCCCGATTCAGAAAAGGTACAGGAAATATTTGAAGAACTGGAGTTTAGAAGGCTAAAGGATCAGTTCCTGAAGTTATTTTCGGGTGAGGAAACCTCTACTCCTACGCAGGTAACCAATTCCCCTACGGCGAAAGCCCAGGCGCAGACGGCAGGAGCCGGACAATTTTCTCTTTTTGGAGGGGAAGAAAGTCAGAACCTGGAATCGGTTTCCGGCAGAAAAACTATAAAAGACGTTGCTCATGTCTACCAAAGCGTGACAGCAGGAATGGCGCAGCAGTTGCTCCTCCAAAATTTGATGAAGCAGAATTGTGTATGCCTTGAAGTGACCACTACAGAACTAGATCCCATCACTGCAGAAGTGATAGGGATCGCCTTTTCATGGGATGCCGGGAAAGGTTTTTACCTGCCGTTCCCCGAAGACCGCACAGAGGCCCAACAGCTAATGGACAAACTAAAGGCATTCTTTGAATCTGAAAACATTGAAAAAGTAGGGCAAAACCTGAAGAATGACATTAAGGTCCTGGCAAAATACGGCGTGGAATTCAAAGGTCAGCTGTTTGACACCATGCTGGCGCATTACCTCATCAACCCCGATATGCGCCACGGGCTGGATGTGCTCGCGGAAACCTACCTCAATTACACTCCCGTTTTCGTGGAAGAACTGCTGGGCAAAGGTAAGAACCGAAAGTCCATGCGGGAAATTCCGCTGGAGGAGCAAACCGAATTCAGCGCAGAAGATGCCGATATTATCCTGCAACTGAAACAGAAATTCGCGCCCGAACTCAAGGAGGCCAATACTGAAAAATTGTTCAACGAGATCGAAATTCCGCTGGTAAAAGTACTGGCCGATATGGAACTCGAAGGCATCAGGCTGGATAAGGAATTTTTAAGCAGCCTTTCCGAAGAACTTGAGAACGACATAAAGAACCTCGAAAAAGCTATTTATGAAACTGCCGGTGAGGAGTTCAACATAGGATCTCCAAAACAGCTCGGGGTTATCCTTTTCGAAAAACTGAAACTCGTCGATAAGCCAAAAAAGACAAAAACCGGGCAGTATTCTACGGGAGAGGACATCCTCTCGGCGCTGGCTGCCGAACATCAGATCGTGCAACAGGTGCTGGATTACCGTGGACTGGTGAAACTGAAGAATACTTACATTGACGCTTTGCCCCTACAGGTGGAAGAAAGTACAGGCAGAGTTCATACAGAATACATGCAAACGGTGGCCGCCACCGGAAGGTTGTCTTCCAATAATCCGAATTTACAAAACATCCCCATCAGGACCGAAAGGGGAAGACAGGTAAGAAAAGCGTTCGTGCCACGAGACGAGGAACATGTGCTGCTGGCAGCAGATTACTCCCAGATAGAATTAAGGATCATCGCTTCCCTAAGTAAGGAAGACAACATGATCCAGGCCTTTAAAGACGGGCAGGATATTCACACCTCCACAGCCGCGAAGGTCTTTGGGGTGCCCATGGATCAAGTGACCCGCGAACAGCGAAGCAATGCCAAAACGGTCAACTTCGGGATCGTTTACGGGGTTTCAGCATTCGGATTGAGCAACCAAACCAACCTTTCAAGGAGCGAATCAAAAGAATTGATCGACACCTATTATAAGACCTATCCAAAACTTCGGAATTACATCAGTGAACAGATAGATTACGCCAGGGAACACGGTTACGTGCAGACTATTCTTGGAAGACGTCGTTATTTAAGAGATATCAATTCGCAGAACGCGGTGGTAAGAGGTGCCGCCGAAAGAAATGCCGTTAATGCTCCAATCCAGGGAAGCGCAGCCGATATCATCAAACTTGCCATGATCAATATTCACCGAAGACTCAAAGCAGAAAACTTCAAAACCAAGATGCTGCTGCAGGTGCACGATGAACTGGTCTTCGATGTCTATAAACCCGAACTTGAGGAAGTTAAAAAACTGGTACGCTCTGAAATGGAAAACGCCTTTGTCATGGATGTTCCTTTAGATGTTGACATGGGCACCGGCTTAAACTGGCTCGAGGCACATTAATTGAAGAACTACTCCAAAAAAATAAAGGCTCCTGCTGATTTAGCAGGAGCCTTTATACATTAACTGGCTAAATAATTATAAAAGAAAGCGGTAGGTCGCTTTGATCAAAAAGGTGTTCTGCGGTTTTTGTTTTATCAGTTGGTTATCCACAATTCCGCTGAAGTTATTGTTCACATCTCCCATTCCGTTGATCCCCTGCGACCACACCAGGTAGATCTCAGATCCGGGAATGTATTCCCACCGGGCCACAAGATTTGAACGGTACTGCACAAAGGCAAAATCTGGATTTGATACAGTGTAATCTGTCACGTTATCCCGGTTCTCGTCTATTAGATAATTGCCATCCTCAAATGAGATTTGCCCGTCATCATACCATTGCACCCGCTGATGCAGATCTTCGGCTGTGGCATCAACCACGTAGTTGAGATCTGAATAATCAGCCTTAAAGATATACGGTTGCCCGTAATACTGGATTGTCAAATTAGGATTGATGTTGTAATTTATCCTAAGGGTAGCACTCAAAGTCTCCTGGTCAATGGCCCCTAAAATATACCGTGCGGAGTTGTTGAAGCTGCGTTCAGCAACATACTGGGTTTTATTGGGATTGGTCGAATAGGACAGATCCAGCGACATATTTAACGAATTGAGCGGCTGGTATTTCAAACCTGCTTCAAACCTGTCCATGCTGAAATTGTTCTGGGAAGCTTCGGAATGCACCCAACCAAAACGGGTAGCCAGTTTTTTTCGCTGATCACTTCCGGAGAAAAGAAAGAAATAATTCTCTTCATTGAACCTCCAACGCGGCCCTCCCCTTAAAAAGGTATTGATGAAGATGCGTGGTTTGTGTGCGGCACCACCTTCAGACCACCAATTGTTCTTATAATTAATGAATCCTACGGCCTCATACTGAATGCGATTATAATTTCCTTCAAAATCAAAAGCTGTAGACTGGTTCAATCCAACCACGGCTTTTCTAAACCAGGAAGTTGGTTTGTTGAACAACCTTCTAACTCTCGAAAATTGCCTAATGTCATCTGCCTGCCGCAGGAACCCAATGTCATTTATTTCCAGTTCGGGAGATAACCAGCTTCCTCCCACATTATACTGCCAGTTGCCGCCACCGCCTTTTCCGAATTCCAACTGTCCTCCGGTTCCGGTGAGGCTTGTTCTATTGGGGTCAACCTCCACATGATCTGCATCTGCTCTTTGAAAGAGATGCACAATTGAATTCTGCGTACTAAGAATAGCTTCCTCATTCCCTTCTACCCTGCTCAGCACTCCGCTTCCTTCCAGGTAATACTTTCGATCTTTCCAGCTATGTCTAAAATCAAGACCTCCAGAAAAAGCACGGGTGTGTAAAAAAGAAATCTCATCCTCCATATTTCGGTTCACTGCTGTAAAAATTCCGCCCACATAGCTGTTCCTGTCGTTGAAATCCTTTTGCACCCTACCCACTACATAATTGGTTAGGGGTTCTACCAGTCTTTCAGATTCAGAACCATCTTCATGAATAACATCTGCATATTCCCTCCCGGTAATCGATTCCAGTATCCCAACGGTCCATCCGTCCTGAGTCTTACCACTAAATTTTGCAGCCCCAAGTATGGTCGTGTTATTGGGTTGATCTACATAAGCTGTGTTGGGCCCATAGGCACTACCCTGGGGAGTACGCCCAATTCTTCTTGAAAAGAACAAATTGTCCTGACTATTAGTAAACCTGTAATTAAATACACTTTTATTCTCCACAAAAAATGGTCTCCTCTCTTCAAAAAAGATCTCGAACCCGTCAAGGGCTACCGCCCCGGGATCGGCATCTACCTGTCCAAAATCAGGATTTATGGTTAGGTCAACGGTAAGGTCATTGGTCACTCCTATCTTGGCATCCAGGCCAGCAGTAAGCTCCCCGTCCCTACCTGTTCTGAAAGGATTACCTGCCTCCTCTTCATATGAA
Source organism: uncultured Flavobacteriaceae bacterium (assembly GCA_964627595.1). Lineage (GTDB taxonomy): Bacteria > Bacteroidota > Bacteroidia > Flavobacteriales > Flavobacteriaceae > Salinimicrobium. Next base: position 1,614 of record CAZVKA010000083.1, on the reverse strand, counting down.
TTGTATCGCCCAACAGTATATGGCTGTATCTCAAATTGCTTTTGCGGTTTAAGTCCTTTCAATCCTTTCAATTCCCCAAAAGAACTCACCCACCCCGCGGGGTTAGCGGGAACAGGCTGCCAGGTTGAGCGTTCTTCTTTGTTGAAATATCGACGGGTTGACTGGATACCCCACACCTGCTCCTCTTCATTACTGAACCGTAACTGGCTAAGCGGTATCCTCATCTCTGCGGTCCAGCCTTCAGCATCTATATTGGTTTTTAAGTACCAGATGGGATTCCAGCTGGGGTCGAAATTTCCGTTGTTGGAAACAAACTCGTCTCCCTTTACCCCGCTGGCAGAAATGGTAAAGGAGAAAGCCGTACGGTCGTCATTATAACTGTCGATATTCAATTCTACCCAGTCCCCGGGGAAATCATCCCTGCGTCCCATTCGTTGTACGATGTTCTCCGGATTTGGTTCAAAACAGCGAAAAGCCACATACAGGTTCTTGTCATCATAAGCGATCTTCATCCTGGTTTGCTGACTTGGGGGAGTGGCGTTATCGGGCTCGAATTCCACATAGTTAGTGGTCCATTCAACTTCATCCCATGCTGCATCGTTTATGAGTCCGTCAATTTTAATTTCTTCCTTGCCCTCTATAGAGGCAGTTGTATATGACCTTTTTGTGAAACTTACATCTAACTTTGGCTCAACACTGGCCTGTGAAAAGGCCGGAAAGAAAAGAATATTAAATAGTAGAAAAACCGTGGTGTTTCTTAATAATTTCATTGCTCGTTTTCTAATGTTTGTCTTTAATAGACTTCTTAGAATTCTAATTGTGACAGAAAAACGCAATTTTCTTCAAAAAAATTTTCCTGGAGCTGTTTTTACTGAGAATTCTTCAAAAAAAAAGCCTCTGGAAATTCCGGAGGCTCTTCAAGTATTAAGGGGGCAAAAAAGGGGGTTATTGTTTCTTATAAACGATTTCGATTCGTTCAATATCTGAAGCTACAGTGTTTCCTGGGTCTGAAACAACCTGATCAACTTCGTAGTCTTCTAAGGCTACATGCAGGTATTCTCCATTAGAATCACTGCTTAGACCAACTGTTTTAGTGAAAGTAACCGGCTGCCCGTCATAATCGGCAGTTACACTCAGGGTATTTCCTGACACTTCATAGGTTGCACTGTAAACTCCTGTACCATCGCATTCCATAGCTTCTTCAGTAAAACTGATTCTGGACTGCTCTGTGATAATAGTTCCCTCTGCATTAAAGGCAAAATACATGTTGTCAAAACAAATACTTTCAGCAAGCAGATCAGTGTTGCGGTTTTCGTCGGCATTCAGATCTACTGCAACATCAGATGTCATGGATACGATCTTCCAGGTCCCCACAAGCTGGTTCTGCTGGATATCCTGTCCTTCAAACACGGTTGCTGTGGCATTGAGAGAGGATGATTCTTCGTTGATGGTTTCTGTTGAACATCCTATTGAAAGGGTAGCGGCAACAGTAAGCGCAAAAAGGTTCAGGGCAATTTTTTTCATTTTTAACAGTTTAATTATCTGGGCTTTAGCTGGGACAAACATACAATGGAAAAATCTTTTTTAGCAAAACTTTAACGTTAAAATTTCCTT
>CAZVKA010000082.1:0-9109 GCA_964627595.1 uncultured Flavobacteriaceae bacterium | reverse complement strand
TTCTTGTTTTCCATTTTCTATAGATAAAACAACTCAGGTGTTGTTTACCCTACCTGCAAGATGACATTTTTTTAAAAATTATCCAGTTGCGCCCGTAATTTCTTCAGGGCCCCCATCATTCTTTTTTCCACAGCTTTTTCAGAAATATTAAGCATTTCGGCAATTTCCCGGTATTTCTTTCCGTCAATACGGTTCAGCAGAAACACTTCCCGCTGAGCCTCTGTTAGACCGGCAATAGCATTTTCAAGTTCTTCCATGTATTCCTTTTCCCGAAGTACGAATTGCGGATCTTCCCCCGTACTCACCTCGGCGGGCTGCTGTTGTGCGTAAGAAAGTTTCACCTTTTGATGTTTGACCACATTAAGGAAAAGATTGTTCGCAGTAGTGAATAAGTAACTTTTAGCTTTCTCCAGCTGAATTTTTCCACAGTTTTGAAAGACTTTCACAAAAGCTTCCTGGACAAGATCCATAGCCTGATCACTGTCGCCAGATTTATAATACATGAAATTGTACAGGTCTCGCGAGTGTTTCCCGTAGAAATCATTGAAGATCTTGTCGTTACAAAGATTATTTTGAGACATCTATAGGGGCTTAAATTCTCAATGGGTCAAAACTATTTAATTTTTATGGGGGGAGGGTAGGGTTAACGTTCTTTTAACTGTTATATAATAAGAATGGATTTCTAAATAAAGAGATCTTGTAAATTTTTAAACCCAAACTACTTATTATGAAAGATTTAATCAAATTTTTTACCTGCCTTGCAGTGCTTGGTCTTGCCATGAACAGTTGTTCAACAGAGGACTCAAAAGAAGGAGCCGGATTTAGTGTTAAACTTGTAGACGCGCCTGGTGATTATGAACAGGTGTTGGTCGATGTACAGGCGATCGAAGTGATCCTTGATGGTGAAACACATGAACTTCCTGTTGCCCAGCCCGGGGTTTATGATCTTTTAGAGCTTACCGGCGGTGTGAGTGCCATGTTAGTTGAAACTGTTCTTCCCGCGGGAAAGTTGAGTCAGATGAGACTTATTCTAGGAGAGGAGAATTCAGTAGTGACCGAAAATAACATTATCCAACTAAAGACTCCAAGTTCTCAGCAATCTGGCCTGAAGCTGAATGTTCACCAGGATCTTGAATCGGGCGTTCTTTACAGCTTTATTTTAGATTTTAATGTAGATAGGTCTATTGTTGAAGCTGAAAATGGAGAAGGCTTGATCTTGAAGCCGGTCATTAGGACAGCTTTAGAAGCTCAAAGTGGTGCAATTTCCGGCGTGGTGAGTCCGGCTGAAGTTCAAAGTCTTGTCACCGCAAAAAAGGACAGTGTTGAAGTCGCGGCCTATACCACTCAGAATACCGGTGCCTTCCTCCTTTACGGAGTTCCCGCCGGGACCTACCAGGTGACTGTGACCCCAGACACTACTTCAGGATTTGCCCCTGTGACGGTTGAAGATGTAGTAGTCGAAAAGGGAGCTATAAAAGATCTGGGATCAATTTCTTTGGAGTAAGATCCAATTTTAACCTACTTTTTTCAATGGCAGTAACTTTTAGTTGCTGCCTTTTTTTTGTTCCTATTCAGCGGAAAATAAAGGTGATATAAATTTTTTTTCAAATTTTCTGCTAAGAGGGGTGGGGTAACTTGAATTTATGTTGTCTTATTAATAGAACACGCAAATAGGAAAAACCAACTATAGCAAATGAAAATTAATCTGTACATAAAATTCCTTCTCGTTTGTATTCTGCTGACGCTGTCTTGTCAAACAGAAAAGCACGAGGTGCTGACCGAAGAGGATCAGCAGAGTTTTACTGAAGGTTCAGAATTTTACAGCCTTGTTGAAAGAGCATCCATGCATGATGGCTCATGGGATGATGAGCTTGATGAAAGCCCATGTTTTTCTATTAGTTTTCCTTACCAGGTAGTCGTGCAGGGAGTAGATGTGAGAATAGCTTCGGCAGCAGATCTCAATTTCATCCTTGAAAATATTAGCAACGCTGGAATGCAGGAATTTTCATTTCGATTTCCCCTTACTCTTACCTGGTCAAACTATGAGAATTTAAGCGTTTCGAGTGTGGAGGAGTTGGCAGAATTAAAACAAGCATGTCTTAATGATATTGCTACAAATAACCTACCAATTACCTGTGTCGAAATGGATTTCCCGGTGAAGCTTTTTGCATACAATCTCAATACGCAAAATACCAGTACGGTAAACGCTGCTAATAAAAAACAGCTTTATATATTTCTACAGAATAATCATCCAAACGAAGTCTTAAGCTTCGATTATCCTTTAAACCTCTCCTTCCAGGGAGGTGTAGAGATGGAGGTGAACAATAACACTGAGTTTGCCGCCGCTTTAAAGACTTGTAACAACTAAACTTCAAATCTAAATTAAATTTTAACCGTGACCTTTTAGTGTCACACAAATTAAATGTTATGAATTACAGAAATCTATTAAAAGCAGGACTATTACTTTTTTCAATGCTATTTATCATCTCTTGTTCAGATGATGCAGATGATAACATGGAGCCATCGGCAGAAACTTACAACACTACTGTTGAGGTGACAGATGCGCCTATTGACAATGCGAACGTGCAGGGAGCTTTCGTGACTATTACGAACGTCATGATCAATGGAAAGGCCCTGGAAGGATTTACTACTACAACTGTTGACCTTCTTGCTCTTCAAAATGGCAACACTGAAGCATTAGGAAATGTGGACCTTGAAAGTGGCGTCACTTCTAATATTACTGTGCAACTTGCCAGTGATGCCGATGCTCAGGGTGAAGCCATGGCCAATTACATTCTTTTAAAGAGTGGTGAAAAAGTGGAACTGGCTTTAACGACAACAGAGATCGTAGTTTCAGATGCTGCTGAGGTAGTAGCTTCAAGCGAAAATACGATCGTTCTTGATTTCGATCTTAGAAAAATGATCGTTGCAGATGGGGAAGGCTTTAAGTTTGTATCTGGAAGCGAACTGCAAAGCAGCATTCGTGCGGTGAACAAGTTAAACGCCGGAACCATTGAAGGTAATGTGGAAGACTCCCAGAATACCGCTGAAACTATTTTGGTTTACGCTTATGAAAAAGGAACTTTCGAAGCATCTCAGGCTAATGAAAACACCAGCGGAGTACGTTTCGCAGGTGCGGTGAACAGCTCTGTGGTAAGCGAGACAGATGGAAGTTATTCTCTAAACTTCCTTGAGGAAGGAGATTATGAACTTCATTATGCCGCTTACAACCGTAATGAGACTACAGGAGAGTTAGCTTTCCAGGGAATGTTGGAAGTGTCGACTGGACTTGATGTGAATATTCTTGGGTTAACTTTAGCTGCCGAAGGTAAAACTACAGCAAATGTTGTTGTTACCGGAATGAAATAACTGTTTTAAAAATTGAAAGAATTAAAAGCTCCTCTGGTATGAGGAGCTTTTTTTATGGCGTTTAGTTAGCTTTGCTTTCTGGAATTTCTTTAAAAGATCAGATTTTATGGAGACGGAAAAATTGACACTTACTCAACGGGATCAAAAACATTTATGGCATCCTTTGACCCAACATAAAACTTCGGGAGAGATGCTGCCCATTGTCAAAGCAAAGGGAGCGTCCTTGTTTGACGACCGCGGCACGGAATACATTGACGGGATCTCCAGCTGGTATACGGCCATGTATGGTCACTGCAATGAAAAGATCACGCAAAAGGTTGCCGCGCAGATGCAGCAACTGGACCAGGTGGTCTTCAGTGGTTTTACTCATCAACCGGCAATCGAACTTTCCGAAGCATTAATTAAGATCCTCCCAGATAACCAGGAGAAGTTGTTCTTTAGTGATAACGGTTCCACCGCGACAGAGATTGGGATCAAGATGGCACTTCAGTATCATTACAACCTGGGGAATGACAGGAAGGTCATGCTGGCCTTTGAGGAAGGTTTTCACGGGGATACCTTCGGGGCCATGTCTGTCTCAGGTCTTTCAGTCTATAACGGAGCTTTCGAGGAGCATTTCATTGAAGTGGTGCGATTGCCGGTGCCAACAGGAAATAATAACAGTGAAGTTCTTCAATATCTGTCAGCTCTTATTGAAAATCACCACATTGCCGGCTTCATATACGAACCCCTCGTTCAAGGTGCAGCCGCGATGAAGATGCATGATGCCGAGGGTCTTAACGAGATCTTGAAGCTGTGCAGGAAAAACCAGATCATTACCATTGCCGATGAGGTGATGACCGGCTTCGGGAAAACCGGAAAGAACTTCGCTTCAGAATACCTCGAAACGCAGCCAGATATCATCTGTATGTCAAAAGCACTTACTGCAGGATTATTACCCATGGCTATAACTTCCTGCACCCAACAGATTTTTGACGCTTTTTATTCTGAAGATATTTCCAAAGGACTTTTTCACGGCCACACGTATACAGCGAACCCCCTTGCCTGTACAGCAGCTCTGGCCGGAATAGATCTGCTCACTTCCGAAGAAATTCAGCAGGATATAAATCGAGTGGAGAAGGCGCACATCAAGTTTGGGAAACGGATAGAGATCCATCCAAAGGTTAAAAATCTGCGGCAGCTTGGGGTTATTTTCGCTTTTGAGTTGGATGTGGAAATGGAGCGATACGGGAATCTGCGGAATCAATTGTTCGCCCATTTCATGAAAGACGGAATCTTTCTGAGACCCCTTGGGAATACCATTTATATTTTGGCACCTTACGTCACCTCAAATGAACAGCTTGAGAGGATCTATAACAGCATAGAAACCGCTCTGGAAAAATTTTAGTTCCTGTTCGTTTTTTTTAAATGGCATCCTCTTTTTGTGTAAATTAGATTGAAAATCAGTCTGCTATGATGCATCCTAATACAGAGGTTAGGTTTATTAATGAGGAGGTAGGGTATGGTGTGGTTGCCACAAAGTTCATTCCCCGGGGGACAATTACCTGGGTTCAAGATGAACTTGACCGGGTCTTTACGCCGCGAGATGTAAAAAAGATGCATGCAGCAACTCAGGAAATGGTCGATAAATATTCTTTTAGGAATAACAAAGGTCATTATGTGCTGTGCTGGGATCTTGCCAAATACGTCAATCACAGTTTTAAGGCGAATTGTCTTTCCACGGCTTATGATTTTGAATTGGCGGTGAGGGACATTCATCAGGGGGAGCAACTAACAGATGATTATGGGTATTTGAACGTGAGTGAACCCTTTAAGGCTCAGAACGAAGGAACAGAGAGACATACCGTTTATCCCGATGATCTTTTAAGATATCACAAAACCTGGGATAGGCAACTTTCTGAGGCTTTCCAGTCGTTTCAGGCGGTGGAACAACCGCTACAGGTTTTTGTCCCTCCTGGTATTTTGGAAAAAGTGGAGCTGAGCATCAGGAAAAAACAACCCTTAGATTCTATTCTCACTTTATATTGCGGGGAAATTAATTAAGTTCTCCAAGGCAATCTCACCTGTAGCCCTTATTTTTGCCAAAAATTGCACTTTTGAAGACACCCGTTTCCATTACATCAGTGGCTTCCATATCTCCTTTGGGATCAACCCGGGAGGAGATATGGGATAATTACCTGAAGGAACATCATTTTATTGAAAAACATGATTTTTCAGGAAATGAAGCTTTTGGAGCCTTTCTTCCGAAGCTATCCAGGAAAGAAATAGAAGACCTGCGTCAATCCACTACTGAATTTAGAAAAGTAGATGATTCTGTACTTTTTGCGGTTAAGGCTTCAAGAGAGGCAATTGAACTGGCAGGTTGGAAAAGGAAAGAAGATATAGGGATCAATATTGGGAGTTCTCGCGGGGCAACGGGATTGTTTGAAGCATACCATCAAAGTTTTATTGAAAGTGGAAAGGCAGAGACCCTGGCTTCTCCCAGCACCACTTTAGGAAATATTTCCTCCTGGGTTGCCCAGGACCTGCAGAGCAGAGGGCCAGAAATTTCCCATTCTGTGACCTGTTCCACTGCTTTACATGCCCTGTTGAACGGTATAGCGTGGATCAACTCGGGAATGACCAGTAAATTTTTGGCCGGGGGGAGTGAGGCAGCTTTAACGCCTTTTACTATCGCCCAGGTGCAGGCAATGAAGATAGCAGCGAGAGAAGATCTTGATTATCCATGCCAGGCCCTCAACCTTCAAAAAAGGCAAAATTCCATGGTACTTGGGGAAGGGGCAGCCGTAATTTGCATGGAAGCTGGAAAAAAGGAGAATGCGGTGGCAATGATAACAGGCGTGGGATATGCTACCGAAAGACTCAAGCATTCGGTCTCAATTTCAGCTAATGGAACGGCTTTTCAGAAGTCGATGAGAATGGCCATGGGAGAATTGGCTCCAAATGCGATCGATGCGGTGGTCATGCATGCTCCCGGAACAATAAAAGGAGATCTTTCAGAAATTAATGCCTTACAAGCCGTTTTTGGGAGCAATTTACCTGCCCTGACCACTAATAAATGGAAAATAGGTCACACTTTTGGGGCTTCGGGGACTCTAAGCCTGGAATTGGCGATACTTATGCTGCAGCATCAAAAATTCATTCCGGTACCCTACTCTTCTGAAAGTAGAGTTCCCGAAAAACTAAAAAATATACTGGTGAACGCGGTAGGTTTTGGGGGGAATGCGGTGTCTATACTGGTGAGTCTTCCGAAGTAATATTGAAAAAGTTAAAAAACCAGGGCCTTAAACTAAGGCATTTCATTATTTTTGAAATTCAAAATTCATTTTATGGCAACTAAGCACAACTGGACAAAAGAGGAAATTTTAGAGATTTATAATAAGCCTTTTATGGAGCTGCTTTACGAAGCGGCAACTGTACACCGGGAACATCATGATCCAAATACGGTGCAGGTATCTACTCTTTTGTCTATCAAGACCGGAGGTTGTCCTGAAGATTGCGGGTACTGCCCGCAGGCTGCACGATATCATACCAATATTGAGGGCAACGATCTTATGAGTGTGAACCAGGTGAAGGCACAGGCTCTTCGTGCTAAAGAATCTGGCAGTTCTCGAGTTTGTATGGGCGCAGCCTGGAGAAATGTAAAAGACGGAGAGGAGTTTGATAATGTGCTTGAGATGGTGCGCAGCATCAATAAACTGGATATGGAGGTTTGCTGTACCCTCGGGATGCTTACTGAAAACCAGGCGCAGCGTTTGGCTGAAGCCGGGCTATATGCTTATAATCACAATCTTGATTCATCTGAAGAATACTATAAAGAAGTAATTTCTACTCGCGGTTTTGAGGACCGGCTTAAAACCATAGATAATGTTCGAAAGACCAACGTTACTGTATGTAGCGGGGGGATTATTGGAATGGGAGAAACAGTTGAAGATCGCGCGGGGATGCTGGTAGCTTTATCCACTTTGAACCCTCAGCCGGAGTCTGTCCCTATCAATGCGCTAGTGCCTGTTGAAGGAACTCCTTTAGCTGAGCAGCAGCAGGTTCCTATCTGGGATATGGTGAGAATGGTGGCTACTACGCGTATTGTAATGCCCGAAACACAGGTGAGACTTTCTGCGGGAAGAACTCAAATGACCAGGGAAGGGCAGGCAATGTGTTTCTTTGCCGGTGCTAATTCTATTTTTGCAGGAGATAAACTTTTGACTACTCCAAATCCAGATGTGAATGAGGATATGGAAATGTTTAAAGCCCTCGGATTAAATCCACAAAAGCCGTTCACTAAAAAATCTCAGCCTGAAAGTGTGGATGCTGAAAACTCGAAATTTCAGAATCTGGGTGAAAAGCCGAAATGGTCCAGACCAGGGCATGCTATTGATCGAAATATAGCGGCACAGGGAAAAGCCAAAAATAAGGCGTAGGCGTACCTAAGAAACAGGTGTAGGAAAACGTAGTTGTTGAATGATGAAAGAAGGATTGAAATTAACTGAAATACCCCGGGAGAAGTCCATCTCCAAAAAAGATTTTTTGGAAAAATATGTGAGGCCCCAGAAGCCTGTGGTCATTGAGCAGCTCATTGAGGACTGGCCGGCCTATAGCAAATGGTCACTGGAATATATAAAAGAAATGGCAGGGGAGAAGGTAGTTCCCTTGTTTGATGATCGCCCTATTTCCTCCAAATACAAATTCAATGAGCCCCATGAAAAAATGAAAATGCGGGACTATATTGATCTTTTAAAAAAGGGACCAACCAATTACAGGATCTTTCTTTACCACCTTTTAAAAGAGGTTCCTGCCTTACAAAATGACTTTAGATATCCAGACATCGGACTTCGTCTTTTAAAGCAAATTCCTATGCTGTTCTTTGGAGGGGAAGGTTCCAAGGTATTCATGCATTATGATATTGATTTTGCCAATATCCTGCACTTTCATTTCCACGGGAAAAAACAATGTATACTCTTTCCGCCTACAGAGACGAAAAGTCTCTACAAAGTACCACATGCCCTGATTACAAGGGAGGATATTGATTTTCTTAACCCTGATTATGACAGGTTCCCTGCACTAAAAGATGCCAGTGGTTTCATCACCGAGTTGAAACACGGAGAAACTTTATATATGCCCGAAGGATACTGGCACCAGATGACCTATTTGACCGCCGGATTCTCCATGAGCCTGCGAGCAACACCACGCAATCTAAAGAATTTTTCAAAAGCTGTTTATAACCTCTTTTTCATGCGGCATTTTGATAATTACATGCGCAGGTGGAAAGGTCAAAAGTGGATCGATTACAAAAACGCGCAGGCGATAAAGCGAACAAATCGCAAGAATAAGATCAGTCAATAAGGGAAGCGGTTATTTCAAACACGAGGCCGGACTCGTACCCTTTTTGAAGAAGGTGATCTGAAAGCTTTTTACGACGCTTGAATTTATTAGGTTCTTTCAGAAGGCTCAGTTTTTTTTCAGCCAGTTCATTCAAGGTATGAAGATATTGTTTTTCATCAATCTCTATCATAGCCAGTTTGATGATAGGGGAAGAGACATCTTTTAGCTTTAGTTCCTGTTTGATCCTTACCCTGCCCCATTTTTTGATGCGAAATTTTCCGCGTACAAAACTGCGGGCGAATCGTTCTTCATTTAAAAAATCCTCCTGCATGAGCTTGATGATGATCTGCTCCCTTGCCTCGGGAATCATGCGCATCTCCAAAAGCTTATCTTCCACTTCCTTTTGTGAACGATCTCT
>CAZVKA010000081.1:0-9142 GCA_964627595.1 uncultured Flavobacteriaceae bacterium | reverse complement strand
GTTGATGAATAAATTAGCAGCTTCTCAGGAATTCTCTTTGTTTATAGTAGGTTTTAAAGAGGGAATTCGCGTGAAAGTGTTAGAATAAGACAGAGTTTTTATCCACTTTATTTGTCTAATAGATCTATATCTCCCTGGTGATAAAATTTTTGAGGAGACACATCTGTATTTTTTAAAAGGTCATCTTTAGGTGATCGTACTTGTTTGGTGCAACAAAAATAGACCAGGGACGCGATTCCGGTAACATAGAGCAACCTGTTTAAATAAAAGAATTCATGATACTCCAGGAAATGCGCAGAAAAACCTGTGACATTTGAGAAGACCAGAGCCAGTCCTGCCCACAAATAAGCAGTAGACTTGTTGTCTGAAAAAGTATCATAATATAAGATCCCTGCAGAGATAAGAAGAATAGAAGACAGTCCGTACAGGTAAAAAAGCACCTCTAAAAGCGGATCATTGACTTCATCTGAAAGAACATTTCCAATAATAAATACAAAACATAAGTTTACTAAAAACACCCCGGTGAAAAACCATCTCTCATAACCCGAAGTATTTGGTTTTCTAATGCTTTTTCTAATTTGGATAAGCATTAACAAATAAGCCATTGATTGTAAGGCAAAAAACGCTTGTTGGGGAACGCTATAGTCATATCGTAAAGCAAACATATCTGCCATAAGAAACAGTAGCATGCTACCTATAAGAAGGGCATTCTGGTTATTTCGCCTGGTAATAAGGAGAAGCGTAAAGAATCCTGAACATGCAATTCTTCCCCAACGATGAACTTCAGGAGGAAATTCAAGGAGAAGGTAAAAATTCAGGCCAATGAGGATGCCGGTAAGGATGGGGAGGAATGAATTTATACCTTTCATAATTTGTGTTTACTAAAAAACAAATAAATAGATTTTTATCGATAAAAGAAAACACTTTATCGAAAGTGGAGGGAATTTCGTAACCGATTTTTTTTTTCTTATTCTACTATTGTTTCTAACCATTCCCACTCCTTATCCAGCAGCTGCCGGCGGTCATCATATAAGCTACCCCACCCAGCAGGAGCAATATGGAAAATCCCGTTTCGATGGCCAGAATGGTCGCCAGGGAAGCGCTCACCACAGAGAGGCAGCCGTTTACGCCCCAGGCCCAGGGAACTCCAGCTTCGTTGTTTTTTGAAAGGTGCTGAAGACCCAGTGGAAAAGGCATTCCCATAAAAAATGCCGGAATACCTATGAGCACCAGGGAAATACCTGTTTTCATCCATAGCGGGAGCCCCATACTCATTTCCAGCAACCAGGGGAGGGACAGTATGTACAGCAATAACAGGAAGACGATCAGTATCACCAACCTGCCTATCGCTTTTAAGCTGAGGTTTAGTCGCGAAGAAAATCGGCTGCCAAGGCCAGAGAGCAGCAGCATTCCACTGATCACGGCTGCCACAGAATATACCGGATGACCCAGATAGAGAATGAACCGTTGAATAAAAACGATCTCCACGAACATATAGCCAATCCCCAGGCCCGAAAAGTAGAGAAATGTACGGGATCTATTTTTAAGTGTCCCTTTAAGCCAAAACAGGGGAAGAATGATTAAGGTAACAGCGAGAATAAGGGATTGTATGAATGTAACCCCCACGATAAGGTATCCTAATTCAAAAAAGGAAGCCGATTGCTCTCCGTAAAGCTGCCTCAATTGAGGAAAACTTTTAAGCCGCAGGAATTGGGAAAAGTAGGGTTTGTCATCTGTGGCAGGACGCAGGTGAAAATCATAGTTTTCATATACCTGTTCCCGATCTTTTGAAAGAAGGGTGTCAATAAGCCTGAAAAGACTTTCATCTTCCAGGAGGTTGTACCTGCTTCTTTCTTCAGTAGTTATGTGGGGCATTATTAGGGGATCGAAATTAAGATCTTCACAAAATTCCCGTACCGCCTTGATTTCAGTTTCTGAAAAAGCAGACCTTTTTAGAAGAAAACTGATGGTATTCCAGCTCCTAATGGCCAGCAGCCGGGATTCAGGTTCAGAAATGCCTTTTTCCTCGAGGACTTCGGCCAGGGTGGCAGCGACCTTAAGCGGATTGCGATAAGGATAGTCCATCCATACCTTGATCTCCATCAGGCCATTCTCCTGCAGCCGGCCATAAGCCTCAGAAAAGGCATTTTTTGTGAGCAAATATTCTTCCTGCACGGCCTGTAACCCGGCCGACCCGCCGAAAGCTCCCAACTCCGGAAAACTAATAACATCATATTTTTCATTGGTGTGAGCCAGGAAGGAGCGTGCGTCCTGGGAGTGAAAATCAACCGAAGCTTCGGTCTGTAGATCTGTTTCTCTTACCGCAAGATCAGTCACTACCGGGTTGCTTTCTACGTGATCTATTGAAGAGGCCTCATGCGTTAGAGCATACTGGGTTCTTATTCCGGTACCGGCGTTGAGGATAAGTATTTTTTGCGGAGAAGTCAGTTTCCAGGCAATGGCAGAGGTGGTGTAGTCCAGGATTTCGCTTTCTTCCGCAGACCGGAGCAGGGCTCCAGCCCATTCCCCGTTGTTGAAAACAGCATCTACTAATGGCACCTTCCCCGTAAAACCCAGGCTGAGGCCGGGAGCGTATCTAAGATATGGGGAAGATACATATTGCACCCATCCGTATGGGCTGTTCACCTCCTGTTCCACATTAGTTTCTGGCAGGTCTAATGTGCGGCTAAGGCTCTTGTACTGGGAAAGTGGCAGGGTTAAAGGAGAAGAATAAGAAAAGAAGAGAAACAAAACGGCTAGGCCTGAACTCACCATCCAGGTGCCCTTCCACCGTAAGGGAAGGATCAGCAAAGCCGCGATTAAGGATAGCAGGGCGGTAAGGAAAGGGATCTGGATAGGAGTGGCTGTCCAGAATAAGATGATGGCTGCTAATCCGCCCAAACCTGAACCCGCAAGATTACTAAAATATAAACTCCCTATTCCTGAAGTGTATTTGACAAATGCCAGTCCTATTGCGAGGGCGCAAAAGAAGAACGGAATAAAGAACAGCAGCTCAAAGAAAAGAAGCCGCCATAACTCTCGTTGTTCCACAAATAGCAGGTACGTGTCAAAACGGGCAAAGGGTTGAGCAGAAAGCCAGATGCTTAAGGGCATAAAAACAGCCGTGAGCAGCATAAATCCCGGCAGAAAGATCTCTGTTTTTTGTAGCAGCCGTTTCCTGAAGATCGCAATGAAAGTTCCCGCGGCACCAAAACCCAGCAGGGCAATTCCTATGATCATATAAGCAAAATGGTACCATTGAACAATAGAGAGGTATTGCATCAGGCTTAATTGGTAGGCTATCATGGAAAGGGAAAGTAACCCCAGAGAAAATAAGAGCCGGTTTGGATGAGGCAGGACAGGCATTAATTATTACGGGTAAATGGAACGAAACGCACCGGTAGAAGGTTAGTGGTTTTGATCTTGCCATCCTTCTGCTTCTCAACGAGCATCAAGTGCTGGGCAGTAAAAGGAGCTCCCACGGGAATGACCATTTTGCCGCCTTCCTTTAATTGTTCAATGAGAGGCGGCGGAATGAATTCTGATGCTGCTGTAACCACAATAGCATCAAACGGGGCGTGCTCTTCCCAGCCGTAATAACCATCGGCATGCTTTACCTCAATATTGTTGTAACCTAAATTTTCCAGGTTGTTCCTGGCACTGTTTGCAAGTGCTCCCACGATCTCTATGGTATATACCCGGTCTACGATTTCGGCCAGGACTGCTGCCTGGTACCCAGAGCCTGTCCCTATTTCCAGTATTTTCATTTCCGGTTTAGGCTGAATTACCTCCGTCATATAAGCCACTATATAAGGCTGAGAGATCGTTTGTCCGTGGCCAATAGGCAGGGGACGATCATCATAGGCATTTTTAACCTGGCTGCGTGGAACCAGGCGGTGACGTTCCACACTGCGCATGGCTTTTAGAGTAGCCGGGTGGTCGATTCCTCTTGCTGCGATCTGTTTTTCTACCATTTGCAGGCGTTTCTGCCTGTAATCATCTTGATCTGAATACAGGAAGGAAAAAAAGAGCAAAGCCCAAACAAGGAGTGTCAGATATTTCATGGCTGAGTAATTACCTGATTATCATATAAATATAATGTTTATTTCTGAAGAGAACGGAATATAAATTAGACTATTGAACAGTAGCGTAAAAAAGTAAGTATTCGAAACCTCAATAATTCAGGGAATTACACCTGATTTTTAAAGGATATTTTATACTTTCGCCTTATTAACAGTTTTTAACACTTTAAATCCAACCGATTTGAAAAAAATTACTCATCTCTCTATTATTTTCCTGCTGGCATTTTCTTTTAATGCCACAGCCCAATCTGCTTCAGCAGATAATGAAGCTTTGGCCGCTATTGCTGAGGTTTCAGATATGGCTAATCCTGTTTCCTCAAGATGGGAGGTAGGTTTGGTTTATAAGGTACAGATCCTAACTTCAAAAGAACGTCTACAAAAAGATGATGAACGGCTTAAAAATCTTGGGAATGTTTATTTCTACAAGCATGATGGATTGACCAAATACACCTGGGGAAGAACCCGTTTGGTTCATGAAGCTGCACGTCTTCAGGGTGAAATGCACAGAAAGGGGTTTACAGACGCATTTGTAGTACCCTATTACAATGGGAAGAGAATAACTCCTGAAGAAGCCCTCGCACTGCGTAGGAAAGGATAATTTTCCTGAAATAATAATTTGAGGTAAGATATTATATGCCTCGTAGATTGGAAGCTGCACTTGTTTTCACAGGGTATGGCTTCCAATTATATTTTTGACAGTATCTTAAAGTTTGCTGATCATCTCCCACTACAAAATATTTTTCCCGGTCTTTTCCTAAAAGATCACATTTTTGTTTACAGCACTACCTGATGCTGTGAAGTTTTTGCAGGTTGAGGATCTTGATGTCCCTGCCTACAATGTCAATCAAACCGTCTTTTTTAAGGCTGGAGAGGCTTCTTATGAAACTTTCTGTTGAAATTCCTGCAACGCTGGCAAGGTCACTACGAGAAATCTTAATGTATTGCTGTGGATCGCCCTGGATCTTTTCTGCGAATTCCAGGATGGTGTTGGTGGTCTTTTTTAGGACAGAACTGTAGGCCATATCAAGAAGATGAGTTTTCAGGACAGACAGGTTCTCTGAAATGAGTTGGGCGAATTCTACCGTTAGTTCCTGGCTCTTCAAAAGAGTTTGGATAAATTCTTCTGAAGAAAACCTGAATAACTTCGAATGTTCCATGGCTTGCGCAGTCTCAGGATACATTCCTCCCGGCTTAAAACTGTAAAAACCTAAAAAATCATTCTTTTTCGAGATCCCGGTGATCAACTCTTTTCCATATTCATCGAGACGAAATGTTTTGATCAACCCATAATCTACCAGGAAGACATAAGAAGCATGCCTTTCTTCTCTATACAGCTCTTCATGTTTTTCAATCTCGACCAGTTCGCCATAAGCTTCAAACCAGGAACGAAGATCCTCCAGATTTGTAACAAGGCTTGAATTGACTTTTCGTGTTTTGTTTTTCCGCTCCTTGAGTATGTCATGTTTTGCCAGGCGGCTTGCTATGGCAGTGATCAGGTCACTCTCTTTAAAAGGTTTGATAATATAATCATCGGCTCCCATGTTCATGCCATAGCGAACGTCTTCAGGATCAGATTTTGCCGACATAAATATGAAGGCGATTTGCCGGGTGTTTTTATTTTTTTCCAGGGCCTTATAAACTCCAAAACCATCTAACCCCGGCATCAGGATATCAGAGATCACAAGATCTGGCAGCTTTTCCCGTGCCAGGCTCACTCCCAGTTTTCCGTTGCTGGCAGTCAATACCTCATACCCCGATAATTCCAGTAGTTCTTTAGTATTGTTGAGAAGAGTCTCATCATCTTCTATGAGCAGAATGGTTTTTTTCATAGCTTCGGAAATATGCAGAAAAACAACTAATTGCAGGGAGGCTATTAACTATTCGGGGTTTTGATTGATCCCGTAAATAGGTCTTTTAAAGATACGGGTAATCTGTAATATTTTAAACCTTTTCAGCCTGAAAAAATGACATTTGTCATTCTTTTTTCTTTTGGTTTCGGATAACTTTATAACCGATACCGGCGAAAACATGTGATAAATGGTAACTTCAGAATTACAGCAAAAATTTTATCAGCACCTTGGCAGGCTGTTTTACGCAATTGCTGCGGCAGACAGGGTGATTCACAAAGAAGAGGTGGAAGCTGTAAAGGGGATAGTGAAGAAAGAATGGCTTCACCGTGATGAGGTCACAGATGAATTTGGGACCGATGCTGCCTTTCAGATCGAGATCATTTTTGACTGGATGGATGCCAATAAACCAGATCCTCAATCTGCCTTTGAGACTTTTTCTGATTTCTACCGGAAACATTCTGAACTTTTTTCAGAAGAAATTAAAAACCTGATCCTGCAGGCATCCAGGGAAATTGCTTCCTCCTTTAGGGGACAAAATAAATCTGAACTGGTGATGCTTGCCAAGCTGCAGACGATTTTTAAAAATTAAGTCATGGAACCTCTTATTTGTCAAAGCTGCGGATTTCCATTTACTGCCGATACGAGGGGTACCAACCGCGATGGCAGCAAAAGCAGTGATTACTGCATTGATTGCTTTAAGGACGGGAAGTTTACAGATCACCATCTCACCATGCACGAGCTCGAGCGCAGGCTGCTTGAAATGGCGCAGGAGCATAACGAGATTAATCTTGAAGAGGCACGTGAGATCATAAGGAGCCTTCCTCATCTAAAGAGATGGAAGATGACCAATCTTCTGTGAAATTTCTCTTTCATACTCTTTTTTAGGTGACTATCCTAATTATTTTAAAAATGATACCTTTGGGAATAACCCTTGGGATTTGATTTGTAAACCCTTGAAAAAAACTAAATTATGAGAAAGATTGTATTGTCATTTGCCATTTTTGGAGCACTGTGTATCACGAGTTGTGGTGATGAAAAAAAGGAAGAAGAAAAGATCACCATTGGAGACGATAACAGGCTTGAAACCATAAGTACCGAAAGAGAAGTTGATCCTGACACTGTTTCAACTGCCAATGCTGTTTCTGAAGAAGATGGAGTCGTTGAGGTCCAACTCACGGGCGATGATCAGATGAAATTTAATTTGAAAGAGATCAAGGTCAAGGAAGGACAAAAGGTAAGGTTGGTACTTAAACATGTAGGGCAGCTACCCGAAAGTGCCATGGGCCATAACTTTGTATTACTAAAGCAGGGAACAGATCTGGCCAATTTTGCCGCCCAGGCTATGGAAGCCAGGGATAATGACTACATTCCTTCGGGCACAGATAAAGTCATTGTCCATACAGAAATGATTGGGGGAGGAGAGGAAACCAGCATAGAATTTGACGCTCCTGCCAAAGGAACTTATGATTTCATTTGTAGTTTCCCGGGACATTACATTCAAATGCAGGGGAAATTCATCGTGGAATAAACAAAGAACTGCCTGGAATGCTATGCCGTCCTCTCATTTCATTACAGGACCGGTACGTCTTCCAGGCAGTTTTAGGATTATCTCTCAGCCGGAAATGTTAGAAATGGAACCCTTGTGCAAGATTGGATCCATTTAAGTTTATCCCGGATTATCAATTTATTCACCCCATTTTTATCTGTGTAGTCCCGTATCACCACCAAATCTGGTCTGGATTCATCAATCTCTCTTTTAAGAGCTTCATATACCTGCGGAGATGGGATGGACCGGAATACTAAATGAGAATAAGGAACTTTTCCCAGTGTTTTCTCCCGGAAAGCGGCCAGTGCCTCATCAGCTTCAGTCTTTTCCTTGTGTGTTACATGCACCACCTCTATTTGCGGAGCTATTGGAGATAGGATTTTTATAACCTCCTGAATACTTTCTATGTCTTTTTCTTCCAGCGTGCTGGGAACCATTACTTCCCTGAGAGCTGTATACTTGTGATTGGCGGGTACTGCCAATACGGGAAAAGGGGATAAACCCGTTAATTCTTTGGTGGTACTGCCAATGAACATTTCTTTTAAGGTACTCGTGCCACATGCCCCCATGACGATTATGCTCACATCCAGATCCCTTACAAATTCCAGAATTGCTTTAGGGACATTACTGCCCTTAACTGCAGCTACTGACAGTAATGAACCGGAAAATTGCTCAGCCAGGTGCCCTTCACAGAACTGCATTAATTTTTCCTGGTGTTTCTTCCGGATA
The DNA here is from genome assembly GCA_964627595.1 of uncultured Flavobacteriaceae bacterium. GTDB lineage: Bacteria > Bacteroidota > Bacteroidia > Flavobacteriales > Flavobacteriaceae > Salinimicrobium. Next base: position 935 of record CAZVKA010000081.1, on the reverse strand, counting down.
TTGTTTTCTCTGTCCTCCTCTGAAGGATCATAAACATGAAGTGCGATAACATCTGTTTCCAGCATTTTCCCCAGGTTAACCGCGTGTTTTAAAGCAGCAACAGAATTTTCAGAATAGTCTGTAGTATAGATGATTTTTTTCATGGCCGGTGCAATTTAAATCCTCATAAAAGTAGTTGCCAAATGACATTTTTGATATGATCTTTATCATCAATCCTTTTCTTTTTCGGCTGCTCTGGCCTTTCTTCTTTCCAGCTTGCGAAAGTAACCCCTGAAAAGGATATTGTGTTGGAGAGCCTCCATGTTCTCATTGAGCTTTTTACTTGCTTCTTCGGCATTTTTAAGAGTAGCATCCAAATGATTAACTACAGTAGTATCATTTATAACATAATTAAGGACCCCGTCTCCCGTTTCCAGATCTTTTGAAAACTGTTGCAGGTTGCCGGTCATGGCCTTTATTGCCGTAACCGAACTATCCAGGTTCTCAATAATTCCCGTCACCCTTTCTGCTGCAGCAGAATCTTTCAGAAGCACTCCTGCAACCCCTTCATTAAGATCAATGGAAGAGAGGATATTATTTAGTTTTTTAATAGAAAGCGAGGCACTTTCTGTAGTTCTGCGAAGGCCCGTAATGGTTTTTTTTATGTCTGTAGCCATATCTTCATCTTTGATAAGCGCTCCCAGAGTACCTTCCCCTTTGTTAATGGCATTGGTGATCTTCAATAGGTCAGACGTTAGTAGAGCCGCATTTTCATTTGTGGTATTCAGCGTTTCCAGCATATCTGCAGTCGCGATTTTACTTATTGATTCTATAGTGTCCCCCGGTTTAATTGGAGGAGAATTAAGGGAATCTCCTGGAACCAGGTTAACGACCATGCTTCCAACCAGACCATCTGAACTCACCGTTGCCTTGGTGTTTGTTTTTAATAATTGCAT
>CAZVKA010000080.1:0-9191 GCA_964627595.1 uncultured Flavobacteriaceae bacterium | reverse complement strand
TGGATTTTATGATCCAGAAGCTTAATGCCAACGCACAGCCATATTATACGCTGGTGGGAACCAATGAGGAATTACTCTCACCGCCAAGAGCCTATGATCTCGATGTTCAGGAATTCGTGAAATTTCTTGATGCCGGCAAAACAAGGTTTGAGGAGAGTCTCGAAAGTGCTGATCCTTTCGTTTTAGGGCAGGTAAAAAGCGAGTAAGGAACTTGATTAAAGAACAATCCGCAGCTGGATCGTTTCCATTGCGGGTTGTTACTTATTTCTTCTGAGCAACGAATCTTATTACTGCCCCAATACCATTATGAAAATCACCCTCTTGAAGGTTAACCACTGTCTCCTCAAGCTCTAAAAAATTAAGCTCCCCAAAATCTTCTTTTATCTCTTCTATTGAGAACAGAAGATTTTCATCTTTAGGACCTCCTACGTCAGGATTCTTTTTTTGATAGGCTACATGTTTTTTGCTAAAGCCTTCAAAAATGACCAGGCCGTCCCGACGCAGGTAAGAGATGAGCAGATTGTGGTATTGACTTCTTAGCCCGGGTGAAAAATGAGCGTAAATGAGGGCCACGACATCCACTTCATCTTTTTCAAAACCTAAATTTGGCAGGTCTCCCACCCGGTAATCTATTTCAACCTGCTGTTTTTTAGCCAGTTTTTCTGCCTTCTTTTTACCCTCCTTACTTTGGTCAAAAGCTGTGACCTTCCAGCTCTGTCTAGCAGCATACACAGCATTCCTCCCCTCTCCTTCGGCTGCGAACATTATCTCACCAGGGTAAAGTTGGGATAGTTGGGATCTCAGGTATTCATTCGGCTCTTCTCCATATATATACTCATCACTGCTGAATCGCTCATCCCAAAATTCTTTCATAATCTAATATTTTAGTCTTTTCGAAAGCTGCAAAATGTAAAATTCTGCGTTCCTCCTGAAGGGGTATCGTGGTCCAGGTTTTTACAACTTATGGGTGTAAATCCTTCTGAGAACAGTGCCTGCATCTCTTTGATAGAATACTGCTTTATTTCCAGCCCGCTGCACTTAGAAGGTCCCGTTTCTGAGAAAGTTCCCAAAACAACAAAACCATTCGGTTTAACAGCCTTTTTTACAGTTTCCAGATATTTTTGAATTTGGGAATCTTCAGTTAAAAAATGGAATGCTGCACGATCATGCCACAGATCATACTGTCTCCCAGGCGAAAAATCGGCAGCATCAGCGACGACCCAATTGATCTCCTCTGCCTTTTCCCCCAACCTGTTCTTTGCTCTTCCAATGGCTTTTTCTGAAATATCCACTACAGTAATATCAGTAAATCCGCGGGCTAAAAGAAATTCCGCAAGAAAACTGTCCCCACCACCAATATCGATTATGGCCGCATCCTTCTCCAGTTTACATTCGGCGATGTAATTCAGGGAAGTTTCGGGCATGGGTTCATACCAACTTACTTCTGTAGGTTTTTTATTTTCATAAACCTCGTTCCAATGATTTTTTCGGTCTTCCATGATCAGTTATTTTATTGTTCAAAAGTTCACCATACTTCTCCATGCTGCTCCCTATATCCTCCACCTAAATTTAGGAAAAAATCTTCCCGTTTGTTTTTTATACACTTCATATTCAGTAAATTGCTGCTGAAGGAGCTTTTCTTCATAGCTGCTTTTAAAATAAAACACCAGCAGCAGTAAAATACTGATGATTAGTTTATATCCCGAAGTAAACCAAACTGAGAGGCCAAAAGCCATAAATAGAATACCAGAATAAATAGGATGCCTGGCAAAGGCAAAAACCCCTGACGTCACCAGTTTCGCACCTTGAGTGGGACTGGGAAACGGAGATAGATTAGTGTTTAACTGCAGGAGAGCTATTAGAATAAGTAAGAAACCTATTCCCGCCCCCATAAGAGCCAGCCACCTTAAATTTTCAGGAAATATAAAATGTAAGGACTCAAATTCGGGCAGCCACACGAGAAAAACGAGAAATTGCAAGAAAACGTAGATCTTATCTTTAGCTGGTACGGCCATAATTTAAAATAACTCTTTCCAAATAATATAAAGTCCCATTAAAAGCACGAACCAGCCGAATCCTTTCTTAAGTTTTTTTCCGTCAATAAACCGGTTGAGATATACTCCCAGGAAGATACCTACTACAGAGATAAGAGTGAAAAGGATCAAAAACTGCCAGTCTATTTCCAGGTTTTGTACATCTCCAATAAAACCTATTAATGATTTGATCGCGATAATAAGCAGCGACGTTGCCACCGCTTTTTTCATAGGTAATTTAGCAAGTAAAACCAGGGCCGGAATGATGAGAAATCCTCCACCGGCACCTACTATTCCTGTTAGTACTCCCACGATCACGCCTTCAATAATGATGAGCGGATAATTATATTTAACCTTTTCAGATTTCACCGGCTTATCTTTTTGCTCCCTGATCATGGAAACAGAAGCAAGGATCATAATGAACGCGAAAAAAAGCATGATGGCGATACTCCTGGTGATCTCGAACCCTCCAAGGGTAATTATATTTTCGGGAATGGCAGGTACAAGGAATTTCCGGGTAAGGTAAACAGCAATAAAAGCCGGGATAGAGAAGACGATGGCGGTCCTGTAGGCTACGCGTTTCTTCTGCATGTTTTTAACAGCGCCCACCAGGGAGGATGTTCCTACCACGAAAAGGGAGTAAGCCGTTGCCGTAACAGGGTTTATCCCAAGAAGGTAAACTAGCACCGGGACTGTTAATATGGACCCGCCGCCTCCAATCAGGCCCAAAATTACCCCGATGAGGAGGGCTCCCAAATATCCCAGTATTTCAATCATTCATTGATTTTTTTGCGGATACAAAATTACGAAGCAGCCTTAGGTCCTTCAGTAACATTTATTACAGTGTTTTACAAGTCTATGACCTTAATGCTGTTGCGTTGCAAATTGATCTTTCCTTCCAGTTCCAGTTTCTTCAGAAGTCTGGAGATCACCACCCGGGAAGTATGTAGATCATAGGCTATCTCCTGGTGGGTAACCTGAATGAGATCACTTCCGTTGATCTTCGCCTTGTCTTGCAGGTAGCGCATTAAACGAGCATCCATATTCAAAAAGGCTATAGTGTCAATGGTATCCAGCATTTCTGAAAGTCGGGTGTGGTAGCTCTCAAAGACGAAATTCCGCCAGCTTTTATATTTTGAGGTCCACTCCTCCATTTTCTCGATAGGGATCATAATGAGCCTGGTGTCTTTTTCAGCCACCGCCCTAATCTCACTCCTGGTTTGTCCTAAACAACAAGACAGGGTCATGGCGCAAGTGTCACCTCGCTCTAAAAAATATAAAAGCAGCTCATCCCCATCCTTGTCCTCTCTCAGGATCTTGATCGCTCCTTCCAGCAACAGGGGCATACTTTTTACATACTCTCCTATTTCTATGATCCTTTCCCCTGCTTTGACCTCTTTGAGTGATCCAAACCTGGCAATTTCATCCATAAGCTCATCCTCAAAAATAAAATGGTAGGCTTCTTTTAATTCTTCTTCTATCATGCGGTTCATTTTACTGAAGTAAAATTATGATTAAAAACTGATAATCTATAACCTCCCGCAGGTTCTTTCACTCGAAACCATATGAAATGGTTTGATCTTTTCTTCGGAAGCATTTTTCGTTAAATTAGCTATGCTTAATTTTGAAGAACTCAATTTATTTAATTTATGTCTTAAGAATACGGCAAAACCATGTTTTATATCCACGTAAATTTTATTAACTTGTACACATGAGCAGTAAAATCCTAACTTTCTTGTTATTTACCGGGGAACAACACGGCAAAGCCGAAGAGGCGGTAAAATTCTATACAGATCTATTTGACGATTCCGAAATTCTGGACATTGAACACTACGGGCCAGATGATCCCGAACCCGAAGGCACAGTGAAACAAGCCCATTTTTCCCTGAACGGTCAACGATTTATAGCCAAAGACAGTCACCTGAAACACAATTTTGACTTTAATCCGGCAATCTCCTTCTTTATTGAAAGCGATAATGCCAAGGACATTGAAGACGCTTTCAAAGTATTGGCAAAAGACGGGGTGGTGTTTACGCCCCTGCAGGAATTTCCGTTTAGTCCCAAGTTTGGTTGGGTACAGGATAAATATGGTGTCTCCTGGCAGTTGGTCCTTGTCCAGTAGTTTTTCTTTTTTTGAAAAATCCCAGTTTTAGAATATTTTCTACTTTTATTCCAAATTCAGGCCAACCAAAAGAATTTGGAGTTAAAAACCTTATTCTTTCTGATTAAGATAAAGTATGAAAACTGAAAGGTTCATTTTAAAAGAAATTCAGGACGAGGATATTAAATTTATCCATAGAGGTCTCTCAGATGAAAGAGTCACAAAACATTACGCCGTGCATTTCCCTACCCTCGAAGACACCCGGGAGCAAATGGACTGGTATGCAGACCTCAAAAAAAACGGCACCGGGATCTGGTGGGGAATTTATGACGCAACAGGTGAATTTTATGGAGCCGGAGGTTTCAATGGGCTTGACAAAGACAATAAGAAAGCAGAAATAGGTTTATGGCTTTATCCAGAATTCTGGGGGAAGGGAATCCTTACAGAAGTTATGCCTCTCCTGTTCCAGGCCGGTTTTAATGAACTTGGTTTGAACCGAATTGAAGGATTTGTGGAAAGTACCAACAGCAAGTGTAAAAAAGCCCTGGAAAAGATCAATTTCAAGTATGAAGGAACTTTACGGGAATGCGAGCTCAAAGACGGCCAATATCTGGATGTAGATATTTATGCCATTATTAAAAGAGACTTTATTTAAAAGAGAGATCCCCATCTGCAAGAGACGGGGATCTAATAAGTTTATATTAATTCGAGTCGCTTTTTCAAGTTTTCAAGCTCCTCTTCTGCTTTCAAAAGTCCGTTCTTAAAGACTTTTTTATTTCTAATCATTTCTTTATCTACCAGGTCACGATAATGATCAACTCCCACCAATAGGTTATCACAAAAGGTCTTCCAGCCTTTTACATCTCGCGAACCAGGATTAATGGCACTTTTCACCTCTTCCCTGATATAATCAAGATACAGCTGCAGCTCTTTTAAAAACATATGGGGCCGGTTGGGATTCTGTGGCAGCTCTTTTCTACCGTAAATATGATCTGTCATTTCCTGCAGGCTTGCCCTTTTGGAGAAATTAACAATATTTGGTCCGGGACAGATAGTTACCGCGTCCAGCTTCTCTACAATAGGCACTTTGTAATTGATCCCTGCAGAATTGCTCAGTCCAATACACAAACATTCCTTACTTAACAGGTCGTCTACCTGCTGCTGGTATTCCTTTTCAGGTAAATCTGCCTTTTCCAGTTGTTCCAGTTTTAGTTTCTGATATTTCCTGGAAGCCGTACAAATAGGTTCTTTTGTGAATTCAGTATTGGAGACCAGGTATTTTTCGGTACAGGGGCTGCCGGGTTTCCCTTTTTTGATTCGTTCCTGCCTCTCAACATCTGCACTTGTACCTTTGAGATAATTGAACCTCACTCCTAAAGGTGAGGCTTTGCTGAGAACCACATCTTTCTCTTCACTTTTGCTGAGAAGTTCCATGGTCTTCTCATCAACAGTAGTCGCCTCAGGGCATAGCAGAAAAGGACTGCCCCAGCCGGTTCCTGAAACCTGGTAATGGTTTATAAGCAGTTTTTGTTCCTCTGAATTCCCGATACCACCCTGCACGGTGATATTAATGGGATGAGGTTTTTCAAATCCGTCTTCTCCCCTAGTCTGTATGGCTGGGTTGTAAAGACTAAAAAGATCGGCGGCCAGTTCTTCTTTTTTATTTTTGAATTCTTCCAGAATGGGTCCCAGCAATAATCCTTGGGTGGCAAAGGCATGTCCCCCGCAATTAAGCCCAGATTCTATTCGGAATTCGCTCACCCAGATGCCTTTTTTGGCCAGGTATTTCCCCTGGATAAGTGCAGACCGGTAATCACTTACTTTTACCACTACTCTTTTCTTGAAAATCCCCCATTCCACGGCGTCAAATGCTCTGAAGCTTTCCAGATAATTAAAGAGCCGGGGGTTCATTCCCGCAGAGAAGATAACGGCAGAATTTTCCAGGTCGCTCTCTGCATAGGCCTTTAATGCGCCGAGGGCATCAGAGCCGTCGGGAATTAATTCTCCTGTAGTATCTTTATTGTTCTTATCTACTTTGGTCATAATATTGACCTCGATAGCTCCGGGGGTAATGTGTTTCCGCAGAAAATCTTCCAGTTCGGCCCTGGTCTCGCCGTGAGCTTTTAAGAATTGGTGGTACTTTTCTTTCAGGCCGCTTTCCTCGGGCAGCATTTCGAAGTATTTAACGATCTCAGAACCGGTCTCAAAAGCTGAATTTCGTAATTTTTCCAACTTAGTATGGACATTTCGGTTCACCAGGTTTAAGTAATCGGTGATCCTTCGCACCCGGTAGTTTTCCTCATGCTTTTCAATGGGTACATAGGTCTCATTGTTTTCCTGGTAGTAATATTTGCGCATCATCTCGATCAGGTTATCCTCAATGATCGAAAGAGCAGAATTTATTCCGTAGCAGGCAACTTTCACCGGGGAATCTATAGTAAAGGAAATACCCATTACCGGGATGTGAAAGTTATGCGGGGATAGAGTATACATATGTTTTCAGGTTTTAGTTTGGCAAAAACCCCAAAGATGGATAAGTGCCCGGACCTGAAATATGACCCTGATCATGTTTTCTGATGAGTTGTGAGACGTGAGAATTAAGATCAATAGCTAAATCAAGAATTCTGAATTTTAATAGAGCACTCTGAACCTGATCGTCCCCTCGATGCCCTTCATTTCACTAATCACCTCTTCATTATAGGCCTTGTCAATATCTGTGATCACATAGCCAATTTGCTCATTCGTCTTAAGATACTGCCCTACAATATTACAGTCATGTTCAGAAAGCACATTGTTAATATGGGCAATTATACCGGGTTTATTGTAGTGAATATGAATAAGGCGGTGGGCATTTTCAAGAATAGGCAGCTGCAGGTTAGGGAAATCCACACTGTTTGTAGTACTACCTGTATTGATGTACTCAATGATCTTTCCGGGTACAAAATTTCCAATATTCACCTGGGCTTCCTGGGTGCTGCCGCCAATGTGAGGAGTGAGAATCACATTGGGCAATCCTCGTAGCTCTGATTCGAATGTTTCCTTATTGGTCTTGGGTTCCTGCGGAAATACATCCACTCCAGCACCTTTGATCTTCCCCGATTTAATATTCTTCTTTAAAGCAGCGATATCCACCACATGTCCACGGCTCAAATTAAGAAAGACAGTACCTTCCCTCATCAGGTCAAATTCCTTTTCGCCGATCAGATCCTTATTCTCTTTTCTTCCGTCTACATGAAGGCTTACCACTTCCACCTTCTTGAGAAGCTCCTGAAGGCTGCTGCATTTGGTCGCATTTCCCAGGGCCAACTTTTCCATGAGGTCATAGTAATAGACATCGAACCCGAGGGCTTCAGCAACAACAGAAAGTTGTGCGCCAATATTTCCATAACCCACAATTCCCAGCTTTTTCCCCCTGATCTCATTACTACCGGCAGCCGATTTGTTCCAGACTCCCTTATGCATTTCAGAGATTCGATCTGGCAGGCCTCTCATTAATAAAATGATCTCTCCAATAGCGAGTTCCACCACAGACCTGGTGTTGCTGAAAGGGGCATTGAATACCACAATCCCCTTTTTAAGGCACGCATCAAGGTCTATCTGGTTGGTACCTATGCAAAAAGCGCCCACCGCGATAAGCCTGTTGGCATTTTCGAGCACCTTTGCCGTTAACTGTGTCTTGGATCTTATCCCAAGTACAGAAACGTCTTTTATTCTTTCGCTTAACTCCTCTTCGTCAAGTGCTCCCGAATAGGTGGAAACATTATAGCCTTCATTTTTCAAAATCCGCTCGGCATCTTCGTGAATATTCTCCAGCAGTAAAACCTTGATCCTGTTCTTAGGATAGGAAATAGCCTTGTTCATTTTATGCAGGTACAGAAACTCATCAAGGCTGGGTGTAACGTGATCTGCCTTTTCCAGTACATTGCCTCGTTCAACATTCTCTGTGAACGCGTAAAATTTATTGGCCAGCCCCGCCGCCTTAATCTCATAATCTGTATACCCGTCTCCAATGACATAAACATCTCCCTGCAGGTCGAGGCGCTTAAGCATCTCTACTTTTCCGTTATTTGAAGAAAGCACATTATCCTCATCAAATCCCACTATCTTACCTTCATCATCGTATTTAAAAGTATTGGCAAATACATGCTCCTCCTTAACCCCCAGTTCTGTCACGATGGGCACAATGAATTCCTTAAATCCATTGGATATGATATAGATGTTATCGTGGTACTCATCAAAAAATTCCTTGTTGCGAATGAAGGAAATAGAGACTTTGCTTTTTAACCGGTCCACGAGCTTTGGAAGATGGTTTTCCCTCGCATTCAATAATTCCAGACGCTTCTCCAGTGACTCCCTAAAAGAAAGGTCCCCGGCCATTCCGCTGTTGGTAAGCTCCTCCAGCTCTTTGAGTCGCTCTTCTTTTTCTGGATGGCTTTCCAGGGAAATATCTCCAAGTACATCGAGAGCCTCTACCTGGGTAAAAGTGCTGTCAAAATCTATTATAAAGTGTCTCTGATTTTTATGGTTCATGCTGAAAGAATTTATTGGCTCCTCCTTCAAAACTAAACTTTTAAAAAGATAAAAAGAGGGCTTTTTAAAAGAAAAAATGAATATTGAAAGATCGAAAAAATGAAGGCTGGAGAATTAAATAATAAGTAGAATCAGCCGAAATTTTCAAGAATTCGCTAATTCCATAGCTATAAAGGAACATCTGTTCCCACTGCAAAAGCCATTAACAGGAGAAAAAGATATAACAGAACTGAGAAGAAATTTATAAGGATTGAAATTCGAGTCGTTTTGAAATTGAGTTGATTTAGAAAGGAATAAAATATTCCTCCAACTGCACCACCCAATGGCACAGTGAGAAACGGTGCTACCAATACTTCAAAAGTTTGTGTACGCGGATCTCCAAAAAATGTCAGGCCAAGTGCCAACAATACTGTAGCTACCAAGGCACCAGATAAGGCAGGTTTTAATATATCAAAATTTCTGTCAGACAATTAGCAGCTTTTTTTTATTAATTAAAAGTAGTTCAAAAACCTTAATTCACAAAAAAA
>CAZVKA010000079.1:0-9703 GCA_964627595.1 uncultured Flavobacteriaceae bacterium | reverse complement strand
ATTTACGTGGTGAACTACAGTGATCAACGTTCTCCTGACTTCCTGACCAATTATGACCGGGTAAAGAATATGACCAAAAAATGGCCTGTTCTGCTGAAGTCTGAAGATGAGTTTCCCGAAATTAAGAAAGGGGATTTTGTGATCGATGCCATTTTTGGGGTAGGATTGAACCGGCCTATAACAGGCTGGGTAGAGAAGCTGGTCCATCATATTAATAGATCAGGCGCATTTGTACTGGCCATTGATATGCCTTCAGGATTGATGGCCGATGAGGCTACTCCCGGAAATGCCATTATAGCTGCCAGTTATACCATAACTTTTCAATCGGCTAAACTTTCCTTCTTTTTACCTCAAACCGGTGGACACATTGGAGAATTACAGATCATGGACATTGGCCTTGATCAAGACTACCTTCAGAAAACTGCTTCCCCGGCTCAGTTAATAGGAAAGAATGAAGCCCGCGCCCTTTACAAACCACGGAGTAAATTTTCCCATAAAGGTACTTATGGTCATGTCCTCATGATCGGCGGGAGTTATGGAAAAATGGGAAGTGTTTGTCTCACCGCTACTGCCGGTTTAAAGGCAGGTGCAGGCATGGTGACAGTCTATGTTCCTGCCTGCGGATACCAGATATTGCAAACAGCTCTGCCTGAAGCGATGGTGCTCACAGATCCAGATGAAAGGATTTTGACGCAGATTGATTATGACCTAAAGCCAGATGTTATAGGTTTTGGAGTAGGAGTAGGAACAGATGAAAAAACCGTGGAAGCCATGAGGCAATTCCTTCAAAAAATGGAAAAGCCTATGGTAATTGATGCGGATGGGCTTAATATCCTTTCTCGAAATAAAGAGCTGCTTGAAATGGTACCTGAAGCCAGTATTCTCACGCCTCACCCTAAAGAGCTTGAGCGATTGGTGGGATCCTGGGATAATGATTTTGAAAAACTGGAAAAGGCCAAAGAATTGTGCAGGGAGTTTAAGCTGATCCTTATACTTAAAGGCGCTTATACATTAATAATGAGTTCTGAAGATCTCTATGTGAATACTTCAGGAAACCCCGGGATGGCGACAGCAGGTAGTGGGGATGTACTTACAGGAATATTGCTTGCGATGCTCAGCCAAGGTTACAGTCCGCTTGCGGCTGCAGTTCTGGGGGTCTATCTTCATGGAAAATCCGGAGATATCGCTGCGGAAAAATTGAGCTTTGAAGGACTCATTGCAGGCGATATCGCACAGCACACAGGTTTAGCTATTCTTGACCTTTTTAACCGGGAAAATGAATAAAAAATAATCAACCTTTTAGAATGAAAGAGTACCATTATATCAGTTCTTCAGTTATTGATCTTGAGGAAATAAGGGACATTACAGAGAATAAAAAGAAGCTCGCTTTAAGTGAAGAATCAATTCTGAACATTGAGAAGGCCCGAAAGTATCTTGATGATAAAATGAAGGAGAATAAAACTCCTATTTACGGGATCAACACGGGTTTTGGTTCTTTATGTAACGTAAAAATTTCTTCGGAAAATTTAACACAATTGCAGGAAAACCTGGTTATGTCTCATGCCTGTGGAACAGGGGAGAAGATCAGCAAACCAATCATCAGGTTAATGCTGTTGCTCAAGATCCAGTCCCTTAGTTACGGGCATTCGGGAGTTTCCCTGGAGACCGTGCAACGTCTTATCGACTTTTACAACCAGGATGTACTGCCGGTAGTGTATTCTCAGGGATCATTGGGTGCTTCGGGTGACCTGGCGCCGCTGGCCCACCTGTCGCTGCCGTTAATAGGAAAAGGAGAGATGTATTTTGAAGGAAAAGAGGTTTCTTCTGAAGAAGTTCTGAAAAAATTTGGCTGGCAGCCGTTGAAGCTGAAGTCAAAAGAGGGGCTGGCACTGCTGAATGGAACGCAGTTCATGAGTGCGCACGGCATTTACGCTTTAATGGAGGCATACAGGCTTTCTGCATGGGCAGATGTGGTAGGAGCCTTATCTGTCGATGCGTTTGACTGTAACATGTCACCTTTTGATGAACTTGTTCATATGGTGCGTCCTCATCGTGGACAGGTGAAAACTGCCGAAAGATTCAGGAAATTACTTAAGGGGAGTGAAATTGGGAAGCAGCATAAAAAGAATGTTCAGGATCCCTATTCCTTCAGGTGCATACCTCAGGTGCATGGAGCCACAAAGGATACTCTGGATTTTGTTCATAAATGCTTTAAGACCGAGATCAACTCGGTTACCGATAACCCAAACATCTTTGTAGATGCTGATAAAGTGATCTCTGCAGGTAATTTCCATGGGCAGCCGCTTGCGCTTGCACTTGATTATTTGGCCATAGCCATGTCTGAATTAGGAAATATCTCAGAAAGAAGGATCTATCAATTAGTGTCTGGTCTTCGTGGCCCCGCCTTTTTGGTAGACGCTCCCGGGCTTAACAGTGGCTTCATGATCCCTCAATATACTGCGGCAAGCATAGTGAGCCAGAATAAACAACTCTGCTCTCCTGCCAGTATAGATTCGATTGTCTCTTCAAACGGACAGGAAGATCACGTAAGTATGGGAGCTAATGCCGCCACTAAGTTAATAAAGGTGCTGGAAAACGTTTCGACCATTCTTGGCATTGAATTATTCAATGCTTCACAGGCTTTGTCTTACAGACAACCGCATAAAACCTCAGATGTACTGGAAAAAATGGTAGCCGTATTTAGGCAGGACGTGCCCCTTGTAAGGGAAGATACTGTTATGGCTCCCTTTATTCAAAAATCCAAAAGATTCTTAGAAAATTATAGTTTAGCAGACTTCTCTCTTGATTGATCTTCAAGTACCCCATTGATCCAGACTTTAGCTTCCTCCAGGGAGCTGAAGATCTGGAATGGATTTGTATTGGTGTAAAACTGTTGCTCCAGTTTAGCGCTACTTCGGGCAAGTTCATTGCTGGAAACAACAGCTATAGCTTTTAACTGCGGGTGGGCAGCAGATTCACGATACACCATAGGGTCTACTGCATAAGAATTGATGCGGTTGGAAATATATCCAAATGCACCATTATTAAAAACCTCTCCGGCCAATTCGAGAACCTTGCGATTTTTTTGAACATCCAGAAGCACACCTTCTTTACATTCAGTAATGATCAGGCTTTCGTAAATCCTGATCGTAGCAAAATCCAATTCTAATATATTGATCATGTGTTGTAAGGGAATTGGCCGTGAAAATAGGATTTTTAGCTTAGACTCAAAACAGGTAGTACGAAAAAACCCTCAAAAATTTCTTTTTGAGGGTTTTTATTTAGATAGACAAAAATTATTTCAGTCCGCCCACCATGTTCTTTGGGTTGACCCATTCGTCAAATTCTTCGGCAGTTACATAACCAAGATTCACAGCCTCCTCTTTTAAAGTAGTGCCGTTTTGATGTGCCGTATTGGCGATCTCGGCAGCCTTATAGTAGCCTATTTTGGTATTAAGTGCAGTTACCAGCATCAGGGAATTGTTAAGTAATTCCTGGATCCTAGGATGATTAGGCTCTATTCCTATTGCGCAGTGCTCTTCAAACGAGGCGCAGGCATCTCCAAGTAACTGTGCACTTTGAAGGATATTTGCGGCCATAACTGGTTTGAATACATTCAGCTCGAATTGGCCCTGCATTCCTCCCACATTAATGGTTACATCATTTCCAATGACCTGGGCACAAACCATGGTAAGTGCTTCCACCTGGGTAGGGTTAACCTTTCCGGGCATAATAGATGAGCCGGGTTCATTTGCCGGGATGATGATCTCTCCAATTCCACTACGGGGACCGGAAGCCAGCATTCTCACATCATTGGCGATCTTATTTAAGGATACCGCCAGGGTTTTTAATGCTCCATGGGTTTCGACAAAAGCGTCATGGGCCGCCAGGGCTTCAAATTTATTCGGCGCAGAAATGAAGGGCAATTCGGTAAATTTAGCGATAAATTCAGCTACTCGTTTAGAATAGCCTTTCGGGGTATTAAGTCCTGTACCTACAGCAGTTCCTCCAAGAGCAAGTTCAGACAGGTGAGGTAAAGTGTTCTCAAGTGCGATTAGTCCATGATCCAGTTGCGAAACATATCCGCTGAATTCCTGGCCGAGGGTGAGGGGAGTGGCATCCATGAAATGCGTTCGCCCTATTTTTACCACCTCCTTAAATTCCTCTGCTTTCTTTTTTAAGGTATTTCTTAGTTGCTTTATTCCCGGAATGGTCACTTCAATGATCTTCTTGTAAACGGCAATGTGCATTCCGGTGGGGAAGGTATCATTAGAAGATTGTGATTTGTTCACATCATCATTGGGAGATAAGGTTTTTTCTCCTTCTCCGATCTTTTTACCGGTTAATTGATGAGCCCTGTTGGCGATCACCTCGTTCACGTTCATGTTGCTCTGCGTACCGCTTCCGGTTTGCCAGATCACCAGCGGGAATTGATCATCGTGCTTTCCTTCAAGAATTTCATCACAAACTTTAGCAATAAGGTCGCGCTTGTCAACAGAAAGTGCACCTAATTCACAATTGGTAAACGCTGCAGCTTTCTTCAAGTATGCAAATCCGTAAATGATTTCCTGGGGCATACTCCCGGGAGCTCCTATTTTAAAGTTGTTCCTGGAGCGTTCGGTTTGAGCTCCCCATAGTTTATCGGCAGGGACTTTAACCTCCCCCATAGTATCTTTTTCGATTCTGTAGTCCATAACGGTTAATTATTTGATACAAATTTACATTTATCAGCAAAATTTAAGGAGGAAATAAGCTATAAAATTAATGGACTTCAGGCTTTTGTTTAAAAAGCCGTGAAATTAAAAAGGCCTGTTAAAAAATTAAATAAAAACAGTTGTGATAACCTATCAGAGTTTCTATCTTTGGCAAAGATTCAAAAACTACGGAAATCATGTTTGAATTCGATCAATATCTTGGGTTTTTAGCCTTTATAATTATCCTACTTATCGGGTTTTGGGTAATGTTGTTCCTTACTGCCATTATTCCTTACTGGATAGGAGGGGCGGTCAAGGAGATGCTTGATGAAAAAAAGGAAAAGAAACGCCTGGAGAAAGAAAAAGCATAAAAAAAAGGACTTGAAAAAGTCCTTTTTTTTGTGCCTTATCGTAATAGAAATAAAAAAGCCGTCCCTGAAGACGGCTTTTTTGAGCTAACCAACAAACACACTAACTAAAATTAAAACTCTCCTTCACCTTCCATATCATCATTTCCGTTTTCTCTTTGTCTTCTTTCTCTTTCATTTCTTTGTTGGTTAAATCTATAAGTAAAGGAAAGAGTGATACTTCTTTGTCTCCACTGGAATTCGCTGTCCCTTTCAAACCTTTCGGTAACTGTGAAGGAATCTCTTTTACGAGAATTCAATAGGTCTCTTACGTTTAAGTTCAGGGTAGCTCTTTCATTGAATAGTTCCTTACTCAGGGCCATATCTACGGAAAGAATTGCATTATTCCGGGTTTGTGCTCCTTCAGAAGCTCCCCGATAAAAAGCATTGGTTTGCCATTCAATCTTCGCAGGTAGGCTTACCTTTGAACTAAACCTTCCAAACCAGCTGGTATTTTTTGCACTGTAATCCACCCCATTGTATTCCCCTTCGGTGTCAAACTGAAAAAAATTGACACTTCCGTTTAATCGAAGCCATTTTGCGGGATTGTATAATAATCCTGCTTCGGCACCAATACGTTCGTTAGTTGCCAGGTTGATCGGAATGGTTCGAATAACATCTATGTTATTTCCTTCTTCATTAGTAGTTGTGGTAATTTGCTCAACCCTTTCAAAAGAATCGGTTTCATGTTGATAATAAACAGAGGATGTTAGTGTGAGCTTTTCCCATCTTTTTAAAT
Source organism: uncultured Flavobacteriaceae bacterium (assembly GCA_964627595.1). Classification (GTDB taxonomy): domain Bacteria; phylum Bacteroidota; class Bacteroidia; order Flavobacteriales; family Flavobacteriaceae; genus Salinimicrobium. The sequence continues at coordinate 3,863 of CAZVKA010000079.1, read as the reverse complement.
ATCCAAGGTCAAAAGCATTGGAGAATGCCGGTGCAAGATTTGGATTTCCCTGAAAGATATTTGTTCTACTCGCTCTTGAAGGAAAGGGATTAATAAACCAACCCCGAGGTCTGTTGATCCTCCTGTTGTAACCAAGAGTGATGTTTTCCTGCTCTCCTAATTCATAGATAAGATTTACAGTTGGGAAAAGGCCTAAGTAGTTGTTATCAAAATCTGTGTTTATAGGAATACCAAACTCCTGCTGTAATTCCTCCTCTGTAAGGGGACTGTCAATTTTTCCTTTTAGTTGGGTGTTCTCCAGTCTTAGCCCTAGAAGAAAAGAAAATTCTCCAAATTTATTCCCGTACTGAGAGTAAAATGAATTTACATTTTCTGTATAAGTGAAGACATTGGATAAAACAGAGTTTTCCAGCTGCTGAGTTTCCCTGTTTTCCAGAAGCAATTCGTAATCTGTTACTTCTTCTTCAAAATTTCCACGATACCCGGCTTCGAATTGTGCATCTTCGCCTATAGGTCTCACATAATCTGCCTGCACGAGGAATTCATTTTGTGTTTCCCTGGTAAAGGTTCTTTCTCTTGGGAAAAAAGGACTATCTCCGGGAGTACTGAAACTGATGTCTTCATTTATTGACCCAAATTGACTTTCCTTATCCCGCTCATACTGAAAATCTGCTGTTAATTGATGTCCGCTGTTGTTGAACTTGTTCATGTAGTTCAAAGCGAACTGGTAACTGTTATCTTCTTCAGTTTCCCTTTCTTTACGGATACTTTCCAATTCAAGGTTCCCATCATTAAAGGCGCTGCTAAGATTCGTGGTAAGATCTTCATCTTCTCCATACCTGTAAAATCCAGTGGCGGTGATGGAGGACATATCATTGATATAGTATTCAATACCCAAACTTGTATTGAAATTACGGTTAAGCCTATCTATGGTTCTGTCCTCAACAAGTCTGTCGAATTCAGGAGTGACGAGCTCCCCATCGTTATTGGTGTATTCGAAATAGCGGGTATCTGAAAAAGCATTTCCCGGGGCGTCAAAATAGCGGAACCCGGTAGTGTTGAAAATATTGAATTTATCGGTTCTGAGATTAACATTGGTGGACAATCCAGCATTATCAGGATAACCTGCCCTGGCTGATATAGATCCGTTAAAACCAAGGGTCTTTTCTTTGCGCAGAATGATGTTCAGGATACCTGCAGTACCCTCGGCGTCATATCTTGCCGAAGGGGAGGTGATCACCTCTACGCGCTCAATGGCATCGGCAGGAAGCTGTGAAAGTACATCTGTATTACCGAAACCTGCCATGGCAGAAGGTTTTCCATTGATAAGAATTCGCACATTCTCATTTCCTCTTAAACTTATTCCTCCTTCAATGTCAACAGAGACAGAAGGAACGTTATTGAGAGCATCTGCTACCGTTCCGCCGGCTGTTGTAAGATCCTTACCTATATTATAGATCTTCTTGTCCAGTCTCACTTCTACCTGCGTGGTTTCTGCGGTTACAATAACTTCTTCCAGCTCTCCGGCAGCCATTCCTAGCACAATGGTTCCCATATCCAGATCTGAATTGATCTGGCGGTTTGGGAAATTCTTTGGTTCAAAAGAAATAAATTCAATATTGATGTTGTAATTCCCTCTTGGTACTTCAATGTTAAAGTTGCCCTCGGTATCAGTAATACCTCCGGTAATCTTATCAGGGTTCCTGGTGCTTTGGAAAGAAATAGTAGCATATTCCAGGGGGATCCCGGCTTCATCGGTCACTTTTCCGGTTACATTGTAATTAGGGATCTCTCTTTGTCCCTGTTGGGCCGTAACATTAAAGCAGAATAAAAAGAAAAAAATAACGGCAGTACTCCATAACCGCCGGGTTGGTCTCGCAATCATATTTGGTTTTTATTCTTGGACAGAAAAAAAATCAAATGGTTTAAAACAACTTCCGTATTTTTTAAAAATGAACTTAACGATTTTGGTTTTGACGGAGAATGCGTTCTTTTGACAGTCGCATATATTTCTCGTGTTGCGGTTTAGTGAGAATATCCCTCATATCCTTGTACTCAAGCTCCTGAAGTCTTTTTAAACGCTCTGTCTTTGCTTCCTCCCTCATTTTGGACTGGATAAGTTTATTTTTTTTGATAACGAATTCCAGAATCTTTTTTTCCATGAGCCGGGCCTGCTTTGTGGTAAGTCCTAATTCACTGTCCCAGAATTCCACGGCCTCCTTGGCGGCGTCTTCCAATTCCTTGTCAGGATCTTTTTGTGTCATGGTTTGAGATACGGCTACCGCTGTCGTGAAAAAGGCAAGGGTGAAAATAATTAGTATCTGGTAATTCCTTTTGATCTTCATGATGTGTTGTTTAAGTCTAAAAATAAAGAACACAGGGTTTTAACAGGTTAATTCCTGGTTAAAACTAAGGTTGGGGATGTAAAAAAGATGTTAACTAATCAATTTTTTTATTTTGGAAGGAGGTCTTCCCACCACAGCCAGTTTATCTTTCACCACGATTGGCCGCTGAATGAGCTTTGGATTTGTAGTCATAACTCTCACCAGTTCCTCATCGCTCAGGTCTTTGCCCTTGTAATTTTCTTTCCAGATCTTTTCCTCGGTACGCACCAGCTCAATAGGTGCCATTCCCAGCTTATCCAGTAATTCCTGCAGTTCTTCTTCAGAAACAGGTTCTTTGAGATATTCCCTGATCTTAAATTCTTCACCTGATTCCTTTAAAATTTCCAGTCCCTGTCTTGATTTGCTGCAGCGGGTATTGTGATAAATAGTGAGCATAATATGGTAATTTGTCAGATTTCTTTAAAAATTATTTTTCTAAAGGGCTATTCTTCCACTTTTTGTCCCATCATCATTAGATAGGCTTTAAGAAATTTGTCGATCTCTCCATCCATAACCGAATCCACATTCCCGGTCTCTTCTCCCGTACGCACATCTTTCACCAGTTTGTATGGGTGCATCACGTAATTACGAATTTGCGATCCCCACTCGATTTTCATTTTTGAATCCTCGATCTCCCTTCGCTGCGCCTGTTGCTTCTGAAGTTCTATTTCATACAACTGGCTTTTTAGCAATTGCATGGCTTTGTTCTTATTTTCAAGCTGAGATCTTGTTTCTGAATTTTCAATAACAATTCCAGAAGGAGCGTGTCTAAGCCGTACGGCTGTCTCCACCTTGTTCACATTTTGTCCCCCCGCGCCTGAAGATCGCATGGTTTCCCAGGAAATATCTGAAGGATTTATTTCAATTTCAATAGTGTCATCTGCCAAAGGATAAACATAGACAGATGCAAAAGAGGTGTGTCTCTTGGCGTTGCTGTCAAACGGGGAGATGCGCACTAATCTGTGCACCCCATTTTCTCCTTTTAACCAGCCAAAGGCGTATTCCCCTTCTATTTCTAAGGTTACTGTCTTAATTCCGGCAACTTCTCCAGATTGGTAGTTCAATTCTTTAATCTTGAATCCGTTTTTTTCGGCCCACATGAGGTACATGCGCATGAGCATCTCTGCCCAGTCACAACTCTCTGTTCCGCCCGCGCCTGCGGTTATCTGAAGGACAGCACTTAGATTATCACCTTCTTCAGAAAGCATGTTCTTAAATTCAAGACCCTCAATAAGATCAATGGATTTGGAATATCTTTCCTCAACATCTTCGGCAGTAGCTTCGCCTTCCTTATAGAATTCGTAGATCACCTCAAGGTCATCCACGAAAGTAACTGCCTTCTCAAAATCATCTACCCATTTCTTTTCGGCATTCAGATTTTTAACGAGGATCTCAGCTTTTTTGGGATCGTTCCAGAAATCTGGAGCTAACGTTTTCTCCTGGAGGTTGGTAATTTCAATTTTCTTGGCATCAACGTCA
>CAZVKA010000078.1:0-10662 GCA_964627595.1 uncultured Flavobacteriaceae bacterium | reverse complement strand
TGTCGTTAGCGGCAGTACTTAATAAACAAGAGAGATTATGTTTGATAGTTTAAGCGATAAGTTAGATAGTGCGTTGCACGTCCTCAAAGGGCATGGGCAGATTACCGAGGTAAACGTTGCCGAAACCTTGAAGGAAGTGAGACGCGCATTGGTTGATGCCGATGTTAACTATAAAATTGCCAAGGAATTTACCAACACGGTCAAGGAAAAGGCTTTGGGGCAGAATGTACTCAATGCCCTTAAGCCGGGGCAGCTTATGGTAAAACTGGTGAAGGATGAGTTGACCGAATTGATGGGAGGTGATGCCGAAGGTATCAATCTCTCGGGAGATCCATCGGTTATTCTTATGTCGGGATTGCAGGGTAGTGGTAAAACCACCTTTTCCGGAAAACTCGCGAACTATCTTAAAACAAAGAAGACTAAAAAGCCGTTACTGGTTGCCTGTGACGTTTACCGTCCTGCAGCGATCAATCAGTTACACGTGGTTGGAGAGCAAATAGGGGTTGAGGTTTTTAGTGATGAAGGAAATCAGGATCCTGTTGCTATTTCCAAAGCTGCTATTGCACATGCAAAAGAAAACGGACACAATGTGGTGATCATTGATACCGCAGGACGTTTAGCGATTGACGAAGCGATGATGACCGAGATTGCGAACATCCACAAGGCCATTGAGCCTCACGAAACTTTATTCGTGGTAGATTCTATGACTGGGCAGGATGCGGTCAATACTGCCAAAGCCTTTAATGAGCGTCTCAATTTTGACGGGGTGATCCTAACCAAATTAGATGGTGATACTCGTGGTGGTGCAGCGATTTCGATTAAATCGGTCGTCAATAAACCTATCAAGTTCATTGGTACGGGAGAAAAGATGGATGCCATTGACGTCTTCTATCCGTCTCGTATGGCCGATCGTATCCTTGGAATGGGAGATGTTGTTTCTCTTGTGGAAAGAGCACAGGAGCAATATGATGAAGAGGAAGCCAGAAAACTTCAAAAGAAGATCGCCAAAAACGAATTTGGCTTTGATGATTTCCTCAACCAGTTGCAGCAGATCAAGAAAATGGGATCTATGAAAGATCTTATGGGAATGATCCCCGGTGCGGGAAAAATGCTGAAAGATGTGGATATTGATGACGATGCTTTTAAGCATATCGAAGCGATCATTCACTCCATGACACCCGAGGAAAGATCAAAACCTTCCATGATCAATGCCAGCAGGAAAAAACGTATCGGGAAAGGATCGGGAACTTCTGTTCAACAGGTGAACCAGTTGCTCAAGCAGTTTAACCAAATGAGCAAAATGATGAAAATGATGCAGGGTGGCGGGGGCCGCAAGATGATGCAGATGATGAAGAACATGAAGTAAACCTCTGTTAGCTGTTTACATGATCAGTACTCATAAAAATACTGAAGGCTTAACCTGATACTCGTAACAATTTATAAATCAAACAATATGACGATCCTCGACGGTAAAAAAGTAAGTAATCAAATTAAAGAAGAGATTACTGCAGAAGTACAAAAGATAAAAGACCGCGGGGAAAAGGTACCACACCTTGCCGCAATTATTGTGGGAAATGATGGGGCCAGCCTCACCTATGTAGCTAGTAAGGTCAAGGCTTGCGAAAGAGTAGGTTTTGAATCTACTTTAGTGAGAATGCCTGGAACTACGAGTGAGCTTGAGTTGCTCAAAAAGATCAAGGAACTCAACGAAAATGATGATATAGATGGATTCATTGTTCAGCTGCCCTTGCCTAAGCAGATAGATACTCAAAAAGTGCTGTTGACTGTAGACCCCGATAAAGATGTGGATGGCTTCCATCCTACCAACTTCGGAAAGATGGCACTCGATATGACCAGTTTTATTCCGGCTACTCCCTTTGGTATTCTGGAACTTCTTGAGCGGTACAAGGTCGAAACAGCGGGAAAACATACGGTGGTCATTGGCAGAAGCCATATTGTGGGTAGGCCAATGAGTATTCTTATGGGGAGAAAAGGCTTCCCCGGCAACTCCACTGTGACCCTTACTCATAGTCATACCAAGAACATAACCCAGATCACCTCTCAGGCCGATATTATTATCACAGCCCTTGGAAATCCAGGGTTTCTTAAGGCAGAGATGGTTAAGGATGATGCAGTCATCATCGATGTGGGGATCACCAGGGTAGAAGACGAAACCCGTCCAAGGGGTTACCGCCTTGAGGGTGATGTGGATTTCGAAAACGTGAGTAAAAAAGCTTCTTTCATTACACCTGTGCCAGGAGGCGTAGGTCCTATGACCATCGCTATGCTTCTAAAAAATACACTTTTAGCCCGCGAGATGCACAGGGTGAAAAAAGAGAAACTCTAAAAAGATCTTTCTTAGCCTTTTGCTTTATCGATTTTCCAGTCCAAATACGCATGAAGATCGGTCTCAATGAACCTGAGTACAATGGTGAAAATGGCAAAATCATCAACATAGCCTATTCCCGGAAGAAAATCGGGTACGATATCAAGCGGATTGAATATGTATAGCAGGGCAAATACAGCAGCGGCTATACTGAACCATGGCACCTGGGTGAATTTCCCTTTTTTATAGTCAACCAACATACCGTAGAAGACCTTGCCCATTTCGGCATATTTCTTCATTCCTGTACCGGCAAATTTCTTGTCAATTGCCTTTTTGTTTTTCATGACCATGTCGAGGTCCCCGTCATCGATCTTTGAAACTTCAGAATTCACGTATTCTTCATCGATCTTCTTTTTCACTTTGTCTAGCATACCTGTTTTTTTAAAGTTTATCTTCAGTTTTTCCGTATTCATGCTTGTATATCTTTAAGATAAGCAAAAATAAGGAAACCAGCAGGGGCCCAAATATCAATCCTATAAAACCGAAAAGCGGTACCCCCACGATGACCCCAAATAGGGTAATTAATGGGTGCACGCTGGCCAGGCGGTTAAGGATATATAGCCTTAAAATATTATCAGTAATGCCCACAACCACAAAGCCGTAAATAAGAATGAAGATAGCCTGCCAATCCATGCCTTGCGAAAACAGAAGGATCGCGACCGGTACTATCCCTATGGCGGTCCCAATGAAAGGTATCATGGCTCCTATGGCAGTAATGACAAACCAAAATAGAGGATCTGATACTCCAACGATCAGGTAGCCTATTAAAGCTACGATCCCCTGAAAGAATGCTACCAGCGGAATTCCGAGGGCATTCGATTTTACCAGTTCATCACCTTCTTCTCCTATTACCTTAAGGTTGTCTTCCCCTAAAGGAATATAGGAAATCATTAATTTCTTCAATTCATCGCGGTGAATGAGCATATAGTATAGCATGAAGTACATGATGCTTATGGCGATGAAGGCATTAAATGTGCCTGCTCCCAGAGATTGCAAATTATTGGAGAGCCAGTTCGCTACCCTTGCCGAATCTATACCTTTGCTAAGGTCATACCCAACGTAAGTTTCGGCTTCATTGATCTGATTCTTTACCGCCTGCAACACTTTTTCTGAGTTGGCCACTGCCTTCCCAATCTTAGAGGTTAGCATGATCACGGTTAAAGTAATAGGAACAAGTATTCCTATGAACGAAAGAAACATGAGAAAAGAGGCAGCCACGACCGGCTTCCAGCCTCTCTCAACAAGTTTACCCATTTTTTTTCTAAGAACAACGTGAAGAGTAATGGCTCCCAGCACTCCAGATAGGTAGGGCGTGATCTCCCTGAAAATTAAAACCAGTAAAAAAAGGATCAGGAGTAGTACGAATAATTGTCGTACAAGGGATGGTTTTAATTTGTTCATGCAATACGTTTAGGAGGTTATTTGGCGAACAACTGGTCCATGTTTTTAAATGCTTTAAATTCAAGGGCGTTACCGCTTGGATCTTTGAAGAACATGGTAGCCTGTTCTCCGGGTTTTCCTTCAAACCTGATATAAGGTTCTATGACAAAGGATATCTGTTTGTTTTCCAGCTCATCTGAAAAATTTTGAAAAGTTTCCCAGTCTAAAACTACGCCGAAATGTGGTATTGGAACATCCTTTCCGTCTACCGGGTTACTTGAAGAAGTTTCCTCTGGAGATTTTTCTTTATAGTGAATAACCAGCTGATGACCAAAAAAGTCAAAGTCTACCCAGTGATCACTGCTTCTTCCCTCCCGGCAGCCCAGTACATCGCGGTAAAAGATCCTGGCTTCTTCCAGGTCACTCACCGGAATGGCAAGGTGAAAAGGTTGAATTTTTTCCATATTAATGGTTTCGTAAAGCGTTTATTAATTCCTTTTTGTTCATTTTAGATCGGCCTTCAATTCCCACCTCCTTAGCCTTCTTATACAATTCTTCTTTGCTGCGGTCCTCATATTTAGAGGAATTTCCTCCTTTCTTTCCTGATTTTGGTGAGTTAGCTATTCGTGCAGCTTTTTCCTTACTGGCACCTTCATCACGAAGTGCCTCGTACTGATCTTCATTTTTGATTCTTCTTGCCATTTTTATTTTAAAAATAGGCAGATGCGTTAAGAATTTGGCTTAATTCTCTGTTAAGATTCTCTAAGTCGATTAATGTTTTTTCTTAAATCCCTTCCTTTTTCCTGAAGATGGAGAGATGTCTTTGGGTTTTAGAGAATGTTTTCTTCTGGGCTGGTTCGTATCCTCTTTCTTGCCAACCGATTCTTTTAGGATGGACCCTTCTTCAGTTTTAGTAGATTCTCCCAGCAACTTATTCAATACCCGTAATTCCTCCGAAGTAAGCTGCCTGTATTTGCCTACTGGAATATCCAGGGGAATGTTCATGATACGGGTTCTCTTTAATTTTACTACCTCGTAGCCAAGATATTCGCACATTCTTCGAATCTGCCTGTTTAATCCCTGGGTAAGTACAATCCTGAAAACATTCTTGCTTAGCTGTTCCACCTCACATTTTCTGGTGACGGTGTTGAGAATGGGGATCCCGTTAGACATCCGCTCAATAAAATCCTGACTGATAAGTCGGTCTACCGTTACTATATATTCCTTTTCATGATTGTTTCTCGCCCGGAGGATCTTGTTGACAATATCACCGTCATCTGTCATGAGGATCAAGCCTTCGCTGGGTTTGTCCAGGCGGCCTATGGGAAATATCCTGGTGGGGTAGTCTATATAATCTACGATGTTCTTCTTTTCCTTAGGATTTGTGGTACACACAATTCCCACCGGCTTGTTAAAGGCCAGGTACACATTGTCTTTTTTGGGAGCTACGATCAGTTCCCCGTTTACGTGAACTTCATCATCTGGATGGACCTTGGTTCCCATTTCCGGAACCACGCCGTTAATAGTTACCCTTCCCTGTTCAATAAGGGCATCAGCCTTCCTGCGTGAGCAATAGCCCACTTCACTAAGGTATTTATTGAGACGGGTAAGGTCTTTGTCGGCCATAGGGTTAAATTTTTTTGTAGTTTTTATTCTAGTCCCAATCGATCATAAAATATTTGATGCGTGCATTGTCGGGAATTTGCGACGCCCGAATCCTTGCCTGGGTATCATATCTTAATTCTGCAGGTAGTTGTTTTTTATCAATCGTTACATATATGTTGAGCTCATCAATAAATACCACCGCTGCGCTCAGCGTGTTTTCAATTCTGGAAATGTTGTAATTCTCAACAATCTCTTTGAAAGTACTTTCTGTATTCAGTCCTTTGGCAGTTTTATACCTGGGGTCCAATACTCTTATGAAGCCTATTGTGCTTGTAGAATCGAAGGCCTGTACAGGTTCAAGCAACAGCATTTTTTTTCCTTGATTATCGTACACCTCAATTTCATTGCTGTTCCTGTAAAGTTCCCCCTCGTTCAACTGGTTCACAATAGAATCTCCTGCAAAAACCGAATCCAGTTGTCTTATTTGTACATCTTTAGTAAGGTGACCAATACGGTTGGCGCTAATCAGGTAAGGATCCTGCTCTTTTTGACAGGAAACAATGATGAAAGAAGTGATTAGTACGGCTAAAAGGCTCTTTTTCATGATAATTTATATACGTATGATTGTAGTCTTCTTAAAATATGGCTTTTACTGTTTCTCATTATGGAAACCAGATGGGCTTTAAAACGTCCGACTTTTAATATTATTTCTTTTCCGGAGCAAAAGGTCAGGGCTATGCTGGCATCTTAAAATTTTTATAAAAGTAAGAATTGTCAGTGGAAAGACCGAGAGGAAATTCTTTAGATAAACATTCTGGATCATAACTTATTTCACCGCAGGGTTTAATAACTGTATACTTCCTTTATTCGCGTTGATTTCTGCTTTGATCCCATTAGGTATGGTTGCGTTATCATCAATATGTCCAATCATTGCCCCCGTATAAGCCGGAATTCCCAGTGGTTGGACATAATGGTCAATTACCTCTTCCATGGTCAGTGAACCATAGCCGCTTCCGCCGGGACTGCAATCACTGCACTTTCCAAATACAAACCCGCTCAGCTGGTCAAGAACTCCGCCCAGCTTAAGTTGAGACATCATCCTGTCTACGGCGTAAATTTTCTCGCCAATATCTTCCAGGTAAAGGATCTTATTTTTCCATTTCTCGGGAAAATATTCGGTCCCCATTAAGCTTGTAAGTACTGAGAGATTGCCACCCAGCAATTCCCCTTTGGCCGTTCCCGGAGTGATAGTGCGTATTCTGTTCTTAGTCTGTGCAAGTTCTGAACCTTTTTCTGAAGGGTTCTCGTAAAGCACGGCTTCTTTTTCAAAAAGTAGCTTTTTAAGGTGGGTATAGGCAAAAGGGTTCCAGGTTGACACTGCCACGGGACCGTGGTAGGTGACCAGGCCTGTCTTTTTATATATGGCCAGGTGCAGGGCGGTAATATCACTATACCCAATAAAGATCTTAGGATTTTTCTTTATGGTATTGTAATCCAACTTATCTAAGATACGCGAAGAGCCTGCTCCGCCACGCAAAGCGATGATGGCTTTCACCTCTTTGTCTGTAAACATCTCCATTAGCTCTCTAGCTCTTTCTTCATCTGTGCCTGCCAGGTGGCCGTATTTGCTTTTAGTGAAATTGCCGAATTTCACCTTTAAACCCATGGCTTCAAAGGTTTCTTTGGCAACTTCATAAGGTTCAGATTCAAAAATAGCGCTTGCGGGACTAATTATTCCAATCGTGTCACCGTTCTCCAGCGCTGTGGGAATAATATTTTTTTCGGCTATGAAATCTGGAGTTGGAGCGTTGCCGTAAATGGTTAGGGGCAGGGCAAGGCTTCCTAATCCTATATTCTGAATAAATTTTCTTCTTTCCATATATTCTAAAAATTATTCCTGATGTTGATTAACATGCGTTCCATCTCCTGTTTCAGAACCGACGATGGCACTATGTAATTGCTGTTCATGAAGCTAAATATCAGAATTTTTTGCTGTTTGGTAATTAGATACCCGCTAAGGCTGTAATTATTGCTCAGGGAACCTGTCTTTGCAAAGATAATAGGCGTGGGCGACTCATACTGCTCTTTTAGAGTCCCTGATTTTCCACCTTGAGGGAGGAGTTTAAAAAGTCTCTGGTATGAAGCTTCTTTTTTTAGCTTTTCCAGCAGCTTAACCATATTGCGCGGGGTGGTAAGGTTATACCGGGAAAGTCCTGAACCATCAACCCACAAAAGTTTATCGGGAAGGTCCTGCAGATGGTTTTTCTTTATATGATCAATGGCAATATTGGTCTCTAGGGTGTCGCTAATTTCTTCGGCGACTAGCAACAGGATCTGTTCAGCAATAAAGTTATCACTTTCCACCAGCATTCGTTTATAGAGACTGTCTGCCGGGAGACTGTAAAAAGGTTTTTTGGCAGATAATTCTGCTGTGGTATTAAGAATTTCAATATTTCTTTGAAGTGTATCCTGCAGCAATTGTATGGAGAGTGCTTCCGAGGTTCTAAAAGGCACTTCCTGCCAGTCTTTAGTAGGAATGTATGGTAGCTGAAATTGGTTGGCGTGGAGTTTTCTGATGATCCTGGGTGTTTCTGATTTCTTCGGAAGAATAGAATCTAAAAATTGCTTCGGAAGAACTTCAGGCAGTTCCTGTTCTTTGTTAAATTTGAAGATCACTTTATTTCCGTATAGCGGAAGGGTAGAGCGTTCGACAGAATAGGAAGCATTGTAGTCATCCCATGCCCAGCCCGGGCCAAAGGCTTTTTCCGAAGTATTTTGGGGAAGGTAGAACAGCTTTTTATCTGAATTTATTAAAAAGTCCGGTACTTCAGATTCTGGTAGGTCTGGATTTAATAAGGAAGGGTCACCGGTAGCCCTAAAAATAAGAGAGTCATTTTTAATAGTGTATCGCAGTGCGGGAATAGAATCTCCAAGGGTTTTGAGGCCTGCGAAAAAGGTGTACAACTTAATGTTGGATGCAGGAGTGAAATATTTTTCCGAATTATGCTCTATGATCATCTCCTGCTCCACGGGGTCATAAACAGCCAGGCCCGTAAATCCCTGCCGGAAGACAGGGGAGTTTTTTAAATCTTTTTCAATTCCTGAAATAGCTTTTTTACCTCCGGAACAGGAGGTGACCAGTAGTAGTAAAGTAAAAACTATTCCGTAGAATTTTAAAAAAGGAAAAAGTGAAAGGGCCCTCAATAGGAATATTTTTTTATGGTCGTTTTCAAAAATAGGAAAAATCGCACTTGCTTTAAGAGCGACCGGAAGATATTGGGAAAAGATGTGCAAATGCATGTTTTTAATTACCTTTGCAGGCTATGAATGAAAAGGAAATGAACCGGTTAGTAGCCACGGGTGAAATGCTGCCTCTAATGGAGGAATTCTATACGATACAAGGTGAGGGATTTCATAAAGGGACAGCTGCTTATTTTATAAGGGTTGGAGGCTGCGATGTGGGGTGTCACTGGTGTGATGTGAAAGAGAGCTGGAATGCGAAGCTTCATCCTCCCACAGAAGTGGGGAAGATCGTGGAAAACGCGGTAAAGTATAGTGACACCGTTGTTGTTACCGGGGGGGAGCCTCTTACCTGGGATATGACCAGATTAACGGCTGGTCTTAAAGAGAAAGGTGCAAGGATCCATATTGAGACTTCAGGAGCATATCCCCTCACAGGGACCTGGGATTGGATTTGTTTATCCCCGAAAAAAATAAAGTTGCCCACAGACGAGATCTATACGGTAGCAAATGAACTGAAGGTGATCATTTTTAATAAGCATGACTTTAAATTTGCCGAAGAGCAGGCTGCTAAAGTGAATGAGGATTGCATTCTGTATCTGCAGCCCGAATGGAGCAACCGAGAAAAAATGATCCCATTAATAGTGGATTATGTAATGCAGAATCCCAAATGGAAAGTGTCACTCCAAACCCATAAATATCTGAATATTCCATAAAAAAAGCCCCGAAAGGGGCTTTATTATGTTTGTTGTTTTAGAGTTTATTTATTGGCTTGTTTAAAAGGAACTTCTACATACCTGTCATCCCATCCTATATATAATTTAGCGCCGTTCTCTATAGGTTCAAAAGCCATAGATAAAGCTTCAATTGGTGTTTTGGATTTTCTAACGGGTACGGTGATACGGACTTCGTCCCTTTCCACCTTATAGTCATAGGCCCCCCAAATGTTAGTGCTGTTATTCAGGATGACCGTCCACTCATTCTCCTGGGGGATAGTAAAAAGAGAATAAGTTCCCTTTTTGATCCTTTTTCCTGCTACAGTCATATCCTGGTATAAAGTTATTTCTGTAGCTTCATTCGCTCCGGTTCTCCAAACCTCACCGTAAGGTACCAGTTTTCCAAAGATTTCGCGATCCCTCGTTTGCGGTCGGCTATACATTACCCGTGCCACGGGCTCTTTGTTCTGGTCTCTGAATAAAACCACATCAAGAGGGCTTACATCCAGCTTTGAGAAATTAGGGCCCGTATTATCTTTTGTTGTGTCTGTTGTGTCTTGAGCATGAATTGGTTGGATCCCAAAGCATCCAAAAACAACTGCGACAACAAGAAGTAATCTTTTCATAAAATAAAGTTTTTTGATTAATGTGTTAAATATACTCTTATGTCAGTGGAGACTGCGTTAAAAATCCTTTTAAAAAATGTTAAAATAAATAAAATTTACTGCAGGAGATTATGGGCCCTCATTAAGAAAGGAGAACAGGTTTATTTTGTGGGAGTGGAATTGTGGATAAGAGCTGGTTTTTTCAATCAAAATATCACTGCGAAAAAATCAGGCAATTGGATTATTATCAGAAATTTAGTAGGTCGGATAAGGGTGAAGGAGTTTAGTCCCAATAATGGTTTTTTCACAAAAATTGTTGATAACTTAGGCTCTTTCTTGTAGGTGAAACTGGTTTTAAAGTATGCTTTTTGGTATATTTGTTTGTTATAGGAATTGACAAAATTTTAACGAATTTAAGTATGAGCGAAGAGGTTAAACGAAGCAATTATTCGGCAGACAGTATTCAGGCGCTGGAGGGGATGGAACATGTGCGTATGCGGCCGTCCATGTATATTGGCGATACTGGGGTAAGAGGATTGCATCACCTGGTGTATGAGGTGGTAGATAACTCTATTGATGAAGCCCTAGCCGGGCATTGCGATGTCATAAAGGTAACCATAAATGAAGACAATTCTATTACTACAGAGGATAACGGTAGGGGAATTCCTGTAGATCTTCATAAAAAAGAAGGAGTGTCTGCTCTTGAGGTTGTGATGACCAAAATTGGGGC
>CAZVKA010000077.1:0-11233 GCA_964627595.1 uncultured Flavobacteriaceae bacterium | reverse complement strand
TCTCACGTGAATAATCTTATACCTTTGCACCCAGCATCATGAGCAAAAAAGTAGTTAATAAGAACGATCAGGCAGTGGTGAAGAATGTCTTTACCAAGTACCTGGAAGAAAAAGGCCATCGCAAGACCCCTGAACGATTTGCTATCCTGCAGGAGATCTACAACAGCGATGATCATTTTGATATCGAATCTCTGTATATCAAAATGAAGAACAAAAAGTACCGCGTAAGCCGTGCTACCCTCTACAATACAATTGAACTTTTACTAGAATGCGGACTTGTGCGCAAACACCAGTTTGGCAACAACCAGGCCCAGTACGAGAAATCATATTTTGACCGCAACCACGACCACATTATCCTTACTGATACGGGAGAAGTGATCGAATTTTGCGATCCTCGAATCCAGTCTATCAAACAGACTATTGAGGAGGTTTTTGATATTGAAATAACCAAACATTCCCTTTACTTTTACGGGAACAAAAAATCAACCGAATAATTCTGATATTTTATGGCAGTAGACTTACTTCTTGGACTACAATGGGGAGATGAAGGAAAAGGTAAAATTGTTGATGTATTCACCAAAAAATATGACATCATCGCCCGCTTCCAGGGAGGGCCAAACGCCGGCCACACGCTCGAATTCGACGGGATAAAGCACGTATTGCACACCATTCCTTCCGGAATTTTTCACGATAATGCCGAAAACATTGTTGGAAACGGAGTGGTGATTGACCCGGTGATCTTCAAAAGAGAATTGGATAACCTGAAGAAATTCGACGGAGACTTCAAAAAGAAGCTGCTTATTTCCAGGAAAGCCCACCTCATCCTGCCCACCCATAGGTTACTGGATGCCGCCAGTGAAGCAGCCAAAGGTAAAGCCAAGATAGGATCCACTCTTAAGGGGATTGGGCCTACTTACATGGACAAGACTGGAAGGAACGGAATTAGGGTCGGAGATCTTGAGTTAAGCGACTGGAAAGAAAAATACCGCAACCTGGCCAACAAGCACGAGGCGATGATACGCTTCTATGATGTGGATGTACAATACAACCTTGCCGAATTGGAAAGGGAATTCTTTGATGCTATTGAAGAGCTGAAGACCTTGAAGTTCATTGACAGTGAGGAACATATTTTCCAGGCTCAGAAAGCGGGAAAATCAATTCTGGCTGAAGGCGCCCAGGGCTCATTGCTGGATATTGACTTCGGAACATATCCTTTCGTAACTTCCTCCAATACCACCGCTGCAGGCGCGTGCACAGGATTGGGAGTTGCTCCAAACCAGATCAAGGAAGTCTTTGGGATTTTTAAGGCTTATACCACACGTGTGGGAAGCGGACCTTTTCCAACCGAACTTTTTGACGAGGACGGGGAAAGAATGGGAACTGTGGGTCGTGAATTTGGTGCCACCACAGGAAGACCACGAAGATGCGGCTGGCTGGACCTTGTTGCGCTGAAGTATGCCGTACAGGTTAGCGGCGTGACTCAGCTAATCATGATGAAGGCTGATGTTTTAAGCGGATTCGAAACCCTAAAAGTATGTACCGCCTACAATTACCGCGGGGAAGAGATCACTCACCTGCCCTTCAATATTGAGGCAGAGAACGTGACCCCGGTATATAAGCACTTTAACGGATGGAAGGAAGACATTACCAAGATCTCATCTCCTTCAGAATTTCCAAAGGAATTGAATGAGTATATCGACTTTATTGAAAAAGAAATAGAGGTTCCCATCAAAGTGGTTTCTGTAGGACCTGACAGGCTGCAGACCATTGAAAGGTAATTTCCCAAACACATATAGTTGATGGCGCTGAAAATTCAGCGCCATTTTTGATTAATTAATTTACTATAAAGGGTCTTATGAAATATCTCTCTGTCTTCATCATCCTGTTCAATTTCTCTCTGTCTTTAAGTGCACAGGTTTCCCCTTCGGAATGTTTCAAGAATGTCGAATTTGACAGAACTTTCATTGCTCTCGATACTCACAGGGAAAGCGAACTGGTTTCCTGGTATCAAAAGATTTTTGGAATGAATGTTCTTAAAAAATTTGAATCTAAGAACAAGACCGTTCGTGGAGTCATTCTACAGAAGAATAACCTGTATGTCGAAATTTTGCACAACAGTGAACTGTCCAGAGATTCATCTAATCACAAAGCCGGGCCCGGTATACAAAAAGCAGGCTTTTTTGTCGACCAACCGGTGGAGAAACTTAAAAATTGTCTCCAAAGTAGAAGTATTGAGACCGGGCGTATTTTCCACGACCACGAAATGGGCATGAAACTGCTTCGCCTTACAGATCCTGAAGGAAATGATCTGGAGATCATTAGCAAAGAGTAACTTTCCCTATAACTCCCGGAGAGACAACAGACCAGGGAGAGGTAAACCGTACAAAATGATACTTTTATAAGGGATTGCCAAAGCGACACCTTTTTTGTCATTCCGGTGAATTTCCTGAAAAAGCGCCCCTTTTTTTGCCGAAAAATCTCGAAAAAACAGCCATGCTTTCTTAACAGAAGCTATTTGATGTACATTTTTCAGCCGTAAGAATAATACCTTATTTAAACCGAAAAAGTAGTATTGCCTGCTGCTCCCATTTTTTCCTATCTTGCTGAAGTTAATGAAACGTTAAACCAACCCACTAATCCTATGAAACACATCTCATTTACCCTGCTGGCGTTATTCCTGTTAACAACCACTTTTGCACAACAGGATTACCTCGATACCATTGCTGAAAAATCCTGTGAATGCATTGAGAAGGAGAATCTTGTGGAGAAATATCAGGGAGAGCAGCTAACCATGCAGCTTGGCATCTGCCTAATCACAGCTTCCAGGGAATACCGGGCAGAGCTTTTGAGGGACCATGAAATCAACTTTGACAGGATCCATATTGAAGGAGAGAAGCTGGGACTTCTTATTGGCGGAAGAATGGCTTTGGTATGTCCTGACTTCCTGGTTTCGGCTGCGGGAGAAACTTCTGAAGATGGCTATACCTACTATGCCGAAACCGGTACTATTACCGGCATTACCGAAAAACCTTTTGTCATGTTCACCATCAAAAATGACCAGGGCCGTACATCTGATTATTACTGGCTCACCTTTATTGAATCAGGCCTGGACCTGCAACATAACTACGGGCAGTTGAAAGGGAAAAAAGTAAATGTGGAATTTCTCGAAGAGGAACTTTTCGATCCCAGGATAAAAGACTACAGATACTTCAACCACTTAACCTCAATTGAACTGGTAGAATAGATTGACCATTCAATTTTCACCTGTGCAAAAAATAAGGGAACCCTAACAGGCTCCCTTTTTATTTTATCGGTGGATTTTCGTAACCAGAGGTTGCTTTTTAAACAGGAATCCCTTGCAGCCTGCTTTTTACAAAAATTCTTGATTCTTGATTCTTGTCTCTTGCTTCTTTTTGATTCTTGGCTCTTTATGAGCACAGCGAATTATCCTCTCGTTAACCACCCTCTCTTACTTGCTGTGGCAATGGCGTAAGGCGTGATCCAGAACAACCCGAAGGTGTAAAGGATACTATACGAATAAGCCCAGAACGATTCAGACAGTTTATATCTCTTCGCATAGAACAGTACGGGAAAGCTCGACCAGATAAGGATACTCAGGAGAGTCGAACTAATGAACAATACAGGATCCATCGAAATAAAGAAAAGCATCAGTAGAATGGAAGGGTAACTCATTACCAATTTCAACACCTGGTTGAGGAACAATAGCCTTGATCCTGCCTTGGAGCCTTCCCTGAAATCTGTAAACACATATTTTGCCATGGCGAGGTTCTCGCGCACGTTACTTCTCCCCCACCTGATGAACATTTTATACAGTCCGGTATATTTTTCAGGTACATTGGTATAGGCGTAAGCATTTCTCTGGAAGAGTACGTGGTATCCCTGCTTGAGGATCATGTTGGTCATTGCGCGATCCTCCCCGATGTCTGAAGGTTGTCCCATAAAGGTCTGGTTGATCCATTCCTCCAGGCATCCAAACACGGCCTCCCTCCTGTAGGCCGCCAGTGCGCCCGGAGTACAAAGAACCGATTCCAGGCTGCTTTCGGCAGAACGCACAAACTCAAAACTCAATACGAAACTCACATCGAGCATCTTGGGCAACAAGGCTTTTTGCCCGTTGTTGAGCACACGGATATTCCCCGCTACCGCACCGCATTTCTCGTTCACCACAAACGGACTCACCAGGTTGCGCAGCGTATCTGCAGTCACTTCAGAGTCACTGTCCACGGTCACAAAGACCTCTCCCGTTCCAATATTGAATCCGCGGTAAAGAGCGTGACGTTTTCCTTTGTTCTCGGGTTGCTGGTAGATGCTCACACGATCGCCCAGATCCTGCTTCGCCTTCAGCATCCAGTTCCAGGTATCATCCTTACTCCCGTCATCGATTGCCAGTAACTGCAGCTTATCTTCAGGATAGTCACTCTTGGCCAGGCTCATAAGAGTAGCCCAAACCTGTTTCCCTTCATTATAGGCCGGTACGATGACAGTAACGGTAGGCAATTCCTCGTTGCTTACAGAGGAGACAGGTTTATAGCGAAAGTACAGGTACAGGTTATAAAAAAAGAATCCGGCCCTGAATAAGAGTAAAGCACCTGAAATGATCAAAAAGATCATTCCCCAGGTGTTATCAAGACCATCCAGTTGGTATCTTGAAAAATCCCCTTGCATGGCATAAACCAGGTAAGCGGCACTCATAAGCAGCGCCAGGCTACTGGCCCGTACTAAAACGCCTTTTAAATTCTTTGTTTTTTCTCGTGGATTGGAATTTTCATTAAAAGCAGAATTCTCTGTGGAAGATATTACTTGATCTGGAGCTATGGTTTTACTTTTCATTCTTTAATGTTCTGTTTTATTGTTCTTGATGAAACCAGCTGTTGCATCACAGCGGCTCTCCTGCCAGTGTTAGCAATCCACGTACCAATTGGAAACGGACTGTAAACAGAGGCGGTTTAATATAATTTCAGGAAAAAAATGGGGAAAATTTCCTCAAGTGGGAAGGCAATTACCCAACTTACGGCTACACAAGCCCGGGTAAATCAAAATGAAGTTATGGCATCTTATAATGCATTATTTAGGAAGTAAAGGTAGATACTCTTTGGAAAATAAAAGAGAAAAAAATTGTAGGCAGATATTTATTTTCCAACACCAGGAGCTTTCAGACAAAACTTAGTGAATTCATAAATGATAATGGGGGAAATGCCCAAATACTCAGCCCATCAAAAGAACGCCCGGACTGGGAAAAGGTACAGAATGTTCTGGAAGGAGATAGACCAATATCTGATTTAGGATGCAATTAAAGCTATTACGATGAAGTTTACCTTGAGCAGGAAAAAAACTCGAGTTAATAGATCTGATCTATCAGTATAACACAGAATATCAATCATAAATTAAAAAACGGTGAGTTGTGGACAAAAAAATGTTCTCAATCTAAATTAATTTGTATGGCTAAACCCATTCCCAATTGGCGATAGCTCCTAAAGACAACCGGTTGACCTCTCATTTCTATCTTTGCCGCTTTATTATGTTTTCGTGCTGCTATAAATAATGGTATGGATACAGCAATACTGGCGGCCCCAATATAGGCTGGCCAGAGACCATCACTAGGATCAACACCCTCACAGTCGCCAAAACAAAAGGTCTGGTCAAAATTATTGGCTAGCCCAAGGACAACCAGGCCTATGCCTCCTCCAAGCGCAACCCAACCCCCAGTCCTATTTTTATTGCGTTTTTCTATATGGTAGTCATAAATTGACTGATCGACTTTAACAGAATCGATCTCCATTTCCTGGTTCCACCCTGGCATCACATTCCCGAAGATGAGAAAGACAGTAATTAGATTATACCACTTCACGAACAACATTTTTAAATGATTAGTTTTCAAGCAACTAAAACTAAGTAAAATACAAAGAATATTAATTACTTTCACGATTACTGTTAAAACAAAGTATGCAGGATACAAATCCGGTATTTGGATTCAGGTTATATTTGTGGTTTCTAAGGGTAAATATGGTAAATGTAAAAACAGAAATTCTCATCAACAAACCGGTCGACATCGTCGCCGATTATTCCGGAAATCCTGATAACGCGCCCGAATGGTATGAAAACATTAAATCTGCCGGCTGGAAAACCCCTAAACCTCTAAAAGTGGGTTCCAGGATTGCCTTTGTAGCCCATTTCCTGTGTAAGAAACTGGAGTATACTTATGAGATCACTGCACTTATCCCGGGAAAAAAACTGGTGATGCGCACCGCCGAAGGGCCGTTTCCCATGGAGACTACCTACACCTGGACGCCAATTGAGGACAGAAGCACCAAAATGACCCTGGAAAACGAGGGTGAACCCAAAGGATTTTCCAGATGGCTTGCTCCGTTTATGGCCAAAATGATGCGAAGAGCAAACAACAAAGACCTCAGGAACCTGAAAAGGATTTTGGAAAGCTAATTCTTCCGAAGGAATAACCTCGGACTTCTATAAGGCAGATGATGCAATTCTTAAAAGATTGACGGGCCAGAGTTAAATCCTTCAGAATTCACTATTTTTGGGCAAAATTTTTCACGTTGATAAAGTACCGGTTTTCCATTACTTTCCTGTTCCTCCTCGCCTGGGGCTTCTCTGCTTACGCGCAGACTACCAAAAAGATACAGTATGAAAGTGACCGTACCATCAAGAATGAGGAGCGGTATCCCGGGGCTTTTATCCTGAGTAAGGTGGAAAACCAGGTGCATTTCACCCATGAAGGCATCGAAGTATGGTGTGACCAGGCCATTCATTATGCCGAAGAGAATTTTTTTAAGGCCTACGGAAATGTTCGCATGGAACAGGGCGATACCACCACCATGACCAGCCGTTATGCTGAATACAACGGGAACAACCAGTTCGCCTTCGCCAGCGGAAATGTGAACATGCGCACCCCCAAGACCAGCCTGAGTACCGACACCCTTTTTTTTGACCGGCTAAAACAACAAGCTTATTACCAAAGTGGCGGTACCGTAAGGGATTCAGCCAGTATATTAAAAAGCCGCATAGGCCGGTATTTTCTGGAAAATGAGAAATATTCCTTTTCTTCGGAAGTAGTGATCACGAATCCCGATTATGTGCTTACCAGTTCCCAGCTGGATTTCTATTCAGAAACCGGGCATGCTTATATGTACGGACCATCAACCATCACCAGTGACGAATCTGTCATTTACGCCGAAAGAGGATTTTACGACACCCGCGGCAATACGGGATACTTCGTCAAAAATTCCAGGATCGATTACGAAAACCGCATTTTAGAGGGAGACAGCCTCTACTTTAACCGGAACACCAACTTCGCTTCGGCCACCAACAACATTAAGGTAACCGACACCGTTAACAACAGTGTGATCAAGGGTCATTATGCCGAGGTCTTTCGTGAGAAGGATTCTGTGTTCATCACCCGTAAAGCAGTGGCGATTGCGGTACAGGATAACGACTCCATTTACATTCACAGCGACACTCTCATGGTCACCGGGAAAACCGATAACAGGATCATAAGAGGGTTCTATGACGTGAGGCTTTTTAAAAGCAACATGAGTGGGAAAAGTGATTCCATACATGTGCGCGAAAGCACCGGGCTCACTCAGATGCTGGGAAACCCCGTGATCTGGTCGGCCAACAATCAGCTTACCGGCGACACCATCCACCTGATCAACAATGTAAAATCCGAAAAACTGGATTCTTTAAAGGTATTCGACAATGCCTTCATGATCCAGCAGGACAGCCTGGGTGGCTATAACCAGCTAAAGGGTAAGGAAATGTATGGCCTCTTTGTCGATAATGAATTATACGAGGTAAATCTCATTAAAAATACAGAAACCCTTTATTACATGCGGGATGACCCGGGGGAATTGATAGGAATCAACAAAACCCTTTCAAGTTCCATCCAGGTTTTGCTGGAAGACCAACAAGTGCAGGAGATCATTTATCATAAACAGATTGACGGCACCCTGTATCCCGAACCCGATCTACCGCCCAACGCCCGGGAACTGAAAGGTTTCAACTGGCGTGGAGATGAAAAACTTAACAGCATAGAAGACCTGTTTGCGGGAGAAGAACCTTATGAACCGGTGAAGATTAAGGGAATCCCCTTACCCGAAGAGGAGGAGAATTTCTTTGAGGAACGCTCAGATGAGGACGCTCCCCTGCTGAATAGAAGGTCCAGGCTTCGCCCCGAAGATCTGCGGGAGCGGCCACAGGACACCCTGCCGGCGATGTCACGCGACAGCCTGCAACAGCTCATACAGCAGCCCAACGACAGCATTCGAACGGACAGTATCATCATACCCAAAGAATTCCGGGAGATACAGGACAGCATAAAGACCGAAGCGGTGAAGGATACCTTGTCCCCTGCCCGAAAAGAAGACCTTCTGCGGAAGGAAACCGAACAGTAGTAAGCATTGAAAGAAGACTTTTTTAAATATCAGGCGCAAACCTCGCCACAGCCCCTGGCGCTTGAAGTTGATCATGCGCGGGGATCCTGGATCTTTACTACTGATGGTAAAAAATACCTGGATTTTGTAGCGGGTGTCTCTGCCGCAAGCCTTGGCCATTGTCACCCCAAAGTTGTTTCAGCCGCAAAAGAGCAGCTGGACAAATACCTTCATGTGATGGTGTATGGGGAATACGCCCAGGGCCCGGCGATGGAATTGTGCCGATTGCTCGCCGAAAAGCTGCCGAATCCACTGGAAAAGACGTATCTCACTAACTCGGGCACAGAGGCTATCGAAGGCGCTTTAAAACTCGCCCGCCGTTATACGGGAAGGAGCCAGATCCTCGCCGCGAGGAATGCCTACCATGGAAATACCATGGGCTCCCTGAGCCTTATGACCTATGAGGAACGGCAAAAACCTTTCAGGCCGCTTATTGGAGATGTGGATTTCATCAGGTTCAACGAGGAGGAAGACCTGCAGAACATCACCGAAAAAACAGCCGCGGTCATTTTAGAAACCATTCAGGGTGGCGCAGGCTTTATCCTTCCAAAGAACAATTACCTGAAAAAGGTAAAGGCGCGTTGTGAGGAAGTGGGTGCGATCATGATCCTCGATGAGATACAACCCGGCTTTGGGCGTACCGGGAAATTGTTCGGATTTGAAAACTTTGACGTGGTGCCTCATGTGGTGGTCATGGGGAAAGGCATGGGAGGCGGACTGCCAATTGGTGCGTTTACCGCCTCCTCGGAAATGATGGACTCGCTCAGTGATAATCCAAAAATGGGGCATATTACAACTTTTGGAGGAAATCCCGTGATCGCGGCTGCAGCCTTGGCGACCCTGCGTGAGATCACTGAAAGTAATTTAATGGCAGAAGCTATTGAAAAAGAAACCCTGGTAAGAGAGCTGCTGGTTCACCCGCTGATCTCTGAATTACGTGGAAAAGGACTGATGCTCGCTCCTATTCTTCCTTCGGCAGAGATCGCCAACAAGCTGGTGCTTCGGGCACAGGATAAAGGACTCATTTTGTTTTGGTTACTGTTTGAAACCAGGGCTGTAAGAATTACTCCTCCTTTAACAATTCTTAAAGAGGAAATAAAAGAAGGTTGCGGCATAATTCTTGAAATACTTGACGCCATGAAATAGCAAGACGCACTGTTAATTACTTTGTTAACAACAAATTTTGATTTTAGTGCAGTCGCTTTAGAACATTTTTAACTTTAATACTGTACAAATCAGTAACAAAACCTGCTTATGCATTTAAGCCATAACGAAGACAACAGTTTCTCCCTTACTCGTTTTGAATCAATGCTAAAGACCAATGATGTGCTGTTCTTTGACTCGGCTGAGTTTGAGAATATCGTTCATTATTATTTGGAGAACGGGAAGATCGCACTTGCCAAAAAAGCGGTCAAACTGGGACTTTCCCAGCATCCCAGCTCCATTAATCTTAGATTGCTTAAGGTAGAGATACTCGTTTTTGAGGACAAACTTGATTTGGCCGAAAACCTGTTAGACGAAATATTTGACCTGGAAACTTCCAACGAGGAGATCTATATTCAAAAAGCCAATATCCTTTCCAAGAAAGATCATCATAAAGATGCCATTCACATGCTTGAATTGGCACTTGATATCACTATGGATGAGGCAGATGTCTATTCCCTGCTGGGAATGGAGTACCTTTTCCTGGAAGATTTTGAGAATGCCAAGAGGAATTTCATGAAGTGCCTTGAAGCTGATGAGGAAGATTATTCGGCTCTTTACAATATCATGTACTGTTTTGACTTCCTGGAACAAACCCGGGAGGCCATTGATTACCTGAATTCCTTTCTTGACCGCAACCCCTACTCTGAAGTAGGTTGGCACCAGCTTGGAAAACAGTATTTCGACCTCAAGAATTACAAGAAAGCCCTTGCCGCTTTTGATTTCGCGATCATCAGTGATGATTATTTCATTGGCGCCTACCTTGAAAAGGGGAAAGTGCTAGAGAAAATGGGGAAATACAACGAAGCCATTGAGAACTACAAGATCACGCTTGACCTGGATGATCCTACTTCTTTCGCATATCTTCGAATTGGGAAGTGTTACGAAAAATTAGGACTTGATGAACTTGCCCTGAAGAACTATCGTCAAACGGTTCACGAAGACCCGTTGCTAGACAAGGGATGGATCGCCATTACTGACTTTTTCTATAAAAAAGGAAACCATCGTAAAGCGCTTTATTATATCAACAAAGCGATCAACATTGACGGGGAGAACGTACTTTACTGGAAAAGGTACGCGCGTATCAACAACAAGCTCAAGCAGCTTGAAGAAGCCGAAAGAGGATACAGAAGAAGCCTGGAACTGGGTAACTACGAGCTGGACACCTGGATCAAAAGGTGCGATATTCTCATTGATCTTGGAGAATATGAAGCCGCCTTGCAAAACATGTTGCAGGCTGTGGAATTTTATCCTGAGTCTGCCGAGATCGAGTACAGGATGTCTGGTTTGTATTT
Source organism: uncultured Flavobacteriaceae bacterium (assembly GCA_964627595.1). Lineage (GTDB taxonomy): Bacteria > Bacteroidota > Bacteroidia > Flavobacteriales > Flavobacteriaceae > Salinimicrobium. Next base: position 267 of record CAZVKA010000077.1, on the reverse strand, counting down.
CATGCTGCATAAGGCCGAAGAGGGGCATTTTCACCTGAACAACGGCTTAAAGCTTGATTACGAATATTACATCATCATTGAGGAGCTTTTTCCTTCAATTTTTGAGCGGAAATCTGTTAAAGATAAAATCAAGACTCACCTGAATACCTACAGTTAAATCTGTAACTTTGCGCACTTCTAAACAACGACAATGCGACGAAGTTTCAAAGATTATCTCATTATTTCAATAAAAGGAATGGCAATGGGAGCCGCAGATGTGGTTCCCGG
>CAZVKA010000076.1:0-11639 GCA_964627595.1 uncultured Flavobacteriaceae bacterium | reverse complement strand
ACCAAATTTCCTACCAGCACCGTTCCCTTAATCTGGGTGGCATAGAAATACAAAAATGCTGAAGGAAGAATGAACAAAGCGACAAAGGAAGGCCTTCCCACCAGATTTGACAGATAAAAACCGATGCCTACTCCAATAATATTCAGGAATATAAACAGATTATAAGCTGTTTTTTCTGTAATTTTACGGCCCACGATCAGCTTATTTGGTCTGTTGATGGCATCTGCCTGTTGATCGTGCAGGTCATTGATAATGTTCCCGGCAGCTGCTAAACACATCATGGAAAGGACGAGCAGGGAAAAGCTGAACCCGTTGAGGGTGACGGCAATTCCGAAGGGCTCAAAAAGGAAATACTTTACAAGTACCTGAGTTATTGCGATCATCACCAGGTTGGGCCATCTTATGAGTTGAAGAATTGAAGCCACAGCCATTAGGCAGAAACGAATTTGAGCCCTATAATGGAGGCGATCAATGTGAAGAGAAAAAAGAGTCTCCAAAAGTGGATAGGTTCGTTAAACACTAAAATCCCCATTAGGACCGTGCCAAAGGCACCTATCCCGGTCCAAACAGCATAGGCAGTACCAATAGGTAAATGCTGGGTGACCTTGTACAGTAAAATCATGCTTATGGAAAGACAAATAAAAAAACCTGCCATCCACAAGAGCGCGGTATTTCCAGATGCTTCCCGTGCTTTCCCCAGGCAGGTAGCAAAACCTACTTCAAAAAGTCCGGCGATTATGAGGAGAAACCAGTTCATTTATTCCTGAAGCCATTTTCCCTGTACCTTCATGACCTGTTCAATTACTTCCCGAACACATCCTTTTCCGCCTTTTTTGTGGGAAACATAGCGGGAAATTTCTTTGATCTCTGCAGCAGCATCCTGCGGGCAGCAGGGTAAACCTACCTTTTGCATGGCATAAAAATCGGGAAGGTCGTCCCCCATATATAATACTTCTTCGGGTTTGATGTCATAAATGTCAAAAAACTCTTCCATTTGCTCAACCTTGTCTGGACATCCCAAATAAATATCGGTAATCCCAAGACCTTTTAGGCGGTGTCGCACTCCTTCATTATATCCTCCCGAGATCACACAAACTGTAAAGCCCTTTTGCATCGCATGTTTCATGGCGAATCCGTCTTTGATGTTCATGGTTCGTAAAAGGTCACCATTAGTGCTGATTTGTAATGATCCATCGGTTAATACCCCGTCTACGTCAAAAATGAATGTCTTAATCTGAGAGAGGAATTCTTTATAATTTTTTTCCATGAAATGATTGAATTACTTTAGTCAAAAGTAGATAAATATCTTTGGTTTCGGGAGTATTGATCAACTCCAGGTGAGCATCTATAGTTGATTGATCGTGCCTCACGGCCGGTCCTGTTTGCACTTCGGATGGAGACGCATTTTTTACTTTTTCGGCGGTTTCTTGAATAAGCGGCTGTAAAATGGAAAAAGGAATGTCATTTTCCCTGCATATGTTTTCCCCGATGCTGTACAGGTGGTTCACAAAATTACAGACGAATACAGCCGAAAGATGTAGTTTTTTTCTCTGTTCAGAGGAGATCTCGTATGCTTTTCCTGAAATTTCCGCAGCGAGTTCTTTTAGGAGCTGCAGGTCTTCTGGGGCTTTCGCCTCCAGGCAAAATGGGATTTCTTCATAATCCATTTCCCGGTTCTTGGAAAAGGTCTGTAACGGATAAAAAACACCGCCCCTGTCACAGCCCGATATAGCTGACAGTGTAACCGCCCCCGAAGTGTGAGTGATAAGACCTTTTTTATCCCTAAGTTTTTCAGCTATCTCTTCAATGACATCGTCCTTCAGGGCCAGCAAATAAATGTCTGCCTCCATAAGTTCGGAAAGGGAAGTGGTAACTGCAGATTCTTTTTTAAAATAATCCAGTCCTCGTGGAGAATGATTGTAAACCTGGGTCACCTGTACTTTTTCCGAAGCAGAGAAAGCCCGGTATAGATGTGTGGCAACATTTCCCGATCCCAGAAGCACAAGGTTGATCATGTGGCAAAATTACCAAAAAAAATCAGTACTCGTTCTGCTGCTCCTGGTTATGTAAAAATCTATTCCTAAAAAAAACTTAAATCCTTAAAAATGCTTACTTTTGCAGCGTTTTTAAACACAACTTTTCATGCAAAAAAGAATCGCCTCCATTCTCTTTTCCACCCGCTTAATGGCTGTTTTATTTGTTGTTTTTGCCGTAGCACTGGGACTGGGAACATTTATAGAAAATTGGTATAGTACAGAAACCGCGAAAGTGTGGATCTACAACGCATTGTGGTTTGAGGTCATTATGGCCTTCTTTGTACTCAACTTCATTGGTAATATTAAACGCTATAACCTGCACAAAAAAGAAAAATGGTCCTCCCTTTTGTTGCACCTGTCGTTCATCCTTATCCTGGTAGGAGCTTTTGTGACCCGGTATATCAGTTATGAAGGGATGATGCCCATTAGGGAAGGTGCTACAGAAAATACTTTCCTTTCAGAAAAGACCTATTTGATCAGCTTTATTGACGGTGAAATTGATGGGCAACCGCGAAGAAGGGTAGTAGAGAACGAAGTGCTGCTGGCACCGGGAGCTTCTAATGAATTTGAATTCAACACTGATTATAACGGACAACCTGTAACTCTTGAGATACTCGATTATATACATGGTGCCGAAGAAGGCCTGGTGGAAGACCCCGAAGGGGAGAATTACCTGAAGATCGTCGAAGCCGGCGGGGGAGATCGACATGATCACTACATCAAAGAAGGGGAGGTGACCAGTATCCATAACGTCCTATTCGCCCTGAACAAACCTACTGAAGGAGCCATAAACATCACCTATGAGGATGGGGAGTACCAGATTTCATCCCCTTTTGAAGGTACTTACATGCGTATGGCCGATCAGCAACAGGGGGAGGTCAAAAAAGATACCACTCAAACTCTTATGCTTAGGTCTTTGTATAATATGGCTGGCATGCAATTCGTACTGCCAGATCCTGTAGTGAAAGGCGTGTATGACATCATTCCCACAGAGGAAAAAACAGATGGGCAGCAGGATGCGGCAGTCGTAAGAGTAACTACTGCCGGGGAATCTGAGACTGTAAAATTATTGGGAGGACAGGGAAGGATCAATGATCCTAAAAAATTAAATATAGGAGGACTCGAATTTTACGTGCGTTATGGTTCCAAGGAATTTGAACTTCCCTTTGCCATAAAACTGAATGACTTTATTGCAGCAAAATACCCCGGGACAGAAAAAAGTTACTCCTCCTTCAAAAGTGAAGTTACCGTCATCGATGAAGAGAATGTTTTTGATTATGAGATCTATATGAACCACGTGCTTGATCATCAAGGTTACCGCTTTTTCCAGGCTTCGTTCGATCCTGATGAGCGGGGAACCGTTCTTTCTGTAAACCACGATTTTTGGGGAACCTGGATCACTTACATAGGTTATACCCTGCTTTACATTGGTCTAATGTGGATCCTTTTCGACAGGGGGTCTCGTTTTGGCCAGTTAAAGAAAATGTTGGAAAAAGTGAAGAAAAAGAAAGCGAAGCTAACAACAGCTGCGATGCTCATGTTCTTCGTATCTGTTTCCGGTTTTGCGCAATATCCTCAAAACGGGCAGGAAGAACATGACCCTAATCATGATCATGAGCAACACGAAGTTGAAACTATAGAGGAAGAGCAACATGAACATCAAAATGAGAATGCTTCTCTAACCATTCCTAAGTCACGAATTGACTCCATTATTAGGGCCAATGTAGTGAGCAAAGAGCATGCTGCAAAATTTGGAGAGCTTGTAGTACAGGATGCCGGCGGAAGGATGAAGCCGGTGAACACCTATTCTTCTGAATTGCTTCGGAAGCTGAGCAAAAGTGTCGAATACGAAGGAATGACCTCAGACCAGGTTATGATTTCCATCACTGAGAATCCAACGATGTGGTATAATGTTCCTATCATCAATGTGAAGCGAGGAAATGATAGTATAAGACATATTGCGGGGGTATCTGAAGATCAGAAATACCTTGCTCTTACAGATTTCTTCGATTCACAGGGAAATTACAAGCTGAGTCCCTACCTGGAAAGTGCCTATCAGGCAGCGGTGCCAAACCAGTTTGAAAAAGACTTTATCGAGACTGACCGCAGGGTGAACCTGTTATATAATACCCTACAGGGGAAAATGCTGAGGATCTTTCCTATTCCGGAACATGAGAACAATAAATGGGTTTCTTATCCCGAAGCTGCTGAGGCCGGATTTACAGGAATGGATTCTGTGTACACCCGGCAGATCCTGCCCATGTACTTCAGTGCCCTTCGCACCGCCAAGGAAACAGGTGGTTACAAACAGGCAAATGAACTGCTGAGTAGCATCAAAGGCTTTCAGAAGAAATTTGGCAGTGAGGTAATACCGTCAGAAGAAAAGATCAGGACAGAAATACTGTATAACAAATACGACATTTTTAGAAACCTCTTCTGGATGTATATGCTGGCAGGGGTGCTTATGTTGATCTTCGTAATATTCCAGATCTTCAAAGACAGTAAATTTATCAGGAGCTTTATAACAGTGAGTAAGGTAACGATCATTGTCTTTTTTGTGCTGCATACTCTGGGACTCATTGCCCGCTGGTATATTTCCGGGCACGCACCCTGGAGTGATGCCTATGAATCCATGATCTATGTCGCCTGGGCCACCATGCTCTTTGGATTGCTCTTCGGAAGAAAAAGTGATCTCACCATGGCCTCAACGGCTTTTGTGACTTCTATGATCCTAATGATCGCGCACTGGAACTGGATGGATCCTGCTATCGCCAACTTGCAACCGGTACTTGATTCCTACTGGTTGATGATCCATGTGTCTGTCATAGTTGGTAGTTACGGTCCTTTCACCCTGGGAATGATTCTTGGTGCGGTCGCTTTGATATTAATGATCGCTACCACTAAAAAGAATAAGAAGAAAATGGACCTCACCATAAAGGAAATTACCATTATTACAGAAATGGCTCTTACAATTGGGCTTGTAATGTTGACCATTGGTAACTTCCTGGGAGGACAATGGGCTAACGAAAGCTGGGGGCGTTACTGGGGCTGGGATCCTAAAGAAACATGGGCCCTTGTAAGTATAATGGTTTATGCCTTTGTAATTCACGTTAGACTTGTACCGGGGCTAAGGAGCCGCTGGTTGTTCAACTTTTTGGCAGTGGTGTCTTTCGCAAGTATTATGATGACCTATTTTGGGGTGAATTTCTATCTTTCAGGCTTGCACTCCTATGCGAGCGGGGATCAAGTGATCACACCAGATTTTGTGTATTACTCGATTGCCGTAGTTGCCTTATTGGGAATTATCTCCTATTGGAGGTTTACCAAGCATTACAAAAAGGGAAACCGAAGTAGGTTGACAGATAAGTTCCTGGAGAAAGGAAAAAAGAAAAAGAAAACCGTATAAAAAAAAGATCCTGCTTGTTAAGCAGGATCTTTTTTTTATAGTGCTGTTAATCTTTAATGGTTGGGGTTTCCCATTTTTCCATTATGGTAATCTTCATAAGCCTGGTTGATCTCTTCCATAGTGTTCATCACAAAAGGTCCCTGGGCAACCACAGGTTCATCAAAAGGTTCGGCATGGCCAAATAGAACTGTACTTTCAGCTAAAGCTTCTATTCTTACTTCTTCCTCATCGTTATTGAATTCAACAAGATGCAGGGCAGGAATGATCTCACCATTTATTTTGATCTCTCCTTTTATTAGGTAGCACAAAATATTATGAGATTTTGGAACTGCCGTGGTAAAGACTGCTTCCGGTTCAAAAAAGAGGGTGCTTAAGTGAATTTCCGTGAGCGTTTCAAAAGCTCCCGGTTTTCCATTTAGGTTTCCTGAAATTACCTGGGCCTTTACTCTGCCCTTGTTAAAAGATTCCTGCGGAATTTTCTCTTTTGGGAGACCTGTATAAGAAGGGTTGGTCATTTTGAGTTTTGCCGGTAAATTGACCCATAGCTGTAAGATCTCTAGATCACCTCCTTCTTCTTTAAATTTTTCTGAAGAGACTTCAGAATGTATCAATCCGCTGCCGGCAGTCATCCACTGCACTCCGCCGCTCTCTATCACACTGTTATTTCCACCGGAATCCTTGTGGGCAATGTCTCCATCCAGGATAAAAGTGACCGTTTCCATTCCCCGGTGTGGGTGTGGGCCAAAAGGTAACCCGCGGTTATTGGGTTGATACCTTTGTGGTCCGTGATGGTTAAGAAATAAAAAAGGGTCTATCATCCTCAAGCTTCGCGTGGGCATGGGAGAATAGGTTATAAGGTCTGCGATAGGACGATACTCTGCCTTATATACATTTTTTATCGTTCTCATGATCCATTAAATTTTATATCATTTTCAGGCTTCCTTATTTCTAACATAAATGAGTTTGTATTTACCTCCCCGCTGATTTTCCCGCGATTCAATCTCAAATTTGTCTATGGAATTTATCATGGGAGTTAATTTTTGAAACCCATAGTTACGGGAATCAAAATTTGGCTGTTTTTTCTGAAGTAAACTACCCACATCACCAAGGAATGCCCAGCCGTCATCATCGGCAACATCAGAAATTGTTGAAGCGATCAATTTTACCACTTTGGGTGTGATTTTATCATAATCACTTTTCTTGGTCTCTTTTTCCTTGCTGGTTTCCTTTGCCTGGTTCTTTAAGATCTCAATATAGATGAACCTGTCACAGGCCACGATAAAAGGGTCGGGGGTTTTCTTTTCTCCAATTCCTATTACATTCATTCCTGCTTCCCGAAGCCGGGTTGCCAGGCGTGTAAAGTCACTGTCACTGGAGACCAGGCAAAATCCATTTACCTTACCCGAGTAGAGTATATCCATGGCGTCAATGATCATGGCAGAATCGGTTGCATTTTTTCCCTGGGTATAACCATATTGCTGAATAGGGGTTACAGCATTTTCAAGTAGTACGTTTTTCCATTTGGCAAGGTGGGGTTTTGTCCAGTCGCCATAAATGCGTTTTATCGTAGGGTTTCCATATTTGGCAATCTCTTCCATCATTTCTTTAACATAGGCTGATGGAATGTTATCCCCGTCAATAAGGACCGCTAATTTTATATCCATTTCTGTTTTTTCTGAATTTTTCTAAATTTTTCTAAAGATAGTCAAATGATGGTGACCCTCAGAAAAAGCCTGCAGGATTATCATTTTTTTAGGAAAGGGGTTCAGGAGTTCTTTGTTTCTTTCAGGTCGTGTGGCTCTACGTGGATCAGGATATCGGCAATGTCAGGAATTTCTTCCAAAAGTGTATTTTTGAGGTCATGTGCGATCTCGTGACCTTTATTGACCGTGAGCTCTCCATTGACCACCACGTGCAGATCCACGTGGTAGGTCATCCCGGTCTTCCGCACAAAACACTTTTCAGTTTCTATGACTCCGGGCACCTTATGGGAAATCTTCCGTATTTCGTCTACCAGGTCATCATATAAGTGTTCGTCCATAATCTCTCCCAGGGCAGGCCTAACAATCAGGTAAGCGTTGTACAGGATAAAGCCTGAAGCAAAAAGAGCGGCCCAGTCATCGGCCGTCTCATATCCTTTACCCATAACCAGAGCCACAGAAATACCAATGAAAGCCATAAGGGAAGTGATGGCATCACTGCGATGGTGCCAGGCATCAGCCTTTAAGGAGCTGCTTTTTGTTTCATCACTTTTTCTTGAAATAAAGCGATAGAAAACTTCCTTAATAATAATGATCGCACCCAGTACGATCAAGGTATACGGTTTGGGTACTTTATGAGGCGTCTGAATGTTCTCTATGCTTTCAATCACAATGATTGTGGCCGAGACCACCAGAAAAGCCACAACAGCAAAAGTGACCAGCGGTTCCACGCGTCCGTGTCCGTAGGGGTGATTTTCATCTGCAGGGCGTGCAGAATATCTCAATCCCAACAGAACAAGTAAACTGGAAAATACATCGGTGGTAGATTCTATAGCGTCTGCGATAAGAGCATATGAATTTCCGAAGAACCCCGTTACTCCCTTGGCAATAGCCAGAGCAGCATTTCCAAAAATACTTAAATAGGAGGCCTTGATGGCTTTTTGGTGTTTTTCGCTCTGCATTTAAAAATAAAACTAAGGCCGGAATTTTCCGGCCTTATAATTCTTTATTCTTCTGTTTCTTCCATGGTGTGATATACATGCTGTACATCATCATCCTCTTCCAGTTTTTCGAGAAGTTTCTCTACATCGGCGGCATCTTCGGGAGACAACTTCTTTGTCACTTGCGGAATACGTTCAAATCCTGAAGAAAGAATTTCAATTCCGCGACCTTCCAGCTCTTTCTGCAGGGCACCAAAGGCTTCAAAAGGAGCATAGATCAGGATTCCGTCTTCATCTTCAAAAACTTCTTCAGCACCAAAATCGATCAGTTCCAGTTCCAGTTCTTCCGCATCAATTCCTTCAGAAGCTATCCTGAAGTTGCAGGTGTGATCGAACATGAATTCCACAGAGCCTGAAGTTCCAAGATTTCCCTCACATTTATTGAAGTAAGACCTGATATTGGCAACAGTTCTATTGTTGTTATCGGTTGCTGTTTCTACCAGCACGGCGATCCCGTGTGGCGCATACCCTTCAAAAAGAACGATCTTGTAATCACCCTGACTCTTGTCTGATGCCCTTTTTATTGCCCGCTCAATATTGTCCTTGGGCATATTCACACTCTTGGCATTTTGGATTACTGCCCGCAGCCGCGAATTAGTGTCGGGATCAGGGCCACCTTCCTTGACGGCCATGACGATATCTTTTCCTATACGGGTAAAGGCCTTGGCCATAGCTGACCAACGCTTCATTTTACGCGCTTTCCTGAATTCAAATGCTCTTCCCATTCGTAAAAATTAAATGTGGCGTAAAAATAGGAAAAACATCCATTTTTCCGGAGTAGGAAACACAAGATTATTCTGCTGTGCCTATTATCTTTTCAATGGTATGGGCCATGGTGAAATCCTTATCGGTTACTCCCCCGGCATCATGAGTAGATAGACTGATCTGAAGTTCATTGTAGACGTTGAACCATTCGGGGTGATGCTGCTGGGCTTCGGCTTCAAAAGCAATTCTCACCATTACTGAAAAGGCTTCTTTGAAATCTTCAAATTGGAAGGAGGTGGCCAGGGAATTCTCCCTGTACTCCCAACCCTGAAGATCTTCCAGCTTTTTGTAGATCTCTTCTTCGGTTAACTTTTTCATCTTCGGTTTATTTTTTGAAGTATAAAGTTAAGTAAGCTCTCGAAGAAAAATAGTTTTTAGTAGAAGATTAACATCAGGAAACCAGGCAGCTCTTTACTACTTCATTGACCGAAATCTGGAGGTTCTTTGGAAGAAGATTGTCCTTTGGCAAGACCGCAAGAAACCTGTCGAAATTCGAGTCGTAGACATTCATCAATAACGGCTTTTTCTCACCAAGTGTTTCACAGATCTCGGCTATTAGATCATTATGGTGGATAAGGTCTTTGCTACCCAGGTGGAAAACACCTTGTTTTCTACGGTTGATGATGTAATGTATCTGTTGGGTTATTTTTGCATCTGTAGTGGCGTTCACCACAACGTTGGAAAATACTTCAATGGCCTCCTTTTCCTGTAGCTTTTTCCTTATCTCCAAAACCCTTGGGGAATTAGCTCCATAGACCATGGGCAATCTCGCGATCACATATTTTTCATTTGGTAAACGAAGAAGGGCATTTTCTATTTTGATCTTGAACCTTCCGTAGATACTCTGGGAAAGCGTCTTGTCATATTCATAAGAAGGGTAATTAGTAAAGGCGTCAAAAACGTTCGCTGAAGAGAGGAATATGAGCTTTGAATTTTTGGTTTGAAGCAGGTAATCGATGATCTCGAAGTGTGCAGCGACCTGAGCATCAAAATTTCCGCGCAGGGCGGAAATTATGATGTTCGGGCGCAGGTTTTCCAACAAAATGCTAATGCTTTCCCGTTCCACATCAAACTGATGGAATTTTTGGTTCCTGGCGTAGAAAGCATTGTCTGTGAAATAGGTGCCGTGAGTATCAAAGTATGGATACAGCTCTCTATACAAGGCATTGCCGATAAAGCCGCTTGCTCCTAAAATCAATATTTTCTTCAAAAAAACTATCCTTTATAAAATGGTAACTTGACCACCGTCGCAGGAAGAGCTTTTTTACGTACCTGAATATTTATCTTACTTCCCGGGGCTGTCATCTCTGTAGGAACATATCCCAATCCAATCCCTTTTTCAAGAGAAGGAGACATGGTTCCCGATGTTACCACGCCAATAACCTTGCCATTGTCATCAACAATGTCATACCCCTGGCGGGGTATTCCCCGGTCATCTAATTCAAAAGCAACTAGTTTCCTTTTAGGACCCTCTTCTTTTTGCTTTTTCAACTCTTCAGAGTTGATGAATTCCTTTGTGAACTTGGTGATCCACCCAAGACCGGCTTCGATTGGAGAAGTAGTCTCATCGATATCGTTTCCGTAAAGACAATAACCCATTTCCAGTCTTAACGTATCACGGGCTGCAAGTCCAATAGGTTTAATCCCGTAATCTGCACCGGCCTCAAAAACCCGGTCCCAGATCTTTTGAGCATCCTCGTTCTTGCAATAGATCTCAAATCCGCCGCTTCCTGTATATCCGGTAGCCGAAATGATCACATTCTCTGCACCGGCGAAAGGTGCCACCTCGAAAGTGTAGAATTTTATGGAAGAAAGATCCACATCTGTAAGGGATTGCATGGCTTCTGCGGCTTTTGGTCCCTGAATGGCCAATAGCGAATATTCATCAGAAAGATCCCTCAAGGTCGCATCCATGGTGTTGTGCTGGGAGATCCAGTTCCAGTCCTTTTCAATATTGGAAGCATTTACTACCAGGAGATATTTTTCTGCGTTAAACCTGTAGATGATAAGATCATCCACTATTCCCCCGGTATTATTGGGCATACAACTATATTGGGCCTTCCCGTCAACAAGTTTAGAGGCATCATTGGAGCTTATCTTTTGAATAAGTTCCAGGGCATGTTCTCCGGTAATTAGAAATTCTCCCATGTGGGAAACATCAAAAACACCCACACTTTTTCGCACGGTCTCGTGCTCGGCGTTCACACCTTCATAGGAAACAGGCATGTTATATCCCGCAAACGGAACCATTTTAGCCTTTAAAGCAATATGGGTAGAAGTTAGGGCTGTACTTTTCATTTTGAAAATTAATTTGAGCAAATTTATTAATTTCAATAAGTATAGCGTCCTTTATACAGAATTTTTCAAGAGTTTTTCTCCATTCGAAAGTGGAGCGGAAAGGAAATTCTATATTTGTAAAGTATTTAAAAGAAGGCGTGGCTCATGAAGATCTTTTCTGCCAAACAACTTAAAGAGGCTGACCAGGTTACCATAGAGAGACAGGGAATTTCTTCTGTCGATCTCATGGAGAGGGCGGCTACTTTAGTTTTTGAAGAGATTCATAAACGCCTTGAAGGTGCTGATATTCCTGTGAAGATCTTCTGCGGAATAGGGAATAATGGCGGGGATGGCCTGGTGATAGGAAGAAAGCTGATAGAACTGGGGTATGATGTCACTATTTACGTGGTGAACTACAGTGATCAACGTTCTCCTGACTTCCTGACCAATTATG
>CAZVKA010000075.1:0-11744 GCA_964627595.1 uncultured Flavobacteriaceae bacterium | reverse complement strand
GTGATGACCAGTTTTGTTCCGAAGGGACAGGTGGAATTGATCGCTGAAAATTCTGGAAAGGCAGAAGTGGTCGAGGAAGAGATCACGGAAAATGTGCAAACCGAAGTAGCCGAAACCAAACAGGAAGAGATCAAAAAGACCCCTTCTTCCTTTGACCGTTCTGTGCAGCCCGAAATGGGAACGGCTCCCAGCCTGAATGTTCCAAATTCATGGACGGTAGAGCTGGGTAACGACCTTGAAGTTTATGGAATCGAGCAAAATGAAATTCCGCTGGTGACTTTCAGTATGGTAATTGAAGGAGGACATCTGCTGGATGATCTGAATAAGAACGGCGTAGCCAACCTGATGTCTGATATCCTCATGGAGGGTACAGCTAACAAGACTCCGGCAGAGCTGGAAGAAGCCATTGACCTTTTAGGGGCGAACATTAGTATGTACACTACCAATGAATCTATCGTGGTACGTGGGAATACTCTTAAACGTAATTTCAATGAGACTATGGAACTGGTACAGGAGATCCTGCTCGAGCCGCGTTGGGATGAAAATGAACTGGAGCGTATCAAGACCAGCACCATCAACAACATCAAGAGGAACCAGGCTAACCCTGAAAGGATAGCCAATGAGGTTTACAACAAAGTCCTGTATGGAGAAGGACATCCTTTTGCCTATCCAACTTCGGGAACTGAGGAATCTGTACAAGCGATAACCATGCAGGATCTAAAGGATTACTATAACCAGTATTTTTCACCTACTGTTACCCGCATGCATGTAGTGGGAGATGTTTCTCAGGAAGAGGCGCTTGCAGCCATTGAAGGACTGGAAAATAACTGGGAAGCCATAGAAGTGAACATTCCTGAATTCGAAATTGCGAATGAGCGCGACAAGGCTTCGTTGTATTTCGTAGACGTACCTAACGCCAAGCAGTCGGTTATCAACATAGGTTACATTGCACTGCCACGTACCAGCGAAGACTTCTTCCCTGCCGAAGTGATGAATTACAAGCTGGGCGGTTCTTTCTCCGGGAATGTCAACCTGATATTACGTGAGGAGAAAGGTTATACTTATGGGGCACGTTCAGGCTTCAGCGGATCGAAGATCCCAGGAACATTTACGGCTTCTTCCAGCGTGCGTACCAATACCACAGGTGAGTCTGTTGGTATCTTCAGGGACCAGATCGCGAAGTACAAGGAAGGTATTTCTAAAGAAGATCTTGAGTTTACCAAGAACGCCCTGATCAAATCCAACTCCCGCAGGTTTGAGACTCAGTATTCTTTACTGGGCATGCTGCAGGAAATGAGCGCTTACGATCTTGATCCTAAATACATTGAGAAAGAAGAAGAGATCATTGGCGCCATGACTTTGGAGCAACATAAGGAGCTGGCCAACAAATATCTTGATGAGTCAAAAATGGCTTACCTTGTAGTAGGAGATGCTGCTACCCAGTTCGATCAGTTCAAGAAGATGGGCTTCGACGAAGTGAAGTTACTTAACAAAAATGGAGAGGAAATTGAGCTGGAAAATGTGAAATTGTAATCGCTACCTCTTTTAAAAATACTGAACCTGCCATAAATTTGGCGGGTTCAGTTTTTTTTAAAAAAAAATTGTACATCGCAGTTGTCAGTTATTTCTTTCACTTAGCCAAGAACAAATATTTAAGTGATTAAATTTTAGTATATTAGATTTCACACACTCTAAGGATAATTCTTCCCTACATTTTTTAATTCCTTCAGGTTTACTATTGCTTCTCGATAAAGGCAAGATTAACTAACCAAACGCTCATATATGAAAAATTTGTCGCTGCTTACAATTGCTCTATTCTTATTTGGAAATTTTCTTTCTGCCCAAACCTCGTTCCATAAAGAAGTTATTATAAGAAAAGGACAGGAGGTTTCCGATTCACTTTCTTCTAATAGTACTCATTCCTATTCCATAAATTTAGATTCAGATCAATTCATTTATGGAAAAGTAGAACAAAAAACAGTAGATGTAGTAGTAAAGATCTTTGATGAACAAAATGAAAAGATTGCTGAATTTGACGGGCCTGCCAGAGGGCGTGAAACCTTTTTGTTCGAAACAGAGTCATCTGGAAAGTACAAACTTGAGGTCACTCCCTTTGAAAAAGAACAAGGAGAATATTCTATTTCAATTTCAATGGTAGAACCATTGGCTACAGTGCCTGCCGAACGGGTTGAGCAATTAATGACACCCTACACTGGAAAAGACGTTCCAGGGGCCGCCGTAATAGTTACAAAAGATGAAAAAGTTCTTTTTAAGGGTGCAGTTGGGATGGCAAACCTTACTTACGATGTGCCATTTGAGGTGAATACCCCAACCAACATAGGGTCCACCTCTAAACAATTCACTGCTTTAGCCATAGCACTACTTGCAGAAAGAGGCAAACTATCCCTCGATGATGATATAAGAAAGTATTTTCCCGAATTACCTGAATTTGAGCATACTGTTAAGATAAGACACCTCTTAACCCACACCAGTGGTTACCGGGAGTTCTTGAATACCCTTGCATTGACAGGTCGAAATACCAGCAGTTCACTTGATGAGAAAATGTTTTTAAAAATTATTCAAAATCAGCCAGAATTGCAAAATGAACCGGGAGCCGAATGGAATTATAACAATACAGGATTTACTCTATTATCCATGTTAGTAGAAAGAGTGACAGACATTTCTTTTCCTGAATGGATGAAGCAAAATGTATTTCAGCCACTCGGAATGAGTAACACTGTAGTGAGGACAGATCCTCAACAAGTTGTTCCTAAACGTTCGGTAGGATATAGCTTCACAGAAGAAGGAAAGTATCGGGAGGTTTCAGATCTTGGCGGCGCTATGGGTGCAGGGGGGATTTATTCCACTGTGGAAGATCTTGTCAAATGGATAGAAAATTTCGAAGACCATAAGGTGGGCAGTAAAAAAATCATCGAGCAGATGACTACTCCCTTTGTTTTAAAAAATGGTGATACCACTAATTATGGATTAGGCCTTTTTATAGATAACTACAAAGGCTTAAAAAGAATTCATCATGGTGGAGCCGATGTAGCACATCGATCTATGGTGATGTATTTTCCAGAAATTGACGCAACGGTAATCACCCAAAGCAATGCAGCAGGTTTCAACGCAAATAGTGCTCAAAAAATTACAGATGCTTTTTTCGCAGACTTTCTAAAAGACGAGGAAAAGGAATCAACTAAGGTAGCTGAGGGAGACACTCCTGCATTTGATTATGATGTTGAAAAATTTGACGCCCTCACTGGAAGATATGAATTGGAAAATATGCCGGGTCTAGTATTAACCTTTAAAAGGGATGGAGATAATTTATTAGTCCAGGCGACAGGCCAGCCAGAAGTAGATGTGAAACCAGTCTCCGACTCTATATTTTCGGTGCCTGCAGGCAATGCAAAGGTCACCTTTCATTTAAAGGAGAATGGTGTATCTGACAGCTTAACCTTACATCAAAATGGGAATCACCTGGCGAAAAAGATCACGTGGTCGCCAACGGCTAAAGAATTAAGGGAATTCACCGGAAAATTCTATAGTCCTGAAATTGAAACAATATATGAAGTAGTACTAAAGGACGAGAATCTTTTTCTTACCACTTATCAGGTATCAGAAGAAATCAAGTTGACACCTGCAGAAAAAGATAGTTTTGGCGGTAAATTCCCGGTCATGAACCTTTCATTTGAGAGGGATGAAGAAAGAAATATTAAAGGTTTCAGTGTTTCCAACATGAGAACAAGAGGGGTATACTTTGAAAAGAAAAATAACCTGAAATAGAGGCAGTATTAATCATATGCCACTTGTCCAAGAGCAGATCTTCTTCCGGAGCCTGTAAGGGATCACCTTCATATACCTAGAAAGCTTTTGGTGACATGGCAGCCTCAAAGACCTTTTCCCCCTGCTCATAAGAAATTTCTTTACCCTCTTTACTTTGAATAAAGAGAAGAGGCAAACCGGTTATTTTTGAGATATCTCCCGTAGTAGAATAAGGGAAAATACTTGTCTGCGCTGTGATCATGAAGTTCTTGGTATTCTGAAGGAAATGTCCCTGCCTTATAAAACCTGAGTATCTATGAACGACTCAAGGATCCTCTTGATCTGTTGCTGGGTTTCGGCGTCCATTCCTTTCACAGATTCGCAATAGTTCCTGATAAGATCTGGGCGGGAGAAATTGTTTTGTTTGAGGTGATTCACAATATAGCCATCAAGAGATCCTTTCTCAACATCTTTTCCCATTACCTGGATGATCCCGGTATGGCGGGAATCCATTTGAATAGTTTGAAATATTTCTAACACCACACGCTTTTCCCCTTCCAGCACCTGGAAAAAATGCCCCTGGGAATATAAAAGGATACCCTTTAAATTGAGCTTGCTGTTCTTCTGCTTCCAATCCTCCATTAGCTCACCAATCTGGAGGTCATTAAGATTCTGGGTGGCAGTACTGATATAACAAATGGCATGCTGCATCTGAAGATTGATTGAGGTTTGATGTGATTTACAATTTAAAGAATATCAGTAATTAAAAATGCCAAGGAATTATTAATTGGCAAACCCTGGTTTCTCATTATTAAAAGAAATTCTTAAAAATAATTTCTGGGGGGGGGTAGGGTAAGATATTTTATAAGTGTCTTATCCATATAACCCATATTTACAATTTTACCTACTATGAAAAAATTCACTGCATTTTTCCTGATTTTAGCAACCATCGGATTGGTTTTCACCAGTTGTAATACAGATGGCCAGAATGAAACAGCAAGCTTTTCCATTAATCTTGTAGACGCACCGGGAGATTATGACAAGGTCAATGTCGAAGTTACTGGAGTCGAAGTGATCATTGATGATGAAATTATCAACATACCTGTAAAAGCGGCCATTTATGATCTTCTGGAATTAACAGGAGGAGTTAGCGCATTATTGGCAGAGGGAGAATTTCCTTCAGGTGATCTTAGTCAGTTGCGTTTGATCTTAGGTCATAACAACAATCTGGTTATTGACGGAACTGAGCACGATCTTCAAACTCCAAGTGGCCAGGAGACAGGTCTAAAACTCAATATTCACCAAACTCTAGAGCCCGGAATTCGTTATGACTTTATCCTTGATTTTAATGTCGATAAGTCAGTTGTGATCCTGGGAGATAACTCAGGTTATATTCTTAAACCTGTTATTAGAGCAACAACTGTAGCCGAAAGTGGTGCAGTATCAGGTCTTATTGAGCCAATTACATCGAATTCATTAGTAACAGCTACTAACGGGACTGATGAAATTTCTGCCTATACAGATGAAAACGGAATTTTCTTACTGTACGGGGTGCCTGAGGGGACTTACACTATTACCGTTACTCCTGATGCCGATTCAAATTTATCTTCAGAAACAGTTGAGAATATAGAAGTGATAAAAGGCGAGACTACAGCTTTGGAAACCATCACTCTGGAAACAGCTTCATAAACTTTACTGATGCCATAATTCATTATAGTTCTACTCATTTAACTTAAGGAGAAAAAGGGAATTTACAAATTCCCTTTTTCTCTTTTTACAGGGATTGTATAACCCCAATTACCTTGGTCTAATCTTTATATTTAATCCTCATTCAGAAAAACAGATTATTTAATCAAAAAAGACGACCGGAAAGTGTTGCCTTTTTGATTAAATGGGTTTCAAGTCAGTTCCTTAATATCCCGCAGCCTGTCCGTCCTTGCGACTCTCAGATGCACCGAAATAGACCTTATTTTCCGCATCGTATAAAATGGCCTGGTAACCTCCGAACGCTCCCAGGGTAAAACCTACATTATGTCCCATATGCATCAGTGTCCGAATCGTTTCGTATGGAAAACCCGACTCTAATTCTAAAACACCTCCATCTCTCATCTTACTACCGGTAGGCTCTGAAGAGCCTGTGTGGTGAATTCGAGGTGCATCCCCTGCTTCCTGAAGGCCCATCCCAAAGTCGACCAAATTCATCACGATCTGTGCATGACCCTGTGGCTGCATGGCGCCACCCATAAGTCCAAAACTAACCCATGGCTTTCCGTCTTTAGTAATAAAAGCCGGGATTATGGTATGGAATGGGCGTTTTCCAGGCTCAAACACATTAGCATGTTCTTCCTCAAGACTAAAAAGCTCTCCTCGATCCTGCAGCATGAAGCCCAGACCGGGCGGTACCATTCCCGATCCCATTCCGCGGTAATTACTCTGGATAAGAGATACCATGTTACCATCCTCGTCAGCCACCGTTAGGTAAATTGTATCCCCATCGTCGAGTTCGCCGGCATCATAGGTGTTGGCTGCTTTTTCCAGATCTATATGCTCCCTACGACTGGCAGCGTATTCATCTGAGAGTAACTGGCGGAGAGGGATCTTCGAGAAATCAGGATCGGCATAATATTTTGCACGGTCTTCAAAAGCGAGTTTTTTTGCTTCTGTAAATAAATGTATGTGTTGGGGACTACCAAAAGGAATGGTGTCAAAATCATACTCTTCCAGGATCTGCAAGATCTGCAGCGCAGCAACACCCTGTGTGTTAGGGGGTAGCTCCCACACATCTACGCCCCTGTAGTTGACAGAAACAGGATCTACCCACTCTGATTTGTGGTTGGCAAGATCTTCATAAGAAAGAAAACCTCCCTGCTCCTGGATAAAATTTGCCATCGTACGGGCAATATCCCCTTTATAAAATGCATCCCTCCCATCAGTGGCAATTTTTCTAAGCGTATTGGCCAGTTGCGGATTTTTAAATACTTCCCCAGTTTCTGGGGTCTTACCCCCCGGCATATACACTTCTTCAAAATTGGGATACTTGGCCATCCAGGAACTTCGATCGAGGTAATAGGCGATGAGTTCTGTCACGGGGAAACCTTCTTCAGCATAATTGATAGCCGGTTGCAATACCTCTTTCATCCTCATACTTCCAAAGCGGTCACTCATTTCAAACCAGCCATCTACCGCGCCTGGTACAGATACAGGTAGTGGGCCGTGTGAAGGAATAGTTTCATATCCATTTTCCTTAAAATATTCCAAAGTAAGACCTTTAGGAGAGCGGCCACTCCCATTGAGTCCATACAGTTTTTGAGTGTCGGCGTCCCAGATTATGGCAAAAAGGTCTCCTCCAATTCCATTCCCGGTCGGTTCCATTAATCCGAGAGCTGCATTCGCGGCAATGGCGGCATCAATGGCATTCCCACCTCGTTTTAGGATATCCAGCGCGATTTGTGTTGCCAGCGGATGTGAAGTGGCGGCCATCCCGTTCTGGGCGATCACATCAGAGCGGGTGGCAAAGGTTTTTCCGGTGATCCTGTCCTGTGCAGAAACCATACCTATCCAGCCCGTTAATAAAAGAAGTAGAAACGACTTTTTCATTTTTTTTAAATTTATGGGGATTATAAGTTCTCTAAAATAAGCAAATATTGCGGTTTGGGAAAAAGTAGCGAACCTGAGGCACCGAGTTTCAAGGTCAGTTACAAAGAGAAGGTGAAGGTCAATAAACTTTCGACAGGGGAGAGGTATGATCTTTGATGATTTGATTACTACTCTTTTTTCAATGTTTTAATATTTAATTTGCAGAATGTTTTCTTCAGCATTAAAATATATACGTGTAGTACTAATAAGCCTTTCCGTGCTCAGCTACCTCATGGTGCTTCTTTGCCTTACAGAGATCCCGGGTTTCTATTATGGAGATTTTATTTTTATCGGTTCCGCCAGTATAATACTGTTCTTTTTGACTGAAGGGTTAAATTATAGATTAATGAGAGATAAAAACAAGAAACGATCTCCTCTCAAAGCATACAAAAACTGATATATCTGCACGGACTCTACAACCCACACCCGGTTAAACAACATCCGAAAATCGTTTAAAATTGGAATTGCTTTTAACTTTAGTTGGTTTACCCTCAAAATATCTAACGCAAAAGAAGGCAATTAGAGGTAAGAATATCATCTGATAAAGGAAAGACACTGCACTCCCCCAGCCTCCAAGAGTATTTTCAGTAGTGGAAATAAGCAGTTGCTCCCCCAGGGGTCCCTGTGAAAAAATAGTGATCGTTATAAGGTTCCAGCCAAAATGAAGCCCTACAGGTAAATAAAGTGAGCGGGTTTTAAAATAGGCATAAGCGAAGGCTAATCCTCCTGCCCCCGTTATTAAAAAGGTACTTATCATTTGAGCAACGTCACCAATTACGTTATAAGAAAACCAATGGTATATCCCGAAGATCACAGAGGACAAGACCAGTCCCCTAATCGCACCAATATGTTTTATAACTAACACTAACAAAGCTCCCCTAAACAGGAATTCTTCATAGAGAACCGATCTCAGGGTCCACCAGGATCCATTTGCAAATTCCAAAAATGAATACGTTTCATTTACATTAACTTTTGCATCAAGGGACAAAACAATAATAACAAAGTAAACTCCCGCTAAAATAGCAGCAGGTATAAACCCCGCTAAGAATTGCAGGCCTCTACGGGAGGAAGGAACGAGTCCGAGAGCTGAGAAGCTTTCTCCTCCTACACGTAAAACAGCCCAGGATAAAATCAAAATGATTGTAAGTGCAAGCATGAAATCCAAATTTTAGCATGTAAAATTAGTTCCTTTCACCGTTGTTGCCAACACTCAACGGGATCCTAAACGATATGACATGTATATGGCATATGTTCCTGACGCATAAAAAGCCAACTCCAAAATAATGTGCTTTAAAATCTTATTTTTGAATCATGCCTCCTGAATGGCATATAAATGTCATATCAAAAATAGATTATACAAACTGATGCGGATTGAAAAACATAGATTAGCCGAAGTAATTCGGAATCGAAGAACGGCAGCAGGGTTTACCCAGACAGAACTGTCTGAGAAAACCGGCATAAGCCTTCGTTCGGTACAAAGAATTGAAAAAGGAGAGGTGCTGCCACGAGCTTTTACCATAAAAGCTTTGGCAACAGTGCTGAATTTTTCAGATCAGGATCTTGTTCCTGTTCCTTCCGAAGATCAACCCTCTTCAAAATATATGAGAGCTAAAAAAATCATACTTTCGGCAGGGATTCCTCCCATTCTAATATTACTGGCTTTTGCGTTCCTGGCACAATCCCCCACCTTTCCCGAAACCAGTTTTGAATTGGTGCTATTTTGGGCAGCAGTCATTTTTCTTATAGGTCTTCTTCAATGGTTTATATGGACGGGGATCTATGACAAAAAAAGAGTTACTTGATTTTTATTGTGCTCTCTTAACCATTCATACTGATTAACCTGTATGTGCTTAAAATAAGGACCGATGATTTTAAGCCCTTTCCTGCAGGAAAGCTACCTGAAAATCCCTCTTAAGTTTCTCTTTTGCTTCTGAAAGGCTCCTGTTCTTGCCTCTTTTTGACACTTTAAAAGCAGGATGGGCTTCAGAAAAGATCTTTTGGTATAGTTTCTTTTTTTCGGTTCTATTGAGCTTTTTGATATTCGGCTGTAATAGTTCGAAGATGTCGTCTGCACTCATAACTTCTTCTTCTTTTTAAGCGGAAATTACGGGAAAAGGCTAGATCAGGAAGAGAATTTTTGATTGCTTAACAGCGTACTTCACATTTTTTAAGAGCATTGGATGCTTTGCAGGAGAGCTTAAGGTTAAAGCAAGCGGTTAAAGGCACTTTTCAACGAATTAGAGGTCAGACAAGGCATTGGGCTTCCCGCGAAATTCTTGCCCGACGGGCAGAAACAAAAAATCCCCGCCTGTAGCGAGGAGCTTAATTTAAAAGATGTGGCTTCATTTTGCAATACATTAGGGTAACTCAAGAACAGAATACAGATAAACTGGTAATCACCCATTCTTTAACTAAGATAAAGACCTGAAAATTAGGAGTATCACTTTCTAAAATAAAAAAATTAATACAGGGGGGGGGTAGGGTAAGAGTGATCTCAGTTGTTTTATATTTGGAAACAATTAACACTGTATTAACAACCTCAATTCTAATTAAAATGAAACACTTATCCTTATCAATTATGATGATCTTTGCCTTGAGCTTAGTCTCTTGTAGCACTGAATCTGAATCTACCACAGAAGCACAGGTAGGAGTTGAATTCAACACAGTTCAATCGGCTTTAACAACTCAGGCCATAAGCAAGGATTCCCAACTAAAGCAAGCTGCCGCTGGCACCCTTTTATTTTCTACAGGCCATATTGCCATTAACCGTTTGGAATTCGAAGTAGAAACAGAAAATGATTCTATAGAAATAGAATTCGAAATAGAACAAAACACATTGATCGACTTCGCCACTGGAACTACAACACCTGACATTAATTTTATATCTATTCCTGCAGGAACCTATGAAGAAGTAGAGGTGGAAATAGAATTAAGTGAAGGATCTGAGCTACCAGCTATTCTTCTTTTCGGAACTTATGTGGCTCCAGACGGAGTAGAACATGACATCCGATTTGAATTTAATTCTGAGGAAACTTTTGAAGTTGAAAGAGAAGGACTAATCTCATTTGCAGAAGCTCAGGTAGCTATTGCTCAAATCACTTTTGATCCGGTGGCATGGTTCATGGAAGTTACTGATGAGCAGTATGCCAGTGCAACTAAGAATGAAGAAGGTTTTATAGTTGTTAGCTCTACGCAGAATACCCATATTTTTGATGTCGTTGCTGATGGTCTTGATTTAGCGAGTGAAGTAGAAATGGAAGATGAGAATAATGAAGATGATGAGATCTAAGTAGTAGGTTTTAATTAAAATGAATGGCACTCATTATAATTAACGGGTGCCATTTTTTTGAAGAGTTCTTACCCTATCCCTTTCAGTAATAAACAACAGGTATTTATCCTTTTCTTGAAAATAAAAAACCCCGTCTTTCGACGAGGTTGTTCTGTGGTCCCACCTGGGCTCGAACCAGGGACCCCTTGATTATGAGTCAAGTGCTCTAACCAGCTGAGCTATAGGACCCGATCCAACCGGTTAAACACGGCTGAAACAGGGCGCAAATTTAGATAATTGCTTTTTACTTAACAAGCATTTCAAAAATATATTTTTCCTAAGCATCCCACACTTCCTCCCCTTCGGGAAGTCGATCAGGTTCTTCTTCGATCTCCTGGCACAACTCAACCAGCACCCCATTCGCCGACTTCGGGTGAAGGAAAGCGACCAGTTTATTATCGGCACCTTTTTTAGGTTTCTCGTTCAGCAGTACATAGCCCTCTCCCTCGAGACGTTTCATTTCGGCCTTTATATCATCTACGGCAAAGGCGATATGGTGTATCCCCTCCCCTTTCTTAACAAGAAATTTTGCGATGGGGCTGTCATCGGCGGTAGCGCCAAGTAGTTCGATCTTACTTTCCCCCACCTGGTAAAAAGCGGTTTCCACACCTTCACTCTTCACTTTTTCCGTCTTGTAACATTCGGTATTCAACAGCGTCTCGTAGATCTTCCCGGCTGCTTCCAGGTCTTTTACGGCAATGCCTATGTGTTCTATTTTGTTCATGTCGTTTTCGGTTTTCGGTTTTAGAGCTATTTTTACTTAGTAAGCAGACAAAAGCTAATGGCTAATAGCTAACAGCCAATAGCTATCCTCAGACGAATTTAAGAATATTCACATTTAAAAATGTTATTTTTGCGTTATGGAAACAAACAGACAGAAAAAAATTGGCGGAGTTTTACAGGAGGACCTGGCAGATATCCTGCAGGCACACCTACGGGACGCGGGAAAGACGGGAATATTGATCTCTGTTTCTAAGGTAAAAGTAACGACCGACCTTTCACAGGCGAAAGCCTA
>CAZVKA010000074.1:0-11867 GCA_964627595.1 uncultured Flavobacteriaceae bacterium | reverse complement strand
CCCAGGGCAAGAGTTACCCTGCAAAAAATGGCGAAATAGCGCATCCACCGGTTTCTTCTGGATTTTGCATGTATTTGATCCAGCTTAACTGTTATATTCATTCCTCTTTATTTTAAAGTTTTATTAGTGTTTATTTCAGCAAACTGTCCAGAGCCCTAATTTCTTTTTTATACGATGAAGGCAGGAGAATTTCTTTTAAAAACCAGTCCAGTTTAATAATGCGGCTTATTTTGTACGTAGGGATCAGAGGACTGAGCAGCGAGAGCTGACGAAAATTGAGAAGCTGCCGCACTTTTTCGGGGGCGACCAGAATCTGTGTTTCCAGAAGAAGTCTATAACGAACTAAACCCAAATGTTTGCGGTATTGACTGAAAAGATCTTTCGTAAACTTCCCATTTTTGAGATCCTGTTGGAGGTGTGATTGTCGCTTTTCTTTGAAGCTTTGAATATCTTCAGGTAAATCTTTCAGGTGCATCCTTTTTCCCACCCGGGTAAATACTTCCAGCACCTCCTGTTTTTCGGATGCTTCCAGAGGGCGTTCCAAAAGTTCGAAAGCCTTAATGGAGTAATCGATGAGCATAAAAAGCACGTCCCGGTAAGCCCAATCTGGAATAGATTTGCCGCGCCTGTTTTCCACCGATACATGAATTGCGTTAATGGAGTCAATTGCTTTGTAGGCTGCCTCTTTTTCAGAAAAAACTATTTTCCGGGCGTAGGAAACAGTCGAAAATAACCGTTCCAGGGGATCAGCAGGCAGCCGTCCTGTAAAGTAGAGCCAGTCCACTGCTTTGTTCAGAGCAAATTCTGCCGCGGCGCCTGCAAAGATCACCAGGATGGTATCTGCTTTCCCCCAGATCTCCCGCACAATTGAATCTTTATCCACAAAATATTCTTTCCTCATCACGTATCTACTACCTATTCATATTCCTCAGCACGAGATTTAGCAAAAAACTCTGAAAAGAGTAGAATTTAGAAGTTCCTGACATTTTTTTTCTTCTTAAATAACTCCCGACTTAACTGAAATTAAACAGCAAAGGAAATAGGGATACTACCAGAAAGGCCCAGATCGCATAAACTGGTATGTAATTTACTAAGGAGCGGCCAACAGTGGCAACAGGAAGCTTCCTTTTAACCGTTTTGTACAACCGTATCGTAACTAGCAATAGGTGGGTTAGCATTAAAATATTAGCTCCAAGTACAGCGAGTCGATTGGGAGTAAACCCCCACTCTGAAATCCTGAATAAAATTGCAGATATTGCTATCGTGTTGACAACAATTGTGACTATGGATAAAGGAAAAAGTACCCATATCCCCATTCCTCGTGTGTTGTTTGTTGAACTTTCAGCCAGCGAAAAGAATATGAGTGCCATAACAGCAATGAGCAGTAAGTTGAAAAGTAGCAGGAATTCCCTGTCGTTATAGAGGTCCTTGCCGGAGTAAATTATGGCACCTAAATAAATGATCAACATTACCAGAGCCAGCGGGCTGAATATTTTTGCAATAACTGGGGAAACCTTATTCACCAGTTGCGGATTGGTTTCGGTAAGGTAGGCAGCCACAATGGGAACCGCAGGTAATCCGAAGATGACGACATACCTAAAGTAAAATTCTTCAATGCGGAGGCCTATTAGCTCAAAAAGCCCCAGTGTTAGCCCGGTCATTATTATTCCTGCCAGTATCAGCATGGCACTCATCACCAACAAATCTCCATTAAATCGCAGGAACTCCAGCCGCTTCCATGAACTTCGGAACTCATTGCCTGTAAAGGAGACCCCGAAGATCACCCACAGCAAGAAGGGGAGGTGAATACAGGCTAATACCAAAGTGTCGCTGCCGGGATTATGTGGTAGGATGTTTATATACACCAGGAATGCCAGCATGGCGCCGCTTATGAATGCAACATTTTTAAGCCTTACCTTATTTTTCCAACAAAAGTAAGCTGTAGTAAAAGGAAAAATTAAGAAGCTGATATTGCGCGGGTAAAAGAATTCTTCGCTTATTTGGAACATGTCCGGAATTTTTGCGAGCAGACCTGCCAGTACAGAAAGAAACGCCACAATAAATAACTCTTTTTTGGAACCCCAGGATATTTCCGAAGACTCGTAGTGAAGCCTTTCATGCCAGAAATCGGCTAAAAGATTTCCGCTCAAATCAGGATAAAGAGAACAAAAGGATCTCTTAAAATTGCTTTTATCTTTTCTGTATAAACGCTCTAAATTGCCAGGATCTTTAAGATTTGAAAGAATTTTATCTCGCATAGTTACTAATTTTTAAATTGTAAGATTTCCACAGTTCTGTGAATCCCCAGAAATTAATCACCGGCGAAAGGGGTTCCAAAAATTCCCACGGCCAGTTCTGCCCACACGAGGAAAAAGACAACGAGGATGATTCCGAAGAAAATAATACGCTTTTTGAGGCTGGCTGTTTTTCGCAGCACCAGCTCAATGATCAATCCGGTGCCGAATAGCAGAATTCCGGCTAGAACAAAATCAAAACCAGTCCACACTTCTTCAGATGTAAATTGCATGGCAATCAACGGAAGTAACAGGATTACCCCGGCTAATAATAAAATGATCGATAGTCTTTTGCTTTTCATAAGAATTGGTTTTAAAAGGTGATGACTTATTTAAGCACTTTGAAATTCAAAGTGAAGTGTTAAAAAAAATATTGTTATGGTTTTAAATGTTGTTGATTTAATAAACGTTCTATAGCATCTATATGCTTTTGAAAATCTTCCCTTCCTTTTTTTGTGGCGCTGTATCGCGTATTTGGTTTTCGGTCAATAAACGATTTCTCCACTTTTACATATTCTTTCTTTTCCAGTGCTTTCATATGGCTGGCAATATTCCCGTCAGTAACTCCTAATAGTTCCTTTAAGGTCGTGAAGTCAGCGAATTCATTTACCATTAAAACACTCATAATTCCAAGACGAACGCGGTGATCAAAAGCTTTATTTATGTTGTTGATCAGGTTCTTCATCAGGCAATTGTTCTATCGTACTTCCTGTACATCCAGATGCCGTACACTATATGAAAAAGTCCGAAACCGATAGCCCAAAAGTATATCCCATAGTTCAGGAACTGGGTAGCAAGAAGCCCGAGAATGAGATTGGCATAGCCAAGACTCTTCAGGTCTCCAAAAGTATATTTGCTGGCATTGATATGTGACAATCCGTAAAATATGAGCATTACAGGAGCTATAAGTCCGGGTAACTCATACTGCAGTAAAACCAGGCAAAACAAGCCTCCTGCAGTGAGTGGAGCAAAGAAATTGATCAATAATCTTTTACTGGTGCTGTCCCAGATCTTTTGACCGTTCTTCCTGGCCTTACGTGTGGTGAGAAAGACCGCTGTACCAATAGCCAGAATAAGTACCGTAACGGCTACCAGGAATAACTGGGTTATCACTTCGTTATTCATATAAGAAATGCGTACCGAATCAAATTCTGCCCCATGATTGGAGAGAAGAACTATAGCAACTACAGCTCCTGCTATGGCGTAGAACCCTGCAAATACTCCCGAAAGACCACTAAGGGAAATAAATCGGGAAGAGCGGTTCATCATTTGCTTGATTTCGCTGAGGTCCCGCAGATATTTTTCATTCTCCATTATAAAGTACTTTGAAATACAAAGTAACAAATAAATTTTCAATTAATTAAATTCTGCTGAAAAATCATTTCTATCTTATCGGTGAAAAATACCGACCTTTGTTTCTAATTCTCAGAAGCTATGAAAAACGCATTTTTATTCATCATCTGCCTTTTTTTGCAGGTAAACCTTCAAAGTCAGGAAATGGAAGTAATGACCTATAATATTAAATACCTCAATGAAACTGACGGGGAAAACAGCTGGTCCAAACGCAAAGACCATTTAACTAACCAGATTAAGTTCTTTGAGCCGGGAATCCTTGGAGTGCAGGAAGCGGTCAAGGAACAGCTGGAGCATTTTAAAAGCCACCTTGAAGGCTTTGAATATCTTGGTGAAGGTCGTGACGGCGGAGAGAAAGGGGAGTTCACAGCGATCTTTTATGATACTGCCAAGTTTGAATTACTGGAAGAGGATACCTTCTGGCTATCCGAAACTCCTGAACAACCTTCCAAGGGTTGGGATGCGGCTTATCCACGGGTGTGCACCTTTGCGAAATTCAGAGAAAATGAATCAGGAAAAGAATTTTGGGTTTTTAACACTCATTTCGACCATCAGGGAGTAGAGGCCCGACAAGAAAGTTCCCGATTGATCGTAAATAAAATGAACGAGATCAACAAGCAAGATCTGCCTGTTATCCTTATGGGTGACCTTAACCTGGAACCTGAGACAGAAGAGGTGACATTCCTTTCCGATAAGATGGAAGATTCGAAGATCGTTGCCAATCATGTGTTTGGTCCTGAAGGTACTTTTAATGGTTACACCTTTTCTGAACCGGTGGACAGGCGCATTGATTATATTTTCCTTTCAAAAGGCGATTTCAAGGTATTGAAATATGCCGTGCTGAGTGATTCAAAAGACCTGCGTTATCCGTCTGACCATTTACCCGTAATGCTGGTCATTAACTTCAGAAAAGACTAATTTGAGGATATTCTAATATCGAAAAAGCCACGCAGAGCGTGGCTTTTTTTTTATTTGTATCTAATTCTAGGTGGGATTGACAGGATCATTTGGTCCTGTGCCGCCCGGTCCATTCTTATCCCTATCTCTAGGAGGATTATTCCTGTTAGAATCTGTTCCTTTTCCGTCCCCGGGATTTTTCGGAGTATTGGCATTTCCGGCTCCGGTTCCTCCAGGAGGAAAGTTTGTTCCTTTATTTCGAACATCAGGATTATCCTTGTTAGGATCCCTGGTTTCTGAAGCCTCCTTCCTGAACTTCTGAATGATATCTCTAAAGTGTTCTCCTGCGGCTTCGCGACCCCCGAGCCCGTAACTTAAAGCAACCGCTACTGCGATGGCTCCAAGAATGAGTCCAAAGGCAAGTTCCACGATCTCGTTAGCGATTCCCATGGTTCTCAAGGCGATGGCGATGAACAATGCCAAAGCCGACCATCTCACCACTCCGGCAATAAAATGGTTTTTTCCTGATTGGGTCATGGTGTTGTATATTAGCAGGGAAATGTAATTTCCGATCGCGAGAATTACAATTCCGAACAGGATCTGCCCTGTAATTTCAAGGATCTCGTGCAGGATCTCGGTTAACCTGGAGAGCCCCAGGATCTCAACCGCGGTAATAATTCCGAAGAAGACAAGGAAGAAATAGAGGAGATTGGCTACCAGTTTCGATAAAGACTGTCCGCTACCAATCATATTTTCGATCTGTATTTTTTCTGCTGTGCGATCCAGTCCCAGGCTTCTGAACAGATCTTCCAGGAAATTGGCGAGGTATCTACCACCCCAGATAAATATAATTAAGATTAGTGCAGCAATGATGATTTCTGCGATCAATTCTGTAAAGCCGTAGAGTATGTCATTGGCAGGCTGAGAAATTGCTTCAAGCTGAAGGGTGTTGAATGCCTGGATAAGGAAAGGGATGAAAATTACTATGAAAACGATCTTGCGAATAATGTTCACCAGTTTATCAGTATCCTTAAATCCCGTTTTGTCCACCCATCGGTCTAGGATCCCGCCCCCAATATGTATGAGATTCGCGACAAATTTTGCCAGTACATATCCTATAAAGGCGATGAGTGCGGCTGCAATGAGGTTAGGGATGAACATGAGGAATTCATTGATCATATTTTCAAGCGGGGTGAGCACCTCGCTAATGCCCAGGATCTCAAGAACGATCAGTAGGACAATGATCATGATTAGGTAATAGAAAATATTTCCTACAAAAACATTGGTGTCTTTAATATCTGACGACCCAAAAACCCGTTCATCCCACGAGGTTCTTCGCAGCAATTTTACAATTAGGGCTTTTATTCCACGGGCAATGAGCCAGCCTATTAAAAGTACTACAAGTGCCCCTAAAAGATCGGGTAAAAAATTGGCAATGCGGTCGCCAATATTTTCAAGTTGTGTTTCCATTTTTTGGTTTTTTTTAGAAGGTTAGTACTTGAAGGTACTTTAAAAAGCACTTAACACCCAGATAGTTAACAAGAGTTTAGAGAAATATTTATGAAGCTGTTAATATTTCTTTAATAGTAAAAAGTGGAAAAGAATTTGATTGAAATCAGTAGTAGCAAGGGCTGAAAGAGAATGGGAAAAGTCAACAGAAAAATCTGAAAAATTTTTCAACAGTGAGCGGTTAATAAGAAAGTGAATGCGCTTATTTAAGAATTGAATAAATAAAATAACTTTATCCCTCCACTATTGAAAAACAAAATTAAACTGCCATGGTTGAAGAATTATTTAGTACTCAGACCTATACCTATGAGGAGGTCTTAAAAGCATCATTGAAATATTTCAATAATGATGAACTCGCTGCCACTACCTGGATCAATAAATATGCGGTAAAGGATAAAAGCGGGAAATTTCTGGAATTGACCCCAGATGATATGCATCACCGTATGGCAAAGGAATTTGCACGGGTAGAAGCAAAATATGCAGACAGGGCCGGGGATATTGAAAACCTGTCTGAGTATGGAAAGACACGTGAAGCTTTAACAGAGGAACGAATTTTTCAACTTTTCAAAGACTTTAAATACAGTATTCCCCAGGGAAGTGTCATGGCAGCACTGGGAAATGATCAAATGATCGCATCACTTTCAAACTGTGTGGTGGTGCCGCCGGTCTATGATTCTTACGGCGGAATTTTATACACAGATCAGCAATTGGTACAGCTTTTCAAAAGACGTTGTGGGGTAGGGGTAGACCTTTCTGGTCTTCGTCCTAAAGACGCGCTGGTCTCCAATGCTGCAGGAACCACTACAGGGGCAGTTTCCTTTATGGAACGTTTCTCGAATACCACGCGTGAAGTGGCACAGAACGGGCGTAGAGGTGCATTAATGCTTACCATTGATGTGGCCCACCCTGACGTGCTCGATTTTATTACTATTAAACAAGATCTTAAAAAGGTAACCGGGGCGAATATTTCTGTTCGACTTTCAGATGAATTCATGCAAGCTGTTACCGATGACGCTGATTTTACATTACGCTGGCCAATTGACAGCCCTGATCCAAAATATACCCGAACTGTAAGAGCAAAAGAACTCTGGGATACCATTATCAAATGTGCTCATAATACTGCAGAACCGGGATTGATCTTTTGGGATAAGCAACATACGTATTCCACCTCTTCCTATTACCCGGGATTTAAGAACAGCTCGACCAATCCCTGTTCTGAGATCGCGATGCAGGGTGGGGATTCCTGCCGTTTGATCGCAGTGAACCTGTACAATTTTGTAGACAAACCCTTTACTGAAGAAGCATCTTTCAACCACGAGAAATTCTATAAAGTGATCTATGAGACCCAGCGTTTGATGGATGACCTTGTAGACCTGGAACTGGAAGCGGTAGATAAGATTTTGGGAAAAATTGACAATGACGAAGAACCCGATTTTATCAAAAGAACCGAGGTGGAAACCTGGAAATTACTGGCAGAGAACGGAAAAAATGGACGTCGTACCGGTCTTGGATTTACAGCCCTTGCCGATGCTGTTGCCGCTCTGGGTGTGAAATTCGATACAGATGAAGCCCTTGAGGTGGTTGACAAGATCATGCAAACCAAGTTAAGAGGGGAATTTGACAGTAGTATTGACATGGCCGTCACTAGGGAACCGTTCAAGGTTTTCGATCCGGCTATTGAAGAAAAATCAGATTTTGTTCAAATGATGAAAAGGGAGTTCCCTGAACTCTACGGAAGGATGATGCAGTTTGGAAGAAGAAATATCTCCATCAGTACAGTAGCGCCTACCGGAAGTTTGAGTATGCTTGCGCAGACTTCTTCAGGAATTGAGCCTGTATTCATGCTGTCTTACAAGAGAAGAAGAAAAGTGAATCCTTCAGAAAAGAATGCAAAAGTAGCCTTCGTGGATGATACGGGAGATGCTTTCGAAGAATTCACTGTATACCATCCAAAAGTGAAGACCTGGATGGAAGCCACAGGAAAGGATGATATCAATCTAAGTGCCTATGCCGGTGCAACTGCACCCGAAATTGACTGGCAAAAGCGTGTGGAGATGCAGGCCCTGGTACAAAAATATACCACTCACTCTATCAGTTCCACGATCAACCTTGAGACCGATGTTAGTCTTGAGAAAGTGAGCGATATCTATGTTGAATCATGGAAAAAAGGCCTTAAGGGAATCACTGTTTACCGCGATGGTTCCAGAAGTGGAATTCTTGTTTCTTCGGAAGATAAGAAGGCGAAAAAAGACAATGAGGCTGTTTTTGCCGAAACTTTCGCTCCAAAAAGGCCAAAGAAACTGGAAGCCAAGATCGTACGTTTTAATAACGAGAATGAAAAATGGCTTGCAGTAGTTGGTTTACTGCACGATCGTCCTTACGAGATCTTTACCGGAAAAATGGAAGATGTTTTCAACCTTCCAAACTGGGTAGATAATGGATATGTGCTGAAGAACCGTGATGAAGACGGAAATTCCAGATATGATTTTCAGTTCTGCGATAAACATGGCTATAAAGTAACTATTGAAGGATTATCAAGATCATTTAATGAAGAATACTGGAACTATGCTAAATTGATTTCGGGTGTATTGCGTCACGGGATGCCAATTCCTTACGTAGTAGATCTGATCAACAACCTGAACCTGATGGATGAGAACATCAACACCTGGAAAGCCGGTGTGGTTCGAGCTCTGAAGCAGTTTGTGCCAGACGGTACTCCGGCTGCCGATAAAAAATGTGAGGAGTGTGGCGATCCTGAAGGAATACATTTCTCGGAAGGGTGCCTGGTTTGCAAGAGCTGTGGCTATTCAAAATGCGGATAGTAATTTTTGTCCCCCGATAAAAATGAAAAACCCCGGTTTCTTTAAGAGCCGGGGTTTTTGTTTAATGATAGGCTGTTATTACCCTTTCAGGGTTCCAAACCCTGAAAGGGTTACACTCTAAAACGTATTGATCGTCTTCCTAATCGCGGTAAGATTAGTTAGTAGCTTTTCAAGATAGTGGATATCCAGCATATTCGCACCGTCACTTTTGGCGGTGGAAGGATCAAAATGGGTTTCGATAAAGATCCCGTCTGCCCCTGTGGCGATACCCGCTCGGGCGATGGTCTCGATCATATCAGGTCTTCCCCCCGTTACGCCGCTGCTTTGGTTTGGCTGTTGAAGGGAGTGAGTGACATCTAAAACTGTAGGAGCAAACTCCCTCATTGTTGGAATACCTCTAAAATCCACGATCATGTCCTGGTACCCAAACATGGTTCCACGGTCAGTCACCATTACCTGTTCATTGTTACAGTCGGTTACCTTGGTCACAGCGTGTTTCATGCTTTCGGGACTCATGAACTGACCTTTCTTAAGGTTAACCACTTTTCCGGTTTCAGCGGCAGCCACAACCAGGTCGGTCTGGCGAACAAGGAACGCGGGAATTTGCAGTACATCCACATATTGGGCAGCCATGGCGGCGTCAGATCTCTCGTGAATATCAGTTACTGTGGGAATGTTGAAGGTTTCAGAAACCTTCCGAAGGATCTTCAGGGCCTTTTCATCGCCAATACCCGTAAAGCTGTCAATACGGCTGCGATTGGCCTTTTTAAAGGAACCTTTGAATATAAATGGGATCTCCAGCTTATTTGTGATCTTTAGAATGGTCTCCGCAATATTCAGGGCCATTTCTTCTCCTTCAATGGCACAAGGACCGGCCAACAGAAAGAAATTTCCTGAATCTGAATGTTTTATTTGTGGGATCTTATCTAGCTTCATAGTTTACAATTTGGGTGCAAAGATACCTAATTTAAGATTCTTTACACCCGCCTTCCTGCGAAGCCGGGAATTACCTGTTCTTTCTTTCATTGGGTTTGAAGTCTTCCAGCCCCTCATCATCCTCTTCCTTGAGGGGTGGATCTATGGCATAGCCCATGGCCCGGATGATCCTGTTATTATCATAATAAAAATAAATCCTGGAGATCTTGTCTCCCTCCATTCTTGTGGCTATGTGATAGGGAAAGTTTATGGTTTCCCCGTCAGGATATTTTAAGGTATTGGAACCCCAGTGAAGCACCCAGTTTCCCTGTCGCGGACCGTCTTCAACAGAGACAGGTAGCCATATTTGGTTTTCTGCCAGGGTTGGAGTAGCTGTCTCTCGTCCTTTTTTCCAGTATTCTATCGTCTGGTCCAGAGTTAGGCTGTCAAAGCTGCCCAGGTTGTAAAAACGAGCATCATTAGTCACAGAATTCCGAAGCAGTTCCCAGTTTCCAGTCTCATAGGCTTCCATGGCCTTTTTGACCGTGTTCATGCTTTTATCTGCTTCAGGATAATCCAGTATTGCCTTGTCAGGTACCTGGGAGTAGAGGGGAGATTGTAACCCTACAAGCAGTAAGAAGGTACATAAATACGTGAATGCCTTATAAGTGAATAAATTTTTCATTTTTGAGGGTTTTTGAGGGTTAACTTATAATAAGATATTGAAAACTAATTACTTAAAGTTAATAATTCTTTATCGGAAAAGGAATTTTGAAATCATAAATTATGAGAAGCATCAGTTTTATTGCTTTTTTCGTAGAAAAATTACCGGACAATTGAAAATTCTACCGAAGTAGTTTTAGTATTTTGTATATAATTAATTGTAAATCAATTTCTTAATTCTCGTAATTCCTGAAAAAAGAATTAAAGAATTGCCTGTTTTTTTCGGAAAAAATAAACGTACCTTTGCAGCCTTAAAAATCAGGCGTTTATATGACAGCTATTAAAAACATCGCGATTATCGCGCACGTTGACCACGGAAAGACCACATTGGTAGACAAGATCATGTATCATTGTCAACTTTTCAGGGAAAACGAAAACACCGGAGACTTGATCCTTGACAACAATGATCTGGAAAGGGAAAGAGGGATCACTATTACTTCCAAAAACGTTTCCGTAGTATATAAAGACACTAAAATTAATATTATCGATACTCCCGGTCACGCCGATTTTGGTGGTGAAGTGGAGAGGGTATTGAATATGGCCGATGGGGTTTTGTTACTGGTTGATGCTTTTGAAGGACCCATGCCGCAGACCCGTTTCGTGCTACAAAAAGCCATAGATCTTGGACTAAAACCTTGTGTGGTGGTGAATAAAGTGGACAAGGAGAATTGTACTCCAGAAGAAGTTCACGAAAAAGTATTTGATCTCATGTTTGAATTGGGTGCTGAAGAGTGGCAGCTGGATTTCCCAACTGTTTATGGTTCTGCCAAGAACAACTGGATGAGTGATGACTGGAGAAAGCAAACCGAAAATATTGAACCGCTTTTGGATATGGTGATCGAGCACATTCCTTCGCCAAAGATCGAGGCAGGTTCCCCACAAATGTTGATCACCTCCCTTGACTTTTCTTCTTTTACGGGAAGGATAGCTATTGGGCGTCTTCAGCGTGGAACTTTAAAGGAAGGGATGCAGGTTTCTTTAGTAAAGCGTGACGGAACCGTCAAAAAAACAAAGATCAAGGAACTTCACACTTTTGAAGGTTTAGGCCGTAGAAAAGTAGAGGAAGTACAGGCCGGGGACATTTGTGCCCTGGTTGGCCTGGAAGGGTTCGAAATTGGTGATACCGTTGCCGATATCGAAAACCCTGAAGGTTTAAAGACCATTGCCATTGATGAGCCTACTATGAGCATGTTGTTCACGATCAACGATTCCCCTTTCTTCGGAAAAGATGGAAAATTCGTGACCTCACGTCACATTAAGGAACGTCTATTCAAGGAGCTGGAGAAAAACCTCGCCCTAAGGGTGGAGGAGACTGACAGTGCTGATAAATTTATGGTGTATGGCCGTGGAGTAC
>CAZVKA010000073.1:0-12267 GCA_964627595.1 uncultured Flavobacteriaceae bacterium | reverse complement strand
TTAAACATACTACCATGAAAAAATTATTTTTAAGCTTACTTGTAGCTGCATTTACCTTATCTATTTACTCTTGTAGAGAAACTACTGAAGAGAAGACCGAAGAAGCTGTAGAAGCTGTTGGTGAAGACATGGAAGCTGCAGGTGAAGAAGCCGAAGCTGAAATGGAAGCTGCCGGTGAAGAAATGGAAGAAGAAGTACATGAAGAAACTCATGAAACTGATGATATGCAATAATCGCAATTTTCATTAATTTTGGGGCCATAAGGAGAAGTTCTTCTTATGGCCTTTTTTGTCTAAATCCACACCCATGAAAAAGCTATTTTTAAGCCTGGTTATAGCAGGAATGGCCTTCTCTACATACTCTTGCAGAGAAACCACGCAGGAAAAAACCGAAGATGCTCTTGAAGCAATTGGAGAGGACATTGAAGACGGAACAGAACGCGCCGCCGAAGAAATTGAAAAAGGTGCAGAAGAAATTGAACGGGAAGTGCACGAAGAAATGCACGAGACCGATGACCAGATCGAGCAGTAAAAGAATTGCTGATCACAACATACATCCTTTTTAAAGGAAATTAAAGTAAGATAACCCCCCAAATCTTATGAAAACATTTTTTATTCCCCTGTTTATCCTTTTTGGGATAAGCTTAAGCAGCGCCCAGAAATTCTCCTATGGGCTTAAAGCCGGAACAAACTTCACCAGCGGCGGACAAATTAGAGGAGAATCTTTCAAAGAAAATGACGAATATGTTTACTGGACAGGCACTTCACAGGGACAAACCAAAACCGGCTATCACGGCGGCGGCTTTGTGGAAGTGGGCTTTGGCGACTTCTTTATAAGACCTGAGTTGGTGTATACCTCCATTAAATCTGAATTCATTTTCCCTAACAAAAGTTCAGTATACGCAGTAGAAAAGCTGGATCTTCCATTTCTAATGGGATATAACTTCGGAAGAATTGGCGGCCTGTACGCGGGTCCTGTCTACTCCCCCATGTTCAAAAACGACCTGCAATACAAAGAGGCCACTATTATTAAGCAGGAGCAAAATACCTGGATAAAAGGCAGCAGCTTAAATGACCCTTCGGTTCCCGTCAACCTTCAAATTGGCTTAAAAAGTGAATTTAACCAACTGGGTCTTGATTTAAGATATGAGTACAGCCTTGCAGGTTCTGAGCCCGAGAAAGTAGATATGCTCAATTCTGAAATAGGAAGAGAAATAGGAGGAATCAATGTGGCTACAGTTGAAGATTCAGGACTTAGCCAGATCATTCTCAGCATTACCTATAAATTCAACAGCTCAGAGGACACCGGCAGAAGGAGAGGCGGTTATAGCTACAGCAGGAGACGAAGAGCACGTTAAGAGGAGGTTAAGAGTAGGATTTTTCTTTAGGTTTCCGGGAAAAGTAGTATCTTTTTCCGTGAAATATAGCTGCTGCTAAAATTATTTGGTTTCTTAACCGTTATAAGTAGTGAATTTCTTTTTTATTTGTAACTAAGCACCATAGAACGAAAGCCAACTATGAAGAAAATATTTTTTAGCCTACTTTTCATCCTGGGAATATCTGTTGCAGGAATCGCACAAACGTACAGTTACGGCCTTAAAGGTGGTGTTAACTATTCCATGGGTGGAACAATTCGTGGAGAACGTTCAGGAGTGAATGCTAATGGGGAACCCAACTACTGGAATGGAACCGCAGAGGGATCTGGGCAAATAGGCTTCCAGTTCGGGGCCTTTGGGCAGGTAAATTTCGGAAAATTCTTTGTGAGGCCTGAGGTGGTCTATAACAGTATTGAACGCGAGATGGATTTTCCAAATTTTCCCACGCAATATCACACGCCTGACAAAGCAGCCATTCACTCTGTACAGAAACTGGATATTCCTTTATTAGTAGGTTACAACTTTTGGGGACCTTTAGACATTTATGCCGGGCCTGTTTACTCCAGCATCATGGATTCCACTCTGGAAGGGGAACAAGTCCTGGATCAGGTAGTGGTACAGAACAGCCCCATCAATGCACAAGTTGGAATGAAAGCGGAATTTGGTCGATTTGGGATCGGCGTCAGATATGAAAAATCTCTCTCTACCCCTGAAAGTCAAGATTTAGAATTTAACAATTCTGAATACGGTGTAAACCGTGCTTATTATGAGGATTCGGCAATAGACCTGGTAAAGGTGAATGTCACCTTCAAGATTGGAGGCTCAGACATCAACACCGGCAGAAGGAGAGGAAGAAGCTGCTACTAAGAAACGATCTGAAAAATATAATTTTAAAGCCATTCCTCCCGAATGGCTTTTTTTATTCTAAATCAGCAGGAAAATCATTAACTTCAGATAAGGGACAAATGACACGGCACCATGAAGATTTTTCACCTCCTCGCTCTCGGTTTTTTCTTTGGAAGTATTTCCTGCAATATTTTCAGGAGCAGCAACCGGCCTGCTGGCGCCACATCTCTCAATAATATATTGGTAGTAGGACACCGGGGCGAGGCCGCGCATTTTCCAGAGAACAGCATTGAAGGGTTTCTAAGTGCCGTGGAAAGAGGGGTGGACGCCCTGGAACTGGACGTGATCATCTCTGCAGACCAAAAAGTAGTGGTTTCCCATGAGGCCTATATGTCCTCTAACTACATGCTCGATCCCGAAGGAAAATCCATTCCTAAAGATCAGCAACTGGATTACAACCTGTACCAGATGCCATACGACAGCATCAGGAACTTTGACGGCGGAAGCAAATGGAATAAAAAGTTTCCCCGTAAAAAAAGGTTCGAAACTTTTAAGCCACTCCTGGCAGAGGTCATTGATAGCGTAGATAATTTTACCTCTGCCAAACAATTTGCGCCGGTAACTTTTATGGTTGAAATGAAATCGAATTTAGCAAACTACGGAAGGTACCAGCCTTATCCTGAAGAATTCGCAGATCTTGTAATGCAGGTTATTGTGGAAAAGGGAATAGAAGACCGAACCATCATAAAATCCTTTGATCCAAACCTTCTAAATGTTCTGCGAAGATCCTACCCTGATGTTCCAATTTCTTTCCTGGTTTCTAAAAAGGGAATCAGGAAGAATCTTTCCCGGTTACATTTTACCCCAGATTACTACAGTCCGCGCCACAAGCTCGTTAGGAACAGGGAATTTGTTGACAACATTCATAATATGGGCATGAGAATTATCCCCTGGACCGTTAACAGAAAAAGGAGCATCAGGAAAATGCTTTCCTACGGAGTTGACGGCATCATTACCGATTACCCCGACAGAGTCCTGAAGGAATTAAACAAATAATCACAGGCTCCCTAATACTACACAGAACGACTGCTTTCCAATATTTTGTTGATCCTGGCGATCAACTCATCCATTTCAAAGGGCTTCGAAATGAAGTCATTCGCTCCGGCTTCTCTGCACTTACTCCCGGCGTCATGTAGGGCAGACATCATAAGAACCGGGATATTTGCGGTCTCTTTATTTTGTCGTAACCGGGCACAAACATCTGTCCCATTCACCCCTGAGATCAACATGTCAAGCATGACCAGGTCAATATTCTTCTCCTGTATCAGCTTTTCTGTATCATCAGGCCTTTCGGTAACCGCAACTTCAAAATCGTAGAATTCCAGCAGGGTTTGCAGCATTTCTCCGATACCCGAATCATCATCTACAACAAGTATTTTTGCATTCTTTCCCATCTGCTTAAGTATTAATGTTCTCTGAAGTTTCAGGAATTGTAAAACTGAATTCTGACCCCTCTCCTTTTTTACTTTTTACCTTTATATCACCCTTGTGTCGATGGATGATCTCATTTGCCAGAAACAATCCTATCCCAAACCCGGAGTATGTATCTTCCTTTTCCTTGCTGATCCTATAGAATCGTTTGAAAATATGACCGTGATTTTCTGCAGCAATCCCTATTCCCCAATCCTTTACACTGACCGTCACCATATTTTTCACCTTTTTATGA
Source organism: uncultured Flavobacteriaceae bacterium (assembly GCA_964627595.1). Lineage (GTDB taxonomy): Bacteria > Bacteroidota > Bacteroidia > Flavobacteriales > Flavobacteriaceae > Salinimicrobium. Next base: position 8,320 of record CAZVKA010000073.1, on the reverse strand, counting down.
ATGATGACTTTGACCTCCTGCTTTTCAGGTGAATATTTGATCGCATTAGTGATCAAATTGATCAACACTTGTCCAATCCTGTCTTTATCTCCAACTACCGTCCCTTCATGATCGTGTACTACATCTATTTTGTGCTGGGTATTGGTGTAATTTATATCCTGTACCGTTTGAGTCACCAGCTCATTAATACTGAAAATTTCTTTTTTAAGCTCCAGTTTGTTCTCCTCTATACGTGAGAGGTCCAGGATCTCTGAAATAAGGCGGGTAAGCCTGGTGATCTGGTGGTCAATTCTTTCCAGTGAAGGCTGCACAGGAAGAGAAGACACTTTTTTGTCCTGTGCCGTTTTTAATAGACTTAGTAACAATTGTACGTAACCCTTGATAGAAGTGACAGGAGTCTTCAGCTCGTGGCTTACCATTTTCAGAAAATCTTCCTTGCGTTTCTCTTCTTCCTTTAACCGCTGGATATCTGTGTTTGTACCTATCCAGAGTTTTATCTTGCCATTATCATCCCTGACGGCTTCGGCCCTGCTAAGGTGCCATTTGTAATCCCCTTCTTTGCTGAGGATCCTTATCTCCATATCTAGATTTTCACCAGATTGCAGCGATTGCTCCCATTGCACCCTATAGTTGTCCCTATCCTCTGGATGGATCTTGAGGGTCCAATCCTCCTTTTTGAGTTCCTCACTACTACGCCCGGTATAGTTAAGCCAGTGTTGATTAAAATAGATAACATTCCCTTCAGGGTCGGTATTGATCACCTTTTCGGGCATGAGGTCGGCCATTTGCCTGAAGTGGCTTTCACTCTCTTTGATCTTTTTGTTGAGAATAGCCTGCGGGGTAACTTCAGTAGCAATATCCACCACCCCTGTGATGTTTCCGTTTAGATCCCTTTGCGGATAATAGACAAAATTAAAGAACATTTCCTCCTCCTGACCGTTCCTGATAATGGTAATAGGCATCTCATAGGCTCTGAAGGGTTTTCCTGTCTCGTAAACCCCCTGAAGCATCTCTTTAAATCCCTGCTCGGCCAACTCGGGCATTACTGAGAATAATGATTTTCCTAAAACATCTTTTCCTTTTCCCCAGATTTCCAGGATCGCGTCATTAGCGATCTTGATCTCCATGTCCTTCCCTTCAAAGGTAGCTATTAACGCCGGGGAGGAATGAATGATCTCCTGGTAGCGACGTTCACTTTCCTCTATTTTTTTTCTGGACAGCCTTTGATCGGTGACATCCATGGCCATATTGAGAATACCGTATATCTCGCCGTTTTCATCTCTTAAAGGCTTATAAGTGAAATTAAAATATCCGGTCTGCATTTTTCCGTCAATCATAAGATCTACCCGGTCTTCCTTACCATGATAGGTCTTACCTGTTGTGTAGACTTCCTCGAGTAGATCGAAAAACGGCTGCCCTTCCAGTTCGGGAAGAGATTCATGCAGAGTTTTTCCGATAACAGATCTGTCTTTCCCCCATACCTGGATCATGGCATCATTGGCCAGTTCGATCTTCATTTCCAAACCGGTATATACAGCAGTAGCCACGGTGGCTTCCTCTACGATTGTCTTGGTGCGATAATCCTTTTCTCTAATAAGCTGTCCTTTGATCACTTCCTCGTGCACATCTATAACAGTGCCTACCATTCCCTGAAAACGGCCTTGCTTATCAAATTTTGGACTGCCCCGGTCAATAACCCACCTGTATTTCCCGTTTCCGGTTTGCAGACGGTAAGAGAGATCAAAAGGGACCTTCTGGGAGTTCGCATTTTTAAATTGAGCTTTTGCTTTCTCACGGTCATCTGGATGTACCGCCAGCAACCAACCGAAGTCCTCTGATTCTTCCTTAGACTGTCCGGTGTATTCATACCATTTTGCGTTAAGATAGGAGCTACTTCCAGATGCATCGGTTATCCAAACGATCACCGGTAAGGTATTCACCAGGTTCCTAAGTTCATTCTCACTTTCCTCGATCTTTTTACGGGCCACAACTTTTTCAGTAACATCAACAGCATGCACAAAGATCCCTCTTACTCTGTCCTCATCATCCCTTAGGGCTTGATACACAAAATCAATGTAAGAGGTTTTGATTTCTCCATTATCAGACTCTATTTGCACCGGCATCTCGTTACCAATAAAGTTTTCACCGGTGTTGTATACCCCATTGAGAATATCAATAAAACCCTGGCTTTCGATCTCAGGAAGAACCTCTTTGATAGGTTTCCCAATGATGTTCGATTTCCCAATGAGATCAAAATATCGTTGGTTAGCCAGTTCAAATACATGATCTGAACCGCTTAGACTGCACATCATTGCCGGGGCGCTTAATAACACGTCCCTTACGGTCTCGAGATAATCCAGCCCCCCGATTATATTATATTTCTCTGAGATTTCAGGTTTAAAGGTCAATAAGATCAGGCTGCTATTGGTCATCTCCAAATAAGCAGCATTGACAAGACATTTAAACTTTCCAAAATATTTCAGATCATAGACCACCTCAACCTCCCTGACCTGTTTTTTTTCCGGAAGATCTTTTTCCAGCAACTGTTTAAATGCAGGTAAATTCCAGGCCCCGTCATTCAGGGAATAAACAGGAAAACCAATGGTTTCAGGTTCTTTAGACCCAAAAAGCGTATAAAAGCTTTCATTGGCCGCAAGGATCTCGAGATCCTTTTTCAACACCAACGCGGCCTCATGTAATCCAGACACCAGTACCGATGCCTGTTGTTCTTCGGTAGGTAAATTAGTTAGTTTTTGCTCTCTGTAGGAGTGCCCCATTATATTCTATGCTATTAGGTAATTCTTATAAAAGACAAAACCCCTAAAATACATAATTTTTAAGGAACAGGCAGAACAACGCCGGGTTGGCTCTGGCACCATTTACTTTAGATCCCTAAAATTCGACCGCAACTGGTCCGGCTGCATCGCTTATTCCCTGTAAACACAAAGCATTAAATCATAAAACACTCCCTTCCAGTCCTCAATACTTGCGCTCGGAAAAGATTTGTTAAATATTTATTAAAGTGAAAAACCACAGCACAGGCAGGAGCAGCGGGAACCCTATTCCCGCAGGTTTAAAGTGCTGTAAAAAAATCCGACCTTAGGCAGTATATTTTAAAACAATATACACCGCCAAAACTACACTACTAATGAGTATCAGTGATTTCCAGACTTTGCTATAGTCATTAATCATAAATTTAGGTTTGGCTGTTAAATTAGGAGGGGGAAATGAACCAGTAAATTAAGGAACACCTTGGCCGGCTTCAATGGGGATTTTCCCCCGGTTTTAATTCCATCACAGACTCTTACCAGGCCATAGTTCCCGAAGATCCCAAAGTTTGTGCAGAGTTAGCGTTAAAATTTATTCAATTCCTTCTCTCAATCGAACATTCTTCTATTAACCGATCCCCGTTCTCCAATCATTCATTTCTCCTCTCCCATCTCCCTGCCATGACCCAAAAAACTTAAAAATAATTTCCATTTAAGGCGTTTTCAAGAAACATTTGTTTTAATTTTATTTTATGATAAAAGCAGTGATTATTGACGATGAGGTCAATGCACAAAATTTACTGGAGAAAACCCTGGAGAAGTATTTTCCTAATAAATTCCATATTGCGGAAAAATGCACTTCGGTGGATTCAGGAGTGCTGGCGATCAAGAAGCATGAACCGGAGTTGATTTTTTTGGATATTCAAATGCCGGAGAAGAACGGATTCGAACTTTTCAGGTATTTTGAGGTTATTAATTTTGAGGTCATTTTCACCACTGCCTACAACCAGTTTGCCATCAAAGCCATTAAGCGCAGTGCTCTGGATTACCTCCTAAAACCAATAAATCATCTGGACCTGGCGGAGGCCGTGAAAAAGTTTGAAAGGAAAAACGAAAGGAACTTTTCCCAGAAAAAATTATCCTTACTGCTCGAGAACCTCAACGTAAATGACCAGAATGTACATAAAATTGCGTTCCCAACTGTTGAAGGATTTGAACTCATACATACCAACCAGATTTTATACTGCAAGGCCGAAAGCAATTACTGCTGCATAAAAAGAATCGATGGCTTCACTAAAATGGCCACGAAGACATTGAAATTTGTGGAGGAAATTCTTCCTGTCAATTCTTTCAAAAGGATCCATAAAAGCTACGTCATTAATTTAAATTACGTGGTGAGATACAACAAGATCAACAAGGAAATTGAATTAACCAACGGAGAGAAACTGCCTGTTTCTTTTCGAAAAGAAGAAGAGTTCATCAATGCCATTCTCCAGAACCAGTAGGCTTTTCCTCTTAATTTTCTTATGGTCTGGTTTAGCCTTTTCCCAACATTATCCGGGAAAACTTTACTCTGCAGCCAAAGAACTACCTAACAATTCTGTCAGGTCCTCATTGGTTGACAGTAACAACGTCCTCTGGATTGGAACCGAAAATGGGGTTATTAGAAAAGAAAACGACGTATTAAAGTACTTTTTTGAAGAGGATGGCCTGGCTTTAAACAGTTGCTGGGCCATTGCAGAAGATAAGAACAAAAACCTGTGGTTTGGCAGCTACGGGGAAGGGATCAGCATTTATGACGGCACCAGTTTTAAAGTTATTTCAGAAAAAGATGGACTGGTGCACAATGAAATCACTGAGTTGTTCCCTCATGGTAAATTTATGTACGTGGGAACCAGTGACGGGGTTTCAATGGTCGACATTAACACCTTTGAAGTGTTTTCTTTAGATGTCCCAAAAGATGATCAGCTTTTCAGGATTACGGGATTCTTTGAATATGGAAAAGAGATCTACCTTCCCTCCTATAGGTCTGGGATCTTCAAAATAGTATATGAAACCACCCGGCCTATCCTGGTCAAGGTTAATGACCACAGGTTCATTTATTCGGTTTTCATTGATAACGAAAGTATTTTTAGCAGTAACAAAGGCTTCTTTACAAAAAGTAGCCTGGCAGATTATGTAAAAGAAAAGGATCCACCGCCACTAGAACAGTTGGGAACCTCGATCATCTGGGATTATGTGAAAACCGGTGACAATAGGATCTATGTGGCAGCCTGGGGAATCTATGATACGAATGGAGGAATTTATGAGGTGGTGAATGAACAGCTTGTTTCAAGGGCTTCGGAATTTAATATAACCAGCAAAGAGGTTATTTCTCTGGCTTATGACCCCAATTTTGAAAAATTATACGTGGGCACCAGGGATGCTGGTTTGTTTGAAATCGCATTAAATCCACAAATAAAATTCAGGCAGATCGAAGAAAGGAAAGTCCTTGGGTTCGCACGTACTAAAACCACTTCTGCGGTATTGTTCCACGACGGCATTCTTCTGAAGGAAGCTGAAAATGACCACAACATTTCTTTGCTTCAGCTAAAAGAATGGCAGGAAAACTACATTTTAAACAGCAAATTACCGTTACCGAAACACCGTGATGATTTTTATGAACTTGACTATACCACCAGGGCCGGGGAGATCACTTTTTACGACCTAAAAGTTTTCGGAAATACCTATTGGGTGAATACCAACATCGGCCTTTTTGCCATAAAGGAATCTGGGAAGCTGCACCGCTATCTACCTTTGCATACCGAAGAGATCAATTTTACAGCAACCGGAGATCTTATAGAGACTAATCCTTATGGCGGTGTTAGAATATACAGCGACCCGGTCGCTTTCAAATATACATATTACAAAAAGGAAGATCCACAGACTCCTACCATGGTGGTGAGCAGTATGCAAAAGGGCGATAAGACCTATTTTTTATCTGTTTTTTCCGGCCTGTATGTGTGGGAGAAGAATAGGTTCAGGTCTTATTTTCAAGAGGATGTCTGGAAAGAAAAAAAACTGAAACACATTACAGTCTTAGAAAATGACCTGGCAATTTCAAATGAGTTTGGAGATGTTTTTATTGTAAATGACCAAGCCTCTTTCCGGGTAAAAAAGAAGATACCCCGTGCAAAGATCCGCGGGAATACCATTTCTTTTTTAAAGCCATACGGGGGGACCCTCATTATTGGAACAGAAAAAGGCTTAACGCTTTATAAAGATGACCGGTATATATTCCTGGATAAGGAGCAAGGCCTGGAACAACCTTTATGGAGTGCCGAAATGGTTCAAAACACCTTGTCTATAGGAAGCAATAACGGCTATTACATGGTAGATCTTGAGGCGGTTTGTAAGACAAAGGCGCTGGTAGATCAAATCCATCTCAAGGAAATCTTCATCAACAATAATGCGTTTTCCCCGGAACCCACTGCCGGTAAGACCCCGGTGCGTTTGGCGCACCACGAAAATTCAGTTTTACTGAAATTCAGCACCAATGCTCATCCCTATCCACATAAATTAAAATATCAGTACAGGCTGCATTCAAAGGATAACTGGAGTCTACCCACCTCGGGGTCTGAAATATTCCTGCCTTCTTTGCCCCCTGAAAACTATGAGGTAGATGTAAAGGTGTTAGATGAAAGCACCGGATTCACTTATACTCAGCCCCTGTTGAGCTTTGCAATTCTTCCTCCTTTTTGGAAAACCTGGTGGTTCGCGCTGTTGATGATAAGCCTTCTGCTTCTGGCCGTTTACAGTATTTACAGCTTTCAGATAAGGCAAAACCAAAAATTTGAAGCGCAAAAAGGATTGATCCAGAAGCGTTTTGAAGAAACAAAAATGGAAGCGCTCCTGGCGCAAATGAACCCGCATTTTATCTTTAATGCCATGAATTCCATCCAGTATTATATCATGGACAGAGACACCGATAAAGCAACCGTTTTCCTGGGAGATTTCGCGAAACTCATCAGGCTCAACCTGGATCACTGCACCAAACCTACTATTTTGCTGACAGAAGAGATCGAATATCTGCAGTCCTATGTGCGAATAGAAAATACGAGGTTTGATCATACCGTTAAGATACTATTTGAAACAGATCCCAAAATCGATCCATACGAGGTAGAAGTCCCGACAATGATCTTACAAACTTTTGTGGAAAATGTTTTCGTGCACGCATTCCCCACGGGCATTACAAATCCCACCCTCAAAATTTCCTTTAAGCTGCTTCCGGAAAACGTTTTACAGTGTAAGATCGAGGACAACGGAATTGGATTTTCAAACCCTTCCACCAATTCATTACATGAATCCAGAGGCGTTAACCTGGTGAAGGAGCGGTTGGCCTTACTGGGATACGAGGTGGAAGAAGCCCTGCAACTAATTTCCGCAAAAAATACCGGTACCACCGTGATTTTAAGACTGCAGGTCTGACGTTCACCTCCATATTCCATACGTTTACTAAATCCCCACCCATCGCTTTAACATAACATTTATTTTTGGTGCAAACTGAAGAAGTTACGGTTGTAACGCTTAGAAATTGCTCCCGGAAGGAATAGTATATGTAGGGGTTTACTGTTTTCTGGGGGCAATATTATTGGGTACTTCTTACTTTAGAAGTAAGGATCATGTAAAGTCCTTTGAGCCACATCGTTTTTCTAAAAAGCAAAATGTAAGAGCCACGATAACCTCTTCTTTTTGAGAAGCAAGAACCACGAACCAGGACTAAAGAATTCATGTATAATCCCTACCACCAGAATTGTCATTCCGACAGAGCATTTGCTCCGGTAGAAAGCAGATGCGAAGCAGAATCTGTGGCGGAGAAATTGATAAGAAACCACAAAAAGTTGTGGACCTCCGCCAGTCTTACTTTACCTTATACAAGGTAGTGACCAAAACTCCTTTAAAACCGGGAGCCGGGACAGATAATAAGTGTATTTCTTCTTTTGCCTTAAGATTAAATGGTGGAGCGGAAAGCTTTACGCCACTCTTCTTTTTTAACCTGATGCCCTGTCCCGAGATAATATCCTTATTGGGTTCAAAATCTTTTTCCGGCAAGTGCTCGGTGAGAATAACATACCTGAAGTTGTATAGTTTTTCTACCACGCTCTTAATTTCCGCGTTTGATACATGTTGCAGCACCTGCCTTAGGATCGCGACATCCCCCGAGGGTAGATCCTCTGTGGCAATATCCAGAGCATAAAATTCCAGATTATCTTCCCGGAATTCTTTTTTATTATGCGAGATAAGATCCGGAACTATGTCTACAGCGATATACTTTTTCGAGTACTTCACCAGTTCTTTACCAATATTAAAATCCCCGCAACCCAGGTCGCAAACTATGGGTGGAGTTTCAAGTTCCGTTAAAAAAGAGGATACTACAGCTATATATGGATCTACAGTCTCAGGATAGTGTGACCCCAAACCGGAGTAGAAATCAGCTTCCTCACCACCCCAAAGGTTTTTTTCATAGATCTGCGCCATGGCATCTTTGGTTGGCCAGGGCTTCTTTATTTTTT
>CAZVKA010000072.1:7433-12368 GCA_964627595.1 uncultured Flavobacteriaceae bacterium | reverse complement strand
AAACTGGCTGCCCGAATTTCCGTTTCCAATCTGCACAAGAACACTAAAAAGACATTTTCTGAGGTGATGACAGATCTTTATGAGTATGTCAATCCCCGCACCGGTGAGAAAGCCCCCCTTCTTGCCGATGATGTTTATCAGGTGATCCAGGAAAATAAAGAAAAACTGGATTCCACTATTATTTACAACCGGGATTTCCAGTACGATTACTTCGGGTTTAAAACTCTGGAAAGATCCTATCTCCTAAAACTTAACGGGAAGATCGCTGAACGCCCGCAGCATATGCTCATGCGTGTTTCGGTAGGAATTCATCCAGATGATCTTGACGCAGCCATTGAAACCTATGAGCTGATGTCAAAAAAATATTTTACTCATGCCACCCCTACACTTTTTAATTCGGGAACCCCAAAACCGCAAATGTCCTCCTGTTTCCTCTTAACCATGCAAGATGACAGCATTGACGGGATCTACGACACTTTAAAACAAACAGCGAAAATCAGCCAGTCTGCTGGCGGAATTGGTTTGTCTATCCACAATGTTAGAGCAACCGGATCTTATATCTCCGGAACCAACGGAACTTCAAACGGGATTGTTCCCATGTTAAGGGTGTTCAACGACACTGCACGATATGTTGACCAGGGTGGCGGAAAACGAAAAGGTTCCTTTGCCATTTATGTAGAGCCGTGGCATGCCGATATCTTTGATTTTCTCGACCTCAAAAAGAATCACGGAAAAGAAGAAATGCGGGCCCGGGATCTTTTCTATGCCATGTGGATCCCAGACCTGTTCATGAAACGTGTGGAAGAAGACGGAAAATGGACGTTGATGTGCCCCAACGAATGTCCAAACCTGTACAACAAACACGGGAAAGATTTTGAAGATCTTTACCTGAAGTATGAGGAAGAGAATAAAGGCAGGAGAACCATTAAGGCGCGGGAACTTTGGGAAAAGATCCTCGAATCCCAGATTGAAACGGGAACGCCTTATATGCTTTATAAAGACTCGGCTAACCGAAAATCTAACCAGCAGAATCTGGGCACCATCCGTTCTTCAAACCTGTGTACTGAGATCCTGGAGTACACCAGCGAGGACGAAGTGGCTGTTTGTAATTTGGCTTCCATTGCTCTGCCCATGTTCATCAAAGGAAATGAATTTGATCACAAGGAACTTTTCAAGATCACCAAAAGAGTCACTAAGAACCTGAACAAGGTCATTGACCGTAACTATTACCCGGTAAAAGAGGCTGAAAATTCTAATTTCAGGCATCGACCTGTTGGATTAGGGGTACAAGGGCTGGCAGATACTTTTATTAAACTGCGAATGCCTTTTACCAGTGAAGAGGCAAAGAAACTAAACCAGGAGATCTTCGAAACCCTTTATTTTGCTGCAGTATCTGCCTCAATGGAATTGGCGAAAGAGGAAGGTCCTTACTCCTCTTATGAAGGATCTCCAATGAGCAAAGGAGAATTCCAATTCAACCTTTGGGGGATAAAAGATGAAGATCTCAGCGGAAGATGGGATTGGGCAAAACTGAGAAAACAGGTGTTGAAGAACGGGGTGAGAAATTCCCTTTTAGTCGCACCAATGCCTACGGCTTCCACTTCACAAATTCTTGGAAATAATGAGGCCTTTGAGCCTTATACTTCGAACATTTACACCCGCAGAGTACTTTCAGGAGAATTCATTGTGGTCAACAAACACCTGCTTGAAGACCTGGTGGAGCGTAATCTTTGGAACGAGGAGATCAAAAATGCCATTATGAGGTCTAATGGTTCTGTTCAGGATATTGACATTATTCCGCAGGATCTTAAAGAACTCTATAAGACGGTTTGGGAACTGAGCATGAAAGACATTATTGACATGTCTCGCCAAAGAGGTTATTTTATTGACCAGTCCCAGTCGCTCAACCTGTTCATGGAAAACGCGAACTTCAGCAAACTTACCTCCATGCACTTTTATGCCTGGAAAAGCGGCTTGAAAACAGGAATGTACTACCTGCGGACAAAAAGCGCTGTAGATGCTATAAAGTTCACCCTCACCAAAGAGGAGAAGAAACAGGAAATGCCTACAAATACTTCCGAAGAAACAACTAAAGATACTCAAGCCTCCCACCCACTCACCCCTGAAGGAACTTCCCTGTCTCCCGATGAACTAAGGGCCCTCATCGCGCAGTCAAAAGAAGCCGAAGGAGATGATTGTCTCATGTGTGGTTCATAAAAAAAGAAGTATGACAACTATAAACCTCCCAGAAATAAACCAATCCATGTACAGCAATACAGAAACGGCAATTATGCAGATCCTCTCAAATTGCGAGGACATTGATTTCATTGATGACCTACTCCCGGCAAATGAAGATCTTGAACAATTCTTCATTAACCTGTAAAGGCATCAAACCATGATCTAACCAAGAAAAAGGGAAGGGAACAAAAGAACCCTTCCCTTTTTTGCTATTTTTGGCTCCGGTGAAAAACTGTTTAACATGATGAACTGGGAACAACTCCTGTCCCTGAGAAAGGAAGGAGATAAGAACAAAAGACTTCGAAAAGAGCAAAATGAGACCAGGCTTGGGTTTGAAGTTGATTACGACCGAATAATCTTTTCTTCGGCCTTTAGGAGTCTGCAGGACAAGACACAGGTTATTCCTCTCTCTAAAACAGATTTTGTACACACCCGGCTTACACACAGTCTCGAAGTATCTGTTGTTGGTCGTTCCCTGGGAAGACTGGCAGGGCAAAAGATCCTTGAAAAACACCCACATCTTAGATCCATTCATGGGTACCAAATGAACGATTTTGGAGCCATAGTCGCAGCCGCAGCCCTGGCACATGATATTGGAAATCCGCCTTTTGGACACTCAGGGGAGAAAGCCATTGGGGAATACTTTAGTAACGGGAACGGAAAAAGGTTCAAACAGCAACTTTCTGCAGAAGAATACCAGGACCTTGTCAAGTTTGAAGGTAATGCTAATGGCTTCAAGATCCTCACCGAAGACAGACCCGGAATACAGGGAGGGGTAAGACTTTCTTATGCCACATTAGGAGCTTTTATAAAATATCCGAAAGAATCCCTTCCGCATAAACCCACCAACAAAATAGCCGACAAAAAATTCGGGGTATTTCAAAGCGAGAAGAAGTTCTTTGAAGAAGTCGCTACTGAACTTGGATTAATCCCTACAGGCAGCGACAAAAACAGTAGTTACTGTCGCCATCCACTGGCCTTTCTTGTGGAGGCCGCAGATGATATTTGCTATACGATCATCGATTTTGAAGACGGCATTAACCTGGGGCTCATCCAGGAAGAATATGCCCTGGAATACCTCATCAACCTCGTAAAGGATTCCATTAACACTAAAAAATATCACAATCTTCAAACAAGGGCAGACAGGCTAAGTTATCTACGAGCCCTTGCGATCAACACCCTCATAACTGAAGCTGTTGAGATCTTCCTGAAGAACGAAGAAGCTATTCTAAAAGGGGAATTCCACGAAGCATTATTTGACAAAAGCAGGTATGAAGCCCAAATCACCGATATCATTAAGATAAGCATTGACAAGATCTACCAAAGTGAGGAGGTGATAGGAAAAGAAATTGCAGGATACCAGATGCTTTCTCATCTACTCGATACGTATACACAGGCCCTGCTTCCCGAAGAAGGTGATTCCCTTACAAACTACAACCGGCTTGTGCTTAAGATGATCCCAAACGCCGAAGAATATGAACAGCTGCCGGTGTATGGCAAACTCATCAAGATTTGCAGCTATATCTCCTCTCTTACAGACAGTAACATAGTGGCGTCTTTCAAGAAATTTAAAGGCCTTAAAATATAATTTTCGTATTTTGCCATAATACCTGTCTTTTACTGTGTGGAGGCATTTTCCAATTATGAATAGAAGAATTTTCTTTACCCTTCCCGTAGTGGTATTTGCCATGCTATTTGTCATTTTTCAGTGCTTGGAAGAGGCGCCTGTAGATGTCAAAGAGGTGAGGAAGCAACATGCTCTTTTTTTAGAGCAACAGGCACCTAAAAGCGACAAAGGTCTTTCCCGTTTGGAAAAGATAAAGCAGGGGGTGCCTCCCAATGCGTATTACGAGCAAATGGCCTATCTCACCATGAATCCTTCTCTTGGATATCCAGAGCCATATAAGGTGAAACAGCTCCGGGAGCAATTAGCGGCAAAAAGAAAGAATAAAAATGCCCTAAAAGCACCGGGCGATACAGAAGAAGATCCATGGGTTTCCCGTGGACCCCATAATGTTGGAGGTCGCACAAGAGTTCTTCTTTTTGATCCAAATGACGAATCTGGAAAGAGAGTTTTCGCAGGAGCAATTTCTGGCGGATTATGGGTAAACAATAATATCACCTTAGAAACTTCAGCCTGGAAACAAGTCGCAGGTCTCCCTTCAAACCTCAACATTTCCTGCATTACAGTTGACCCAAGAGATGTCAACATATGGTATGTAGGTACCGGGGAGCAATATACGGGAGGAGATGTGGTAGGAACAGGCGTATTTAAAACAACAGATGGAGGAAATACATGGAACAAGGTGCTCGATGTGAATCAATTCTCCCAATCCGCGTCAGGAAGTGATTACAGGGTGGTGGGAGGCACACACTTCATCAATGACATACAGGCCTGGGACAATGGTACAAGAACAGAGGTCTTTATAGGGGTAGCCACGCATGTTTATGCCAATGCCGATAATCCCACAAATTTCCTCGGTTTTTATGACCGCGGATTATACCGAAGTAAGGACGACGGAGGAACCTGGGAGCAACTCCTAAAAAATGATTCTTTTAATGATTTTGAAATCGATGCAGCCGGGAACCTCTGGGTAGCAACGACTGAATCACCGGGAGAATCAGGTTCCAGAGGCGGAAAAATTTACAAAAAGGAGAAAGGGGAAAGTACAGCTTTCATCCATGTCACTACTCTCC
>CAZVKA010000072.1:0-7333 GCA_964627595.1 uncultured Flavobacteriaceae bacterium | reverse complement strand
ATTGATCTTTTTAGATCGACAGATAGTGGAAGCACATGGGAGCAAATCTCTAAATGGAATGATGAAGGAAACCTTAAAAACCTCCCTGTTTCAGAGGTGCATGCAGATCATCATGTGATGCAGTTCAGGCCCGGAAACAGTAATCAGGCGGTATTTGGACATGACGGCGGAGTTTCTTTTGCACACGACCTTGCTTCGGCAGCGACTTCAGATGTCTTTATAAATCTGGATAAAGATTATATCACCACCCAATTCTATTCGGTCGCGGTAGCTCCATCCTCTTTTTCCTCAGGTGATTATTTTCTGGGGGGAACCCAGGATAACGGCACCCAGCTAATAGAGAACAGCGAGCGGGAATCTTTGGGAATTTTAGGAGGGGACGGAGCTCATTCCTTTTATGACCAGGTAAACACAAAGTACCTCATTGCCAACCTTGTCTATAACGATTTGATCATTACTTATAATTATAAGAAGAAAGATATCGCTCTTATAGCCAATAATGAGGACAGGGACGGATTTTTCATTAATCCGCAGGCACTGGACAGCAATCTGGACAAATTATTTTCCAACGGACCCAAGGGCACTCTCTACCGTTATGATAATATCGCCAATCTGGAAACTATTGGAAACGACGGTTTTCAAAATAGTGATCCCATTGCTCCACGTGTTTCTCTTACTAATTCCCTTCTGAATACATTTATCAGTGCCCTTACGGTTTCTCCTTATCAAACTGAAAGCAGCACCGTATTAGCAGGATTGATAAACGGAAGGTTATTAAGGCTGGAAAACGCTCATGGTGACCCATCGAAGATTAGCTGGAAGAACATCACCGGTTCCCAGTTTGTGGGAAGTATATCTGATGTGGAATTTGGCAAAAGCGAAGCAGAGATCTACGTTACTATTTATAATTATGGAGTAAAAAGCGTATGGTACACCAAAAACGGATTGGACGCTAACCCTTCGTGGGAGAATAAGGAGGGAAACCTTCCTGATCTTCCGGTACTGGCTATCCTGCCCAATCCGTTGAACTCTCAGGAGGTAATTCTTGGTACAGAACTGGGCATATGGAGCACTGCCGACTTTCAAAGCAGCAGTCCTACCTGGACTCAGGCCTATAATGGGATGAGTGATGTGAAGGTAACAGATCTAGATCTCAAAAAAGGTAACAATGTGGTGTATGCCGCTTCATATGGTCGCGGGATTTTCTCGGGACAATTTAAAACCGGGATTCCCGGAGAAGGTGGCGAAGAATCTCAAAGTAAAGTTGTGGTGACCCCTATCGTTTCTGAAGGAATGTATTTTCTTAGTTCCCAAAAAGAAGGTACAGCCAATGTTTATATATATGATTTACAGGGGCAATTGATAAATACTTTTCGTCTGGATCTAGGTTTTAATATCCCGCAGCAGGTAGATCTTTCAGGTAAGGCTTCCGGCATCTATATAATGAAGATCTCTCACGCAGGAACGGAGCAAGTCGAAAAAATAATAAGAAAATAAGATATTATTTTCAGAATTCATAGACCAGCCCGACTCCCAGTAGTTGTTTCCATTGAATTCTGGGACCGCCAGTATCCAGTTTTCCATCCCCGTCAAGATCCTTTTTAAACTTAACGTCATCATCATATTTTAAATGGGACCCAACATTGGCCTTGACGTATTCGTTCACCTGCATATCCAGGTTGAGCTCCCAGTCTACATCAATATTCCCAAATTTGTTCAGGTAATCTGAATACAGCCTGAGTTTATTGTTAACGCCAATATTATCGAATATCTTTTTACTGAAATCGCTGCTCACCAAAAAGCCGAATTCTGTTCTTATTCTTTGTCCTTCCTCGATGATATTCCCCTCCTCATCTCTCACTGCGGCGGTCACCCCAAACATCCCTTCATTCGCCAGTCTTTGGTCAAGTACAAAAGTGGATTTTTCGGTCACGGGAGAAACGTAGATCGTTAGGTCTTCAGTAGGTGAGGAATATTCGGTCCCTACCCCTACAAATGCATAGCCTGGCGCCATGAACTTGGAAATGGGTTGGTCTGTATTGGGATACCGGTATCCATAGGTTAACTGGGTATTGAAGCTTAGTTTGGCAGAATAATACCAGTTACTTATAGAATCCCTTCGGTACCCAAAATTAGAATTGATCTCCAGTGCGTCCTCAGTTTTTCTCATCTCCCTTCCTTCCTGCGCATTGAGCCCGTATTTTATGGAAAGTGTGGAGTTCCAATTAAGCAATTGTTTTTTATATCTTCTTCCAAAAAAACCGTGCATGAGTGCAGAAAAGGAGTTATTCCCTCCCGAATTCCAGTTCACAAAAGCCACTTCGGTAAGATTGAGGCCTACCTTGTTCACTTCTTTCCAGTAGGATATCCTTTCCCTGACCACAACCGTAGTATCGGCAATCACTTTTTCTGCCTTGATCTGATCTTTCACTTCAATTTTTACAACAGGCGGACCCATCGAGGCAAAATCGGTTATTATTGGGGTTGTAGGAGGACGAACATAAATAGTATCCAAAACCACGGTATTGGTCTTTATGCTGTCCTGTTCAGTGGGATTGGTGATTTGACCATAGGTCCCGGCCGAAAGGATGAAAAACAGTAGGCTTAGGTATAATCTGGGCATAGGGGGCATGCTAAAATATTATTCTTATATCTTCTTTAGAAGGGTGGTAAATTGTTGTTTTAATGTCTTAACGTCAATTCCCGCAATTTCTTGTAACTCAATCACTTTTCCGTGGTCAATAAAACAATCGGGGATGCCTAAGATATCTACCGGGGTAAAGTAGTTATTTCTTTGGGCAAATTCAAGGACGGCAGAACCAAATCCGCCGGTGATTACACCATCCTCTAAAGTCACAATTCTATGGTGCTTTTTAAAGATCTCATGAAGCAATTCCTCGTCCAGCGGCTTGGCAAACCGCATATCAAAATGCGCAATCTTTTTTGCTTCGGAAAAATCTTCAAGGGCACCGGTGACATTCATCCCAATAGATCCCAGACTCAAAACGGCAATTTCAGAACCTTCTTTGAGACATCGACCTCTTCCAAAATCTATGCTCTCGAAAGGTAATTGCCAGTCTTTTCTAAAACCTCTACCCCGGGGATATCTTATGGCCAAAGGATACTGAAGATCAACCTCTTGTACCGTGTACAGCATGTTGCGAAGATCCACCTCATCAAGCGGTGCAAAAATAATCATATTTGGGATACATCTTAAATAAGCGATGTCAAAAATTCCGTGATGGGTGGCACCATCTTCCCCCACCAGACCGGCACGGTCCAGGCAAAAAATTACCGGCAAACACTGCAAGGCAACATCATGGATCACCTGGTCATACGCCCGTTGAAGAAAAGTGGAATAGATTGCGCAGAAAACGGTAAACCCCTGAGTCGCCATACCGGCGGCAAGGGTAACTGCATGCTGTTCGGCAATGCCAACGTCAAAAGCCCTTTCAGGGAAGACATCCATCATGTATTTAAGGGAACTTCCTGTTGGCATGGCCGGGGTGATCCCAATGATCTTTTCATTCTTCTCTGCGAGTTCCACAAGAGTGAGACCAAATACATCCTGGAATTTCAGGGAAAGATCCTGGGTGTCGTAAGGTAAAAGTTCACCGGTATCAGGGATGAATTTTCCGGGGGCGTGATATTTTACCTGGTCCTCCTCGGCCTTTTTCAAACCCTTGCCTTTCCTGGTGATCACGTGGAGAAACTTAGGTCCTTTTATCTTCTTCAGGTCTTCAAATGCCTTTAAAAGCCCATTGAGATCATGCCCGTCTACCGGCCCGTAATACTGAAAGTTAAGAGCTTCGATGATATTGTCCTGTTTGGGTTTGTACCCTACCCTTGCCTTCGTCAGGTAATTTTTTAGTGCTCCAACACTGGGATCTATCCCAATGGCATTATCATTTAACACGATCAGGAGGTTGGCTTTGGTCACTCCCGCATGGTTAAGTCCTTCAAAGGCCATTCCGCTGGCGATAGAAGCGTCTCCCACCACGGCGATATGCTGTTTTTCGGTTTCTCCCTTTAAATTAGAAGCGATCGCCATTCCCAGAGCAGCTGATATAGCCGTGGAAGAATGTCCTACTCCAAAAGTATCATATTCACTTTCGCTTCTCTTCGGAAACCCACTAATGCCATCAAGTTGCCGGTTGGTATGGAAAATATCCCTTCTTCCGGTGAGGATCTTATGACCGTAAGCCTGGTGACCCACATCCCATACCAGCAGATCTTCGGGCGTGTTGAAAGCATAATGCAGGGCGATGGTTAATTCGACCACACCCAGGCTGGCTCCCAAATGCCCTTCTTTGGTGGCGACAATTTCAATGATGAAGCGGCGTAATTCCGCAGCCAATTGGGACAGTTCTTCCGCAGGAAGCTGCCTCAGGTCAGCGGGGGAATTAATGAAATTTAGAATAGTTTTGGCCATGAAAGGCAAAGGTACATTTTGAAATTGTATTTTTGAATATGCAATTAGTTTTTGACGACAGCTATTTTATGCGTAAAGCCCTGGAAGAAGCTCAGCTGGCTTACGAAAAAGGAGAAATCCCCGTGGGAGTGGTAGTGGTGGCCAACCAACAGATCATTGCCCGCGGCCATAATCTAACAGAATTGCTCAACGACGTGACTGCCCATGCCGAAATGCAGGCAATAACGGCTGCAGCCAATTTCCTCGGCGGAAAATATCTTTTAGACTGCACCATGTATGTGACACTGGAGCCCTGCCAGATGTGCGCGGGAGCTTTATACTGGAGTCAACTCTCCAGCCTGGTTTTCGCCGCTGAAGATCCTGAAAGAGGTTACCGAAAAATGGGCGCGAAATTACACCCAAAGACAAAGGTAAAAAGTGGTATTTTAGAAGAGGAAGCTTCAGAACTGCTGAAGCGGTTCTTTATTGAGAGGAGAAATCTCAATTAAAGAGGCATAAGACCGCTGCGCCTGCTTGAAGGCAGCAAGTATCAAAAAAATAAACTCTGCCTTAAAGATGATCCCTTTTAGGGTTCGGACCCCTGAAAGGGTTGGATTCGGCTGGCTTTAAAAATAGAAAACCTCTTCCTAAATCAAGGAAGAGGTTTAAAGAGCTAATTCTAATTGGTTAGTTTGAATGCTCCTTGACAAGGCTCAAACGGTCTTTATTGGGTTATCAGCACCCAGTCTACAAGCACCTCTGCTTTTCCTTCTTTTATAAGTTCTACTGTAGATGCAGGAAGTCCGTTATAAGGTTCTTCCACTCCGTTGGTTTTGTAGGGATATGCCCCACCCAAAGCTAAATTCAGGATAAGATACTTTGGGTTATCAAAAGCCCATCTTCCGTAGTGTTCGACCATTGGTTTAGTTACCCTGTAGATCAACCTACCGTCAACTCTGAATTCGAATCCTTCAGGAGTCCAGTCGACCGAATACACATGCCAGTCGGTTACATCCTCACCTTCAGGGAAGAAATATTTATTGACCAGGGGAGTTTCTCCCGAATAACCGGGACCATGCAAGGCCACACCTATCCAATCAGTTTCACCAACATATTCCATGATGTCGATCTCACCGGTATCGGGCCAATTGCCGCCACCTAGTGCCCAAAAGGCAGGCCAGTAGCCGGAACCTTTCGGCAGCTTCATTTTTGCAGCCGCAGTACCGTAGGTGAACATTACTTTGTCTTGGGTATTGATCCTTCCGGAGATAAAATCAAAATTATTCCCCTTATAGTTTATATAATTGGGGCTATAATGAGCTTTTAAAATTAGTGCATTGTCGACTCCTTCGGCGTTGACTCCTTTCACAGTGAATACTGTTGCAGAGGAGTCCACATAAATCTGCTGCTCATTGTTGACCCAGAAGTCGGTCCCCTGAACATTCCATTTATCCCGATTGAGAGAACTTCCGGAGAAATCGTCAAAGAATAAGGTATCGTTGCTTTTAGGCTGGAATTCCTGGGCCTGTAAACTTCCGCAGGCTAACAGTACCAGGCTCAAAAAAGATATTTTTAAAGACTTTCTCATAATTCGGATACTTTAATATAATCCACGTAAAACTTCTTCGGAAAAATGGAATCATCCACATCTGGACCTCCAAAATTTCCGCCTACTGCCATGTTGATGAGGAAGTAGAAAGGCTTCCGATAAGGATAATGTGCTTCATCGTATTTTTCAGGAACGAATCTGTAAACCGAATTTCCATCGATGAAAAACTCGATAAAATCCTCTGTCCACACGGCTTTGTAAGTGTGAAAACCTTCTTCGATATCCTCTATAAAAACCTTTTTGGTATTGACAGTGTTGCCGTGACTGGCGGGAGTGTGCAGGGAGGTGAAAACTCTTTGCGGTTCCCGCCCTACGTATTCCATGATGTCAATCTCACCCGAAGCAGGCCAGCCTACTTCGTCAATATCGTAGCC
Organism: uncultured Flavobacteriaceae bacterium; assembly: GCA_964627595.1. Lineage (GTDB taxonomy): Bacteria > Bacteroidota > Bacteroidia > Flavobacteriales > Flavobacteriaceae > Salinimicrobium. The sequence continues at coordinate 939 of CAZVKA010000072.1, read as the reverse complement.
CAGCATCCAAACCGCCGGCCATAAGCCTTTTCCTTCAGCAAGTTTTGCCCTCACCTCGATCTCACCATACTTGAATTCGACCTTGTCTTTGGAATTGATCTTTCCGGAGAAATACTGATCTCCTTTTTTCACTGCGGTGATCACCAGGTTTCCATCTTCTACTTCCACATAATCGCGGTCATAGATCTGGCGTTCGTTATTTCCCCAGCCGCAAAGATCGGGGCAGCCGTCTCCTTCCTCGTAATTCCAGTGGGTCATGTCCAACCGGTCACCTTCGAAATGCTCTTCGAAGATGACCTGCTGGGCCTTTGTGCCAAAAGGAATGGCCAGTAGTAAAGCAGTGGCAAAAATGCCATTTTTAAAGCTTTTCATTTTTCTTGTTTAGATAGAATTCTGCCTTTTTCAGGTCTCTTGAGTTTCCTCCAACCATGACCTCGAACTTTCCTTCTTCTGAAGTCCATTCCCTGTCGGCATTATAGAACTGCAGCATCTCATCTGTCATGGTGAAGCTAACCTCTTTTGTTTCTCCTGGTTCCAGTTCGACAAGTTCAAAGGCTTTCAGTTCTTTTACCGGGCGGGTAGTACTTGCTACCATATCCCTCAAGTATAACTGAACGACTTCTTTTCCGGCAACTTTTCCGGTATTACTCAACGGAACTGTTACAGTCAAATTTCCATCAACATCCATTTCTTCGGAAGAAAGCTGTAGATCACCATATTCAAAAGTGGTATAGCTTAATCCGAAGCCAAACGGATACAACGCATCCTTTTCAACATCAGTATACGCCGAATAGGTCACATGCTCAGGGTTGGAAGGCCGTCCCGTGTTCTTCTGGTTGTAGTACAGAGGTTCCTGTCCTACAGCCCGGGGAAAGGAAACCGGGAGTTTTCCAGAAGGATTGTACTTCCCAAAAAGTACATCTGCAATGGCATTTCCGC
>CAZVKA010000071.1:5448-12404 GCA_964627595.1 uncultured Flavobacteriaceae bacterium | reverse complement strand
AACGGCAGGATCTATACAGTAAACGAGGAGCAACCTACTGCCGATTTTATAGCAGTAAAACCTAAAATTACCGGCATTACTGGAGGTGAAAAACTGGATGCCAAATGGATTTTAAAGAATTTGTATATTTAATTAGCCATCGAGAGCAGTCCATCAATATTTAAATAGTAAAAGTTAATATGGAATACGCAATTTGTTATGTTAGCACCGCAACCCTGGGATTGGGTTCAGATGAAATCGATTCCTTGTTAGAATTCTGCAAGGCAAATAATGACCGTCATAACATAAAAGGTATTCTGCTATTCTCAGATGGGAATTTTTTCCAGGTTTTGGAAGGAAAAAAGAAACCTGTTCTTAGTTTGATGGAAGAGATAAAAGCAGATAAGCGGCATCATACCATTATTCAGGTAGTTGGACGGGAGGTAGAAAAGGGTTCCTACGATCATTACCAGGTGGAAAATTTATCAGGCAAAGAAAATTATCGTTCCGAAATTATTGATAAATACCTGGAGTCAGTGAAAGGAATGGAGCGGCAAACACAGTCAGCTATAAAAAACATCCTTGACAATTTCATAGATACTAGAGTATTTTAAAAGGTGTTTTATGAAGATCTTACAAAACATTTCTGTAAACGCCCCTGTTGAAAAGTATTTCATACAGTTTCCACAAACGGAGGTGGAATACAAACTGGGTAAGGTTGATGTTTCACCTGAAGGATTTAACTGAAACGGGAAAGTCAAATCTTATAATGTAATTCCAATGTGGGTGCTCCCTCCTGCGTGTCTCTCATTTTATGTTTTCCTCCTTTGAACTTCGGATTCATACCCAGACCGTCAATCCTGCCGCTTAACTTTGGAGTAGGTTTCATCCTGCTGGGAAGAAATAAACGGGATTCTGGGAGCCAGAAAGTACCCTGTCAAACTTGCAAAGAGGATAGGGATAAAATAGTTGAAACCGGTAAGGGTGGCAAGAAGGATGGTAGTACTCATGGGTGTTCTCGTTACACAGACATTGATCGCGGCCATGCAGGCGATAACGGCCAGCGACAGATTGGTAGATGGAAAAACCTGATGGATGATCAATCCTAATGTGGCACCTACAAAAAACAAAGGGATAATGAAGCCGCCTCTCCAGCCCGAAGTAACTGTAACTGCAATAGCTATGATCTTTAGAAAAAGGATGGCTACAAGAAATTCAAGAGTAAAGGGATTCAAAAGCAGGTCATTGATACTGTGATGACCAAAATATCTGGTAACCGGAAAATAAAAAGCTATTACTCCGAGAATGATCCCACCAATAAGGGTTTTATAGTAGATTGGGAATGTAAACCTTCCGAAGACAGATTTAAAAAATTTCGTACAATAAATAAATGCCCATCCAAAAACAGTAGCTGCAATTCCAAAAAGAACGGCATAGGCAAAATCAAATTTATCCTGCATTTGATAGGAGGGAAGATCCCAGATTGGACCCAGGCCAAGATGAATTATCAGGGCGAAAATGAGGTAGCTGAAACAACTGGCAACAAAGGCAGGTATTAAAGCTTTATAGTACATTGCAGAATACTTGTGGTGTAATATCTCAAGTGAAAAGAGACTGCCTCCCAGAGGTGCACCAAAAAGGGCAGTAAATCCCGAAGCCATTCCCGCAATACTCAGCGATCTCAGTTCTTCCCCCTTGAGCCGTAATATCTTACCCAGCCAGGTTCCTGTAGACCCGGTTACCTGTACTAATGGAGCTTCAGGGCCAAGACTTCCACCTGATGCAACACACAACAATGATGACAAGATCATGGATGGGTTGTTCTTTGGATCTAATCTTCCTTTATTGAACCGGATGTTATTCACAATCAAATGAATCTCGCCGGGATCCCCTATTAAGTGAATGATAAGACCTGCTAAAAATCCGGCAATTGCCATTGTGGGAATCACCTGCCAACCCTTAAAAAAAGCTAAACCATGAGTGAGCAGTTCCAGGACTATCCAATAAAGCCCTGAAATTACCCCTCCAACGACTCCCAAAATCGCCCATAAGAAGAAGGTTCTGCTTAAGACCAAAGGATTGAATTTTAAAGGTCGGTCAAGAATGTCTAAAAAGGAGATCCACTTTCTTTTGGTTTGTGTTTTCACTTAAAATTTTTTGAGGGGGCAAAATAATAAAAATGCATACTCTCTTTCAGATTTTTTGGAACGGAAATTATAATGACAGTAAGTTTAGGAGGGGAGGCCCCGGTAATTCCAAGGCATGAAAAACCTGTCATTAAAACAACATCTACTATCACCTGTCTCGCCTGCAGATTTAAAAGGGAAGAAACCATGCCAACAGACTCCTGCCAGTTCTTTTACCATTGTGAAAATCGTTACAATACTTTACAGCTCCAATGCTAATTTTAGATATTCTGGTCAAGGACTTTTTTAAGATCTTTGAATTTTAACGGCTTGATAAGATAATCCTTCACATAATCATTCACCTGGGCTCTCTCCTGGTCTTTAGGGTTTAGAGAGGAGGTTAGTAGATAGATGGCAACATCATTTCGACCAATTAAGTTGTCATATTTCTCTAAAAATTGCCATCCATCCATCTGGGGCATGTGGAGGTCAAGAAAAATAGTATTTGGCAAGTGTTTGATATTAGAACTGGAAAGCTCCTGGAGTTCCTCCAGTGCGGTTATGGGATTATTTACTGTATGGATGTGATGAGGAAAATGTAAATTTGCCAGCATCCTTTTTGCAATAAATATTTGAATAGGATCGTCATCAATGATCCATAAATCATTAGGATTTTTCATACCTGAAAAATATTTTGAAAATGGTGCCCTTACCGACTTCACTTTCCACCTTTATTTTTCCTCCCATAGCCTCTATTTGATTTTTGGTAATGAAAAGACCAATACCTTTTGCATCTTCATTATTGTGAAAGGTCTTATACATTCCAAAGAGACTTTCGCCATATTTATCGAGGTCTATCCCAATTCCATTATCCTCAATAGACAAAATTATGAACTCATTCCCTTTAACGGCTTTAAACTGCAGTACAGGTGTCCTCTCGCTAGCACGGTATTTTGTGGCATTTGTGGCAAAATTAAGAATAATACTTTCCATATAGGCCGGCAGTGATAACACTTCCAGGTCTTCTGGTATATCATTGACCACCTGCATGTGGGCTTTTCGTAACAGTGCGTTTATGGAACTAAGGGTATCCTCAACCGAATTTCGAAGATTAAGAGAAATGGCCTTTTCAGAAACTGAAGGATCCAGGAAAGCCATTTCATTGAGGTCCTTGATGGTTTCTTTCAATTTCCCTGAAGCGGTTTGAGCCATATCAATGATCTCGTTCTCTTTTGCCTCAGGATGTTCTTCGGTATAAATATCCAGGAGCATTTCTATATTTCCCGAATGAGACCGGAGGTTATGAGACACGATGTGAGCGAAATTATTTAAACGGTTATTTTGATCTTTAGTAATATTCAGTATCCTGTCTAATTCCTTTTGAGCCGATTTGAGTTCGGTAATATCGGTCATTTGTCCAATGGTGTACAAGGGATTGGAATCATCGTCTTTTACCACTGAAACTGATAGGAGTATAGGTACCTCTCTGCCGCTTTTATGGATATACCGTTTTTCTTTATGGATAAAATCTTTTTCTGAACTTAACAGCTCCTTCACTCCCTTTATATCATCTTCAATATCATCTGGATGGGTAATTTCAAGAAAATTCATTGTTTTTAATTCCTCAGGAGAATAACCTACCATTTTGCACAGGCTGTCATTCATCTCTAAAAATTTGCCCGTAACGTCGGCTATAGACATTCCATCAGCTGCGTGTTTAAAAGTTGACCTGAACAATTCTTCACTTATCCTTAGTTTTTCCTCAGCTTCTTTTAGAGAGGAAATATCGGTGATCTGAGTTATGAAATGGAAGGGAGCATTATTTTCATCCCGCACAATGGCAACAGATACAATAATGTGTTTGATCTTCCCGCTTTTATGGATAGCGCGCTTTTGCATTTGGTAGAAATCCCTTTTACCTTCCAATAATTCATTCCACAGTTTGAGATCTGCTTCCAGATCTTCGGGATAAGTCACCTCCTGGAAATTAAGGTTTTTAAGCTCGCTGGGGGTATAGCCCATGATCTCACATAAACGGTCATTGACTTCTATACAGGTACCTGTGGCATCTGTGATCGCCATACCGTCTGCCGCATTTTTGAAACTTCCTCTGAAAGTTTTTTCGCTTATTTTTAATTTTTCTTCAGCTTCTTTCCACTCTGTAATATTGTGCAGCGCAATAACTGCCCCACTTACATTTTTTTCTTCATCATACAGCCTGGCTCCACTTGCGACTATAAATCTTTCCTTTCCGTGCTGAGGTTTTATAATCATTTCAGGATTCCTGATGATTCCGTTCTGAAGCATATCTATAAGTCCTAATTCCTCAGACTTGAACAATGTTTTGCCATCAGGGTGATACAAATTATAATAACTGGCATATTCTGTTTGCGGAATATCTGCAGCGGGCAATGCATGCCATTTTTTTGCAGCCTTATTAAAAAGCGTCAGTTTCCCATTACTGTCACAGGCAATAACACCTACATCTACAGTTTCCAGGATTTTTTCCAGTAATTGTCCCTTTTGAAAATCCAGCTCCGAGTTATATTCTATATGGGAATAGTCATTTATTTTTTTCAGTGCAATTACAAGGCTCTCCTCTATACGCTTTATTTTATAGAACATTGGGATAGGAAAACCTTTTGAGTGGAGAAAACTAATTTCGCCAGAGAAAATTTCCACAGGGTAGCTGTGGGCATCAAATATCTCTTTAAGTTTTGCCAGGTCTCCCGGAGCAATGATTCTTTTCCAGGTTAACTTCTCCCCTTCGTTGTAGCCAAGAGAATGTACAAGCTTTGGATTGAACCAGTTTTCTCCAGAGTTTTCGGTATCACAGATAATTACCCCATGCAGGCCATGTTCCTGGGTAAACTTAAAAATATCTTGGTTGCTGCAGATTACGGTAAAGGCGTCAGTAGTAGATTTATTCATTTAATATATTTTTGAAAGACATCACAGTTCTTTCTAAGAGTCTGATAATGTACACTTCCATTTTAATATAGGAATTATAATTGATTGCTGTTGAATGTGATAGCCAGGTCATTGAGCCTGATTGTTAATGCGGAGCCTAATCTTGATTAATATTAAGGGACCCATCAATTTTTAAGATTTCGGGAGTTTGTAGAAGTTGTAGCCATATTAATCATTTGAATATTTTGCAAAAGCACTATTTTTTCTAGCGTGCAAGAGTATAAAATATTCAACACTATTCGATAAAATAGCCAAAAATATCGATGAAATACACTGTTAAATTTGTAGGAGCGTTGGTTAATAAGTCCTTGAAAGTGAGGTGGGCAGCAGGAGCTAAAGGAATTTGAGAAGTATGACCTTGGGAAGTGGGTGGTGGATAGTTAGTTGATTTGAAGAAATTTTTTCATAGCAGCGGGAGCATTTGGGAAAAATGTACATTAAAACGACGGGATTGATGAGGTGAGGAACCATTTTCCCCGCCTCTGTTCTCGATACTTTTATCTTCGCTGCCGCTCGATATAGGCTATAGTCAGTACTTGGTAGTCTGGAAAAATTTGTTCACTCCTCCGGGAATACCGGGGAAAAAAGATTTAATTACCAAATAAGTTCTGCCAAAGGATTTGTGCCATATCAAATTCCAGTTGTAACCAGGTTATGAATGCAAGCAGGACGATTAATATAACCGAGACCGAGATCTGGTGAACATCCATTCTAAATCCTTTCGACTTAAAAAATCGGGTGGGGCTATTGGGGTTTTTTCTAATTCTCATTTTGAGTTTTTGATCCTTCACAAATAAGTGTTGAAATACTCAATTGAGATGGTAATGAAGGCAAATGTCTGTTTTATAAAAGGTCTTACTACTAAAAAAATCTGATATTTTAGATTTTGGACCTTTTGCGTTAATATTAAAATGATATACGTCAAGAATGAGGAAAAGATGGCAACCTGTAATTAGTCGTGTGGGTGTTTTAACGACCTTTTTTTAAGATCTACAATTTTAAGTACCTTTAAAAGTAAATATTTATTCGTGATGACTAATACCGGCAAGCAGGACGAACGGATTGCGAAGTTGACCTTCGCTTCAGTATATCCGCATTACGTTACTAAAGTGGAAAGGAAGGGCAGGACAGAAGAGGAACTTCACCGGGTGATAGAGTGGTTGACCGGCTTTGACCGGAAAACTCAACAGGAACTTATTGCCGAAAAAGTGAGTTTTGAAACCTTTTTTGAAAAAGCAGCATTGAATCCAAACGCTTCCCTCATTACCGGTGTTATTTGTGGTTACAGGGTAGAGGAAATAGAAAATCCGCTAACTCAAAAGGTGAGATATCTGGACAAGCTGGTGGATGAATTGGCTAAAGGAAAGAAGATGGACAAGATATTACGCAAGGGATAACTAAGCATATTTAGGAAGTGGTTAACGTCTCCCATTTTCGTTTTGTGATAATCCCCAGGTTATGAAAAAGATTTTTCTACTCCTGTTTATCAATTTCTTCCTGAACCAGTCATTTGGTCAGGAAACAGGGGCTTTTGACTTTAACAAAATTTATTCTTACGTTTTGCAGGGGGATGTCGCCAAAGTCCTAACTGTATTGGATACGGTTTCTGAAGAACGACTAACTCCAAGGGAGAAAGAGATCAGGGAAAAATATTTCCGAAGATTCAGATCTAAAGATGATATTGACGATTTCAATACAGATGATCCCGTGCTGCAGGAAGTGATCATGATCTATCGCAATTATTGGAAAAACAGCTTACTGGATAAAGAGAACAAAGAAGAGTACGAAGAAGAACTGAAAAAGAGAGTGACTTCTTTTCTGAAGGAAGAAAATTACCCCCGGCAACAGGATCATATGCTGGACGGTCTTTCTCAGGAAGAA
>CAZVKA010000071.1:0-5348 GCA_964627595.1 uncultured Flavobacteriaceae bacterium | reverse complement strand
GAATCTCAACATTTTGCAGATTACCTGAAGTTCCCTAAACTATCGGGGGCCGACCTGGAGTATAGGGCAAAACTGACTGAACTGATCTATGCAGAGGAAACTTTATATTCCCTGCTGGAGTCCTTTATCAGGAATGCCAGTACCGAAGGAAGAAATCCTCATGCTTTCGGTGGATATGCTGTCATACGAGATTTGTCACAAAATCTGTTCAGCCAGGCTTTTGTTTCAGATCTGGATCAATGGAAAAAGCTTCCTGTAGAGCGAATAGAAAAGGAGAGTAGAAATTTACTCATCTGCCATACCCGGGCCCTGCAGGCAGCAGGCGCAGATACTGTGGTTGAATACATAAGGTAAAATCTGTTACCGTTGCTTTTTAAGGGAGTGCCAGCCCCCCATAACAGAAAGAACCTGAAACTTCCTTAATTTTCCTCGTAGAAAAAAATATCTTCAATGGGGACCTGGAAGAGCTTTGAAATTCTGAAGGCCGTGGGTAAACTGGGATCAAATTTCTCCTTTTCAATGGCATTGATCGTTTGCCGGGATACCCCAATGATGTCAGCCAGGTCTTCCTGAGTATAATTGCGTTCAGCGCGAAGGACTTTTAGCCGGTTTTTCATGAATATCTTCTTGAATTTACCAGGATCAGCACCAGATAGGTTATCCCAATGAACATGACGAGATATGCTATTTCTGCATCAAAATCGATGAGATTTGTGGTGTCCAGTAAAGAAAAGGATAATCCTACCACCACAGCTAACCCCAGGGTGAGCCCTAATGATTCCAGGTGGATCTTGCGTTCCAGCTCATCGAAATTATTGAAAAGATCTCTGTTTGCCAGGAGCATTAGAATGCCATTGGCAAAGTTTACGGAAACTGCCAATGCTGTTAAAACCGTGTGGTCATCCCAAATGAATTTAGGGCCAAAAGTAGCAATCGCCATGGTAGCTACCCAACTCCAGGTCCAGACGGCTAATCTTCTGATTTTCTTTTTACGTTGTTCTTTCATTTTAATGTAATTAATAGTTGACTTAATGTAAAGTATATTTTACAAATATAGTAAAAAAATCTTAATGTAAAGTTTTGTTTACAAATTCTTCAGGTTATCCACGTAGATTTTTTTCTGTCTTACGACCTCATTAAATATGATCAATTGTGGCTGCTATTATTCGCAATCTTTGCAAGGGTAGCAGACTGTCTGAGCTTAACTACTTAAACAACACCTCTATCTAAAGCCTGCCAATTTTTTCTATATTTAAGCCATAGATCTTATTATGAAAAAAATTATACCGCTTTTATTGTTGCTTATTTCATCTGTGGTCCCCGCACAGGAAGTTTCCAAAGCTGAACAAAAGATGCTGGATTTTATACGGGAGCATGAAAAGCAACAAATTGATTTTCTTGAACAAACCGTGAATATAAACAGTGGCACCATGAATCCTGAAGGAGTTCGTGAAGTGGGGATGCTCTATAAAAAGGAGTTGGACGAACTGGGATTTGAGACTCGCTGGATCTCTATGCCAGACAGTCTGAACCGTGCGGGCCATCTCTTTGCCGAAATAGCAGGAGGAAAAGGCCCAACTATTTTACTCATTGGCCATCTGGATACGGTTTTTGAAAAGGATCATGAGTTTCAGAGGTTCAGTCGGGAAGGAGACACGGCAACAGGACCGGCGGCTAATGACATGAAAGGTGGGAACGCCATGATCATATACGCCCTGAAAGCCTTGCATGCAGCCGGGGAATTGAAGGATAAGAACATTATCGTTGCCCTTACCGGGGATGAAGAAAAACCTGGGCAACCCTTGAGTGTTAGTCGGTATGACCTGGTTGAGGCAGGGAAGAAAGCTGATATTGCCCTGGGATTTGAAACCGCTTCGGGCATGGACTATGCTACCGTGGCCAGGAGAGGATCCAGTGGCTGGCATCTTGAAGTACAGGGCAAGCAGGCACATTCATCGGGGATATTCAGTGAAAGTACCGGGGCAGGAGCCATTTTTGAAGCCGCACGAATTCTCAATTCTTTCTATACCGATGTAAAAGGGGAGGAACTCCTTACCTTCAATCCCGGGATCATCCTGGGGGGCACCGAAGTAACTTATGATCCTGCACAGTCAAAAGGTACAGCCTTTGGTAAAACCAATGTAGTTGCAGGTGATGTGGTGGTATATGGCGGATTACGTTTCATTTCTGAAGAACAAAAGGAAAATACCCGCAACAAAATGAGGGAGATCGTGAAGAACAATTTGCCGCGAACCTCGGCCACTATGGAATTCACCAATTCCTATCCCGCCATGAAACCCACCGAAGGGAACATGGCACTCCTTGAAGTGCTGGACAAGGTGAGTCAGGATTTGGGCTATGGCGAAGTGAAAGCTTACGACCCGGGAAAACGTGGGGCAGCAGATATTTCATTTATAGCCCAATACGTGGATGGTCTCGACGGGTTGGGTGTAATGGGCGGTGGCGCACATTCTCCTACGGAAACTATAGATCTCAGCACCTTTATTCCTTTAACTGAAAGAGCCGCCCTGCTCATTCACAGACTCACTAACAATAAAAATTAATCCTATTTTGAAATACTACCTTAAGCCTCTTATCACCCTATTATTTTTATTCATTCTGACTTTTAATGCTACTGCACAGGTGGAAAAAGCACCTCCAAGAGCGGAAGGGGAAGGACCCTGGCAGCAACTTATTATACGGGGAGTAACCCTAATTAATGGTAACGGTGCCCCTCCAACAGGGCCTGTGGATATCGTTGTGGAAGGAAACAGGATCTCCCAGGTAAAAGTAGTGGGCTATCCCGGGGTTGCCATAAAAGAGGAAAGCAGGCCTCAACTGAAGCCCGGGGGAAAAGAATTGAATGCTGAGGGCATGTTCCTTTTACCCGGGTTCGTAGATGTTCACGGGCATATAGGCGGGGAAGCCCAGGGAGCCGATGCCGAATATGTCTTCAAACTCTGGATGGCCCACGGCATTACCACGGTAAGGGATCCTTCTGCAGGGAATGGCCTGGAATGGGTGCTGGATCAAAAGAAAAAGAGTGCAGCCAATACTATCGTGGCGCCCCGCATCTTCGCCTATACCGCTTTTGGGCAGGGAAGCGATAGCCCCATTTCCACTCCTCAACAGGCAAGGAACTGGGTGCGGGAAAATGCTCAAAAAGGTGCCGACGGAATTAAGTTTTTCGGAGCGGCCCCGGCTATCATGGAAGCTGCTCTTGAGGAAAATAAAAAATTGGGGCTGGGATCTGCAGCGCATCATGCACAGATGGCTGTAGCCAAATGGAATGTGCTACACTCCGCACGTGCGGGGCTCACCAGTATGGAACACTGGTACGGGTTGCCCGAGGCGCTTTTCACCGATCGTACGGTGCAGGATTATCCTGCAGGTTACAACTATAATAATGAACAGCACCGGTTCAGTGAAGCGGGAAGGCTTTGGGAGCAGGCAGCACCTCCGCATTCAGAAAAGTGGAACGACGTAATGAACGAACTTCTGGAGCTTGATTTCACACTTTCCCCCACCTTCAACATCTATGAAGCCAGTCGGGACCTCATGAGAGCCCGTACTGCAGAATGGCACCAAGAGTATACCCTGCCCTCGCTGTGGCAGTTCTATCAGCCAAGCAAGATATCCCATGGATCTTATTGGCATTACTGGGGTACAGAGGAGGAGATCGCCTGGAAGAAGAACTATCAGCTTTGGATGACTTTTGTCAATGAATACAAGAACCGGGGAGGACGGGTAGCTGCAGGATCTGATTCGGGATTCATTTTTCAGCTCTACGGATTTGCTTACGTAAGAGAACTCGAGCTTTTACGAGAAGCCGGATTTCATCCCATGGAAGTGATCATGGCGGCTACTCTCAATGGAGCAGAGACTCTCGGCGTAGCAGACAAGATAGGTTCTGTGGAAGTGGGCAAGCTGGCTGATTTTGTCATTGTAGAAGAAAATCCGCTGGCCAACCTGAAGGTGCTTTACGGTACCGGTGCTATTAAACTCACCGAAGACAATGAAGTAATAAGGGTAGGTGGCGTGAAATATACCATCAAGGATGGAATTATTTATGATGCCAAATCCCTGCTTCAGGATGTGAAGAAAATGGTGGACCAAAAAAAGAAAGAGACCGGCTTTGAATTAGTGCAGCCGGGGGTAGATTAGACGTACACCATGATTTAATAAGTTATTTGGGCATCATCTCCAGTCTTTCTCCGGCGGTGGTCCATATTTCGCCCATCATCACCGCAGTCGCGCAGGCATGAACCGGCAGGATGCCCAGCAGGTCTCCCACTTTAACCTGTTCCAGCATTTCTTTCGGTAAGCTCAGCACTCCGTGTTCCTGAGAAAGCTTGGTCACCCGCGCCCTGGGGATAGGAGCTGACCATTTGTCTTCTGTCAACCGTACTACCAATCCGTAATGTATATTTCCGGTGGCATCGGTAAGGGAATCCTTTCCCTGGTGCACCCAGCCGCTGTGCACGATAACTTCCTGTCTCTCCGGGTGAACCGCAACAACGGGTACCGCCAGGCAAATGGCGATTTCTTCTGTAGTGTTAGCACCTATGCTGTTTTGAACCAGGTCGTAATACACAAAATTTCCGGGGTGAATACTATCAAGGCCTTCAAGATCTTCAGCAATACTGCAGGAAGGCGTATCTCCCAGTCCGATTTTGAGCTGCGGATAAGCCTTCCCAAAATACCTTTTCAGAGCCCTCAGTTTTTCGAGCACTTCAGCAGATATTTTTTTGACCTCCCGCGGAGATGCCGCGCTATAAGTATGCCCAGGATGTGTATAAAAACCCTGGAATTTTAAGGGAGAGTCGCGCACTGTTACGAGGATCTTTGAGATCTCTGAAAAGTTTCCCGCATCTACGCCCGAACGTCCATCTCCCGCATCAACTTCGATATAAAATTTGAGCGGACTTTGCAACTGCTCCATTAGAAGTTTCGCTGTAGTTTCACTGTTCACAAAGATCTTGAGGTCGATCTTCGCCGCGAGTTCGGCAAGCTGTTTGGTTTCCAGTACGTTCACGGGGAAAGCTATGGTGATGTCTTTCCATCCGTGACCGGCGAAATACTCTGCCATCTTAATAGAAGTCACGGTAATGGCTTTTACGCCTGCTGCTTTAAACCATTCCCCCACCCGGGCAGACTGATGCGTTTTGAAATGAGGAATAAGCTGTAAGTGATGCTTTTCTGCTTTTACGGTCATCTTCCTGATGTTAGCCTCACAGGTGGGCCGGTGGAGTAGTAGAGAGGGAGTGGTTATTTTGAACATATAGTGAGTTATGATGTTTAAAAATACAAAGTTTAGATTGTCCCCGAAAAAGATTTTTACCCAAGAC
>CAZVKA010000070.1:0-12560 GCA_964627595.1 uncultured Flavobacteriaceae bacterium | reverse complement strand
GAGATGGAGGAAAAGACTTTATGGGTAAAGGCGTTTCCCAGGCCGTTAAAAATGTCAATGAAATAATTTCTGAAGAGTTACTGGGTTATTCGGTTTTTGATCAGAATTTGATCGATCAGGCCATGATCGAATTAGATGGTACTCCCAATAAATCCAAATTAGGGGCAAATGCTATTTTAGGAGTTTCCCTGGCTGCAGCCAAAGCAGCTGCTGCCGAATTAAATATGCCGCTTTACAGGTATGTTGGCGGGGTGAGTGCTAATACGCTTCCGGTGCCAATGATGAACATCATCAACGGAGGGTCGCATTCAGATGCTCCTATCGCCTTTCAGGAGTTCATGGTCATGCCGGTAAAGGCGAAGAATTTTTCCGAAGCATTAAAAATGGGTACAGAGATCTTCCATCACCTCAAAAAGGTGCTCCATAAAAGAGGCCTTAGTACCGCGGTGGGAGACGAAGGTGGTTTTGCACCTACCCTGGATGGTACAGAAGACGCTCTGGATACCATTTTAGAATCTATAAAAAATGCCGGTTACTCCCCCGGTGATCAAGTTATGATCGCTCTTGATTGTGCCGCTGCTGAATTCTATGAGAACGGAAAGTACGATTATACCAAATTTGAAGGAGAGAATGGAGAGATTAGATCTAGTGAGGAGCAGGCTGAATACCTGGCTTCATTGACTGAAAAGTATCCAATTATCTCTATCGAAGACGGAATGGACGAGAATGACTGGGATGGGTGGAAAACCCTGACCGAAAAGATAGGAGATAAGGTGCAGCTTGTGGGAGATGATCTTTTTGTAACTAATGTAGAAAGGCTACAAAAAGGAATTTCAGACAACACCGCTAACTCCATCCTGATCAAAGTAAATCAAATTGGAACCTTAACAGAAACTATTTCAGCGGTTAATATGGCGCATAATGCCGGCTATACCTCGGTAATGTCACACCGTTCTGGAGAGACTGAGGATAACACTATCGCAGATCTTGCGGTAGCACTAAATACTGGCCAGATCAAAACAGGATCGGCTTCCCGAAGTGATCGTATGGCCAAGTATAATCAATTGCTAAGAATAGAAGAAGAATTAGGAAGCGTGGCCTATTTTCCACAGGAGAAAGCCTTTAAGATCAAGAAATAACGGTTATAGTTAATTATGAAACGCCCTTCCAGCTGGAGGGGTTTTTTTTGCTCCAAACCTGATAAGGATCATGTTTCCTGAATAGATCAAATACTAAATTACTGGTTTGGAATATTAGAGAAGTGGTTTCAATTACTGGGAAACCTTTTTGAAAGGGAATTCCATGGTAGTGCCTCAAAACAGGCTATCTTTAAGCGAAGTAATCTACACGATAGACCAAAAAATAAGACAGAATTTTGTAATTTAGCAATCCTTAAAATAAATTCACGAAAATCCATAAATAATATGTCAAAAGTAGCTACAATAGAAATAGAGGGAAAGAAATACGACCTTCCCTTAGTGGTCGGAACTGAAAATGAAATTGCTCTTGATATCACTAAGTTAAGAGGTGAGACAGGGACCATCACTCTTGATCCCGGGTACAAGAACACGGGTTCTTGCGAGAGTGCCATTACTTTCCTTGACGGAGAGGAAGGAATCCTCAGGTATAGAGGATACTCTATTGAGGAATTGGCAGAAAAAGCCGATTTTCTTGAAGTAGCTTACTTACTGATCTTTGGAGAACTTCCAACCGAAACCCAGTTGCAAAAGTTTAACACTGATATCCTGGATCAAAGCATTGTTAATGAAGATATGAAAACCGTCCTAAAAGGTTTTCCGGAATCTGCTCATCCAATGGGAGTGCTGTCTTCCTTAACCAGTGCGCTTACCGCCTTTAATCCAAAATCTGTGAATGTAGATTCAGAGGAGGATATGTACAAGGCGATCGTGAAGATCCTTGCAAAGTTCCCTGTTCTGGCTGCATGGACGCTGCGTAAAAAGAATAGTCAAACGCTTTTCAATAAAGATACGAACCTTGGGTACGTGGAGAGTTTATTGAAGATGATGTTCCAGGATGATAACAAGAAAACTTATAAGCTCAATAAAACAGTTGTAAATGCGCTTGATAAGCTTCTTATCCTGCATGCAGATCATGAGCAAAACTGTTCTACCTCTACGGTAAGAATTGTAGGCTCTTCTCATGCCGGTTTATTCGCTTCAATTTCTGCAGGAGTGTCTGCTCTTTGGGGTCCACTTCACGGCGGAGCCAATCAGGCTGTGATCGAAATGCTCGAAGAAATTAAAGCAGATGGGGGAGATACAACTAAATTCATCAATAAGGCGAAGGATAAAGATGATCCTTTTAGACTGATGGGCTTTGGGCACAGAGTGTATAAGAACTTTGATCCAAGAGCCAAGATCATTAAAAAAGCAGCTGATGAAGTTCTTGGACAACTCGGAGTAGAAGATCCTATTCTGGAGATTGCTAAAGGTCTTGAAAAAGCGGCTTTGGAGGATCAATACTTCATTGATAGGAAATTGTATCCTAATGTTGATTTCTATTCAGGAATCATTTACCGGGCCATGGGTATTCCCACTGAAATGTTTACGGTAATGTTTGCAGTTGGACGTCTTCCGGGATGGATTGCCCAGTGGAGAGAAATGCGTCTTCGCAAAGAGCCAATTGGTCGTCCAAGACAGGTTTATATTGGAGAGACTCATAGAAAATTTGTTGATATCAACAAAAGATAAGCTGAAATCGAATATTCAAAAAAAAGCTTCATAGGATCCTATGAAGCTTTTTTTTTAGTATGTGACCTGTTCCGAAGTAAGTTTCAAAAAGTTAATGGTGCAGCTAATCTTCAATTATTCTGGGAGTATGAAGGGAGGTTCTTGAGGTTTGTACAAAATCGCTGCCTTTTTTCCTGGTAGTGAGTAAAACTCTGTAGTTCTTATAATGTTGTGGGATAATAATATCGATCTCAGATCCTGATCCCAACTTTTTCAGAGCTAACGGATTCCCGAAGACATCAGTTTTTATCAGGCTCCATTCGAACTTAAAGTCATCTTCGTTATATTTCCCCAGGCTCCATTCTGAATTTTCGAATATGCTGGCATGATAGGTATAGATCTGGCCGGGATAAAGAGGTTCTGCAGGTTTCAAGATGCGGCTTTGGAAATTGTTCTCTGTCTCTGGTACCTTTTCTGTCCATTGCGCCGTAACTTCTTTAAGGATTTGTTTTTTTCTGCCTTTAAAATCTGTTAGTCCATCAAAGGTCATCCAGTTGCTGTGCCTTTCATCCTGCCAGTTTTCCAGGATTACACTCTTATTACTGAACATCTCAGGATAATTGACCAGTATTTTAGGATCAATACTGCTAATATAAACTGAAGCGTTTCCTTCCCCAGTTTTGTTTAATAACTCCCTCAAATGCGTGGTATCTTTGACCTTTATCCCGTAAGAGTCTATGGGTAATCTATCTTTCAAAGAAGAAATCTTGGAGCTTGTTCCGGCGTCTAAAGGGAGGTCCAGGGTCAAAGGCGTACTTGGATCAATACGTTTGATCTCTTCGGTAACCGTTTGCAGCCAATTCAAATAAGCGGCTTCCTGGTGAAATAATTCAGGCTTAAAATAATGCTCCTGCAGGTTCATGTCGAATGAATATCCTACCAGGTTACTTTTGTCTTTAATTTCTTCTACTTTGTCAAGAATGTCATCTTTCAACTCAATCAACTGCCGCTTATCCCTGAGGAAATCTATAGAATGATCTATGTTGAACTGGTAAATTAGACGAACCCCGTTTGCTTCAGTATATTTTAACAAATTATGGTCATAAATATTTCCTCCAGTGATCAATATGGTATTTAATCCTGACTCTGTGATCATTCTTAGGTCCTTTTCCAGCACTTCTTTAGTGACCGCGTAATAATTATTCTTCCAGTTGGTGCCCTTTTTATACCGTACCCCTCTAATATTTGAAGTTATAGGGTTTTTAAGCACAACTGGATTGTTATCTCTAAAACCAAATACGTTCTGGTTTTTTTTTCCGTTTCTTTTCAGAAAACCCCATGAGTCAATTGTCCAGTCCAACTTATTAGGATTGTCGTTTGTACCAGAGGGAATATTTTTATCGAGACTACTGTTAAAGAATACCACTCCTGCTATCTCTTTATTCTTGACCTGAATAGAATCTAATGCGGCCTGCAGCCACTGTTGCTGCTCTTTTCGTTTTTGCAGGGAACCAAATTCGGCAAGTATTACAGGATTTCGGGTGAAACCGGCTAATCCTTCTCCATAAGGCTGGTAAAGTTCTGAGAACGAATATTCATTTACATTGTCAAGAGGAGAATAATCTAATAGAGTAATACCAATCCAGTCTACATATTGATCACCCGGGTAATACTCCGCCATTGAATCGGCTTTCCAGGGATTCCAAACGAGGATTACCTTGTGCGCACCTTCTTTCTTTATAAGGTCGTGTACATATTTCCAGGCAGTCTTGAATTCATTGGCAGTATTATCTCCAGCTCCTGACCATGGATACTGCGGATTGTCAAATTCATGTGCAAACCTCAGGAATATTGGTTTGTTGTAAGACTTCAAAATTTGAGCAAAGTCCCTGATGTAAGAATCAAATTTTCCATTAATGATATTTTGGAATACTTTTTTTTCTGCTTTTAGTTCTTCATTAGAATCGTTTTCAGCCAAAGTTGAAGCCCACGGTTCCCAGGTGATCATGGGAATAGCCTCTTTGCTGTAAATAGATTTCATCAGGTCGTGAGGAAAATTGCTGATGCTTTCATCTGTCCAAGCGAGGTAGAGTGAAATTATATCGAAATTAAGATCATTCTGCTGCTCAATTTTGTTAACCGCGGTAAGGTTGGTTAATCCGCCTTCTGCAGAAGGCTGAAAAATACCGGTATAGAAGTTCATTTTCTTTTCAGAAACAGGAACAAAAACATCTTCCCATTTAGACTGGTCATTTTTATCTTTAAAACTCATGGCAAAGATCAGTATTAATAGCAGGGTGGGCAGAGCCACTTTTCGTGTCACAAGAAATGCTGTATTGGCCAGGCTGTAAAAATTTCTTTTTGCTTTAGAAAGACCACGTACATAACTTTTGTGCAAATTGTTGCGAAGAATCTTGTTTTGATTAGTTATCCTTATGGCGACATAAATCCCAAAAAGCATGATGGCAGCATTGAACAGGGCAAAACCAGACATGATTATAGAAAAAGGAGTGAAATCCCGGTTCAGACCATATATTACTGCAAAAATGGAAATAGCTGCAACTAAAGCATTAGGAAGGATGATCTTCATATGGGTCTCAAAGGCATCCTCCTTTGGGGTAGGCAGGTAGGGCACCTTTTTGTCTAAAATGGTGTAGACGAGTCCTAAAATATATATCCACCAGGTGTTGATGTGTAGCAGCCCCCCTACAATATGAAAGCCGCGCTCCTTTTTTTCAATGACCCATTTTTGGATAAAAGTGCGAATCAGCACAGCGCTGGCTGCAACGGGTAAAATTACCAGTAGGAAATCAATAATATTTCCTTTCCAGGGGGTGGTTGCAAAGAGCAGGGATAGAATTGGGATTAAAAAAGTGAACAGTGTAATAAGGCCACTCAGGTAATGCATGGGCAGGATACCATAATGTATTTTTTGACGGGTGGTCAATTTTCTGAAGATACGAGGGTACACTTTTACCCAGAGATCGAACGTTCCCCGAGACCATTTAAGCTGCTGCTTGAAAAAGTTGGTGAGGTTGGAAGGGGCTAGACCCTTTGCCAAAACCTGTGGTATATATACGGCTTTCCATTTATTAGCATATAGCAGCATAGCGGTATGCATATCTTCGCAAAGCCCGGGTGCGTGTCCTCCTATGCTGTCCAGTGCAGCTCTTCTAAATACACAGTTGGCCCCTATTGCGTTGACTGCGCCATAAGAATTAAGAGTCATCATCATTGGACCGTAAAACTGGAAGGTTTGCTCAGCGGCCCCCTGGGCTACCAGGCTTTCCTTGATGTTGTAATAGGACTGCACTACTTGTACAAAACCAATTTCAGGATCTGTAAAATGGGGAAGGATAGGGTCCAGAAAATCAGGCTGGGGGATGTGATCGGGATCCAGGATCACGCAAATATCACCAGTAGCATGCTTGCGAAGTGCGTTGTTAATGTTTCCTGCCTTGGCGTCTATGCGGTTATCCCTTGTGACATGGATGATATCGTGCTCTTCACAAAATTCTTTTAAAAAAGGGTCATTGGCTTCGTCGCATAAGTAGGTTGTATGGGGATATCGAATATTCTTGATCGCTTTGAGTGTAGTGGTGATCATAGAATAAGGCTCTCCCGGGAAGTAGGTGGTGAGAACATCTACCGTAAACTCTGGTTCCCCAGAAGGAGTTTTAGGTATTGAAATGTTTGAATAATTGTACCACATGTACAATTTCTTGAGCACCCCATAGAGGATGACCATAGTCAACATGGCAAATAGAACAGAATTCACCCTGTGTTCTGGTTTAAAAAAGAAGAAGAGGAAATTCAGAATACTAAAAATACCGAGAAGGATCATAAACTTGATCATTCTCGACTCATTTTTTGTAGGTTTTTTCATGTTATTCCCCATTTTCCGGATTTAGTACGTAAAACGGGATATTGGTGGTCGAAAAATAATTTTCATCATCCGTTACATATACGAAAAGTCGGTAGGGGCCTTCTTCCTCAGGTGCTTTAAAATTAATTATTGAATCTGAACTATTCAATATTAGATTTTCTATAACCGGTTGTTCTTCTTCGATCTCGGCCCAGGCCTCTTTTCGGATTTCCCAGTTATAGTTTACTGCTGTTTCCAAAAATGGTTTTTTTAAAAAAACTGTGGCATTGGTTTCCTCTCCTTTTGACAAAATTATATTTGACCTCGCATTAAGACCCTTAATTTCAATATGGCTGGCTTCTGGACCTTTATAATCGATGGAGTCTAAATTCCATAACGACTTAACCTTGTAGTAAGATTGGCTTTTCCTATCATTTAAAAAAAAGCTAAACCAGGTGTGAGTTCTCTCCTGTTTTGTTCCCCAGAAAAAAACTACACTTCCTAAACAATTGGAGTGTTGTATTGCAGTTGAATTATACCTGTCTCCAATAATTCTTGCCTTTTCGGTACTATTCTGTTCAATAGGGGCTCCCCAGCTTGTTTCATCCTCTTCCCAGGGACCGTTCACACCCCACTCCGTGATCACATAAGGTCCATCCCACAATAACGCGATGGGCTCCATCCTTTCTTTTAGATCTGTAAGATTTCCGAAGGAATTGATGGAAATAAAATCCAATCCAGGACTTTTTAAGGCTACACTGGCCAGTCTCCTCCTGTTTCCGCCAATGATCGCGGTACTAACGGGGTGGTTTGGGTCTGTTTGTTTTACTAATTCTACTAAAGAATTAAAGCTATCAAAGAATGGAGTGGGTTTATGGAGAGTTGGATAATATAGTTCATTACCCACATTCCAGTAAAGCAAAGCAGGATGATCGTTATGGCTGGAAACCACTGCTGATATCTTCTGTTTGGCAGGGGTGAGGTCTTTTTCATAAAAATGGGAACCATCACCATATTTGGGTAAGGGGATATCAACTATGACTGCTAATCCTAGAGCATGTGCAGCATCCAGGTTTTTCCTAAGATCTATTGTGTCATACAATCTAATGGTGTTTCCACCTGCCTCTTTGAGTTCTTTAAGATGAGAATTTCCCGCAGCACCTTTTATATGGAAGGGCTCGTTGTTCCTGATTAATACATACCCCTTATCAGTTTTTCTGATATGTACAGTGCCTGAATTCTCATCTACAGGCGTTAGCTGGTTACATGCTATTGCACTAATTAGAAGAATTCCGAGTAAAAGTGTGGTTTTTAGAGATTTCAGGTAAAACAAATTAATAGTCCTTTGAGGCCAATGCTAATATAGGAAAAGAAAGAGATTACAATAAGTTAGAGAAATTATAAAAATTGGCCTATAGATTGGTAGTAGATGATGATTACAGGAGTAAATTTACTCTTATGAGAATTATTTTTTCAGAAGCTCTGCTCAGTCGGATTTCTAGTCTGAAGTGGCTGATAAATTGAAAGGTACCTCCTTACTTTCCGGGGGATTTCAAAGGTAGATCAGGGGCTTTTTTTATATTTGCAGAAATTTTGGCGAAATGAAATTAAATGTTAAAAACGAAACTTCCCGCCTAAGGGCTGTTGTGCTGGGAACTGCCGAAAGTACCGGAGGTGCACCCAGCCTTTCTGATGCTTATGATCCTAAATCTTTGGAGCATATCAAAGCCGGGACATATCCCAAAGAAGAGGATATGCAAAAGGAAATTGAGGCAGTTGGCAAGGTTTTAGAGAAGTATGGTGTGGAAGTTTATCGGCCAAAAGTGATAAAAGATTATAATCAAATCTTTACCAGGGATATTGGGTTTGTGATCGATGATAAATTCGTGAAGGCGAATATACTCCCAGATCGTGAGCAGGAAATTGAAGCCATAAACCATGTGATTCAAAAAATAGATCCTGATAAAGTGATCAAACTGCCTGAAGATGCCCACGTGGAAGGTGGGGATGTCATGTTGCACAACGATTACCTCTTTGTGGGTACCTATTATGAACAGGATTATGCAGATTATATTACTGCCCGAACCAACATGAAAGCAATTGAGTACTTGAAAGAATTGTTTCCTCATAAAAAGGTGAAATCTTTCAACCTTAAGAAATCCAATATTGAACCGCGGGATAATGCCTTGCATTTGGATTGCTGTTTTCAGCCTGTTGGTAAGGATAAGGCGATCATCTACAAAGGAGGTTTCCTCAATGAAGATGAATACCAGTGGCTGGTGGATTTCTTCGGAAAGGAAAATGTCTTTGAGATTACCCGGGATGAGATGTATAACATGAATTCCAATGTTTTCTCCATTTCTGAAGATGTAGTGATATCAGAAAAGAATTTTACACGTCTTAACAACTGGCTAAGAGAGCAGGGGATGACCGTAGAGGAAGTTCCATACGCTGAAATCGCAAAACAGGAAGGTTTGTTGAGATGTTCAACCCTTCCCCTAATACGGGATTGAAAAAACAATACATGAAGCAAATTACAGATACATTATTAATGGTGCGCCCGGTGGCGTTCAGGATGAATGAGCAAACCGCAGTAAATAACTATTTTCAGGAAGGCCTGCAGCTTGCCAATGAAAAGATCAACAGGAAAGCTCAGGAGGAATTCGATGCTTTCGTGGAAAAATTGAGAGGAGTTGGAGTTCACGTGATCGTGGTGAACGATGATGAGAAGCTGGATACGCCCGATTCTATTTTCCCTAACAACTGGGTAACCTTTCACGAAAATGCCACTGCTGTTCTTTATCCTCTTTTCGCTGAAAACCGCCGAAGAGAAAGACGGGCTGAAGTTTTTGAAAAGATCGAAGAGGAAGGTTACCACATAGATAATGTTATAGATTATACCAGTGCCGAGGATGAAGAGCTTTTCCTGGAATCAACGGGGAGCATGATCCTGGACCGGGTAAATGAAAAAGCTTATTGTGCCCTTTCTCCACGTGCCAGTGAGGAATTATTGATCGAGTTTTGTGAAGACCTGGAATTCACCCCGGTGGTCTTTAATGCCTATCAGGATGTGGGTGGAAAAAGAATGCCTATTTACCATACGAATGTGATGATGTGCCTGGCAGAGAATTTCGCCGTGATCTGTCTTGATTCCATTGATGACCCCAAGGAGCGAAAAAATGTGGTAAAACATCTAAAGTCAGACGGGAAAGAGATAATAGAGATCACCGAAGCCCAGATGCATCATTATGCCGGGAATATGTTACAGGTAGCCGGAAAAGACGGAAAGAAATATCTTGTCATGAGTGAATCTGCCCGTAAGAGTCTGCTACCCGTCCAGGTAGCGGCTATTGAAAAGCATTGCGAGATATTAAGCAGCGATCTCGAAACTATTGAGACCTGTGGTGGCGGCAGTGCCCGCTGTATGCTTGCCGAAGTTTTTCTTCCCAAGAAATAAATTACTAAAGCCCTTGAAAAAGGGCTTTTTTTATAGGAAATCTTCGATCCTGGGATGAGCATTGTCGGCCTGATAATTCTTTAGCTTTTTTACGAATTTATGGGTGTCAGCATCTTTTGCTCCTGCCCAGATCTTGATAAAATAATGATCTTTATAAAATGAATACTCCTCAGCCCGCCCTTTATAGATCTTTAGTTTATAAAAAGGAATAACCAGGGAATACATATCCAGATGGGCCCTGAAACTAATGACAACTCCTTTGGGTCGCATCTCAATACTGCATCGTACCTCTTCCTTGTTCAAAACCATAAGATTGTACAGGTCTATACTGGCAGCTGTTACCGGCAGGTCTGCCAACACGGTCCCATCAAGTTTTTTTCGAAGCTCCAGGTCAAAGGGTTTGCCCACTTCAGTTGAAATGATTTCTTTTTTATCGGCGAGATCGTGAGAAAGATTCAGTAGCATTTTCTTTTTTTATAAAGATAAGCATTTGCGGGCAAAGCCTTTAACGAAGCTGATTTTTCTATTATCTTTGCGCTTCCCTGCCAAAAAGCAGAAAGGATCAAAAACTATCAAAGAATGGACGTTCAGAAAATACTTGCAGGACAGGTAAAAGAAGCGGTTAAGAACATATATAATGTAGATTTGGAAAATGTAGAGTTTCAGGCTACACGAAAAGATTTTGTAGGGGATATTACTCTGGTCACTTTTCCTATGCTTCGGCAGGTGAAGACAAATCCCGTACAGCTGGGGGAGTCTATAGGACAGTACCTGGTTGAACATAACAGGGAGATCGAAAAATATAATGTAGTACAGGGTTTTTTAAACATTGTGCTGGCAGATGATTATTACCTGGATTTCTTCCGAAGCATGAAAGAAAACCCTGAATTTGGTCATTTACCTGCAGGAAGTGAAACCATCATGGTAGAGTATTCGTCACCAAACACGAACAAACCCCTGCATTTAGGACATATTAGGAATAACCTATTGGGATATTCTGTTGCTGAAATTCTGAAAGCTGCAGGAAAGAAGGTGTATAAAACCCAGATCATCAATGACCGCGGAATTCACATCTGTAAATCCATGCTTGCATGGCAACGATTTGGACATGGAGAAACCCCTGAAACTTCAGGCCTGAAGGGGGATAAATTGGTGGGTGATTTTTACGTAAAATTTGATAAGGCGTATAAGGAAGAGGTTTCTTACCTATTGGCCCAGGGAAAAACAGAAGAAGAAGCAAAGGCCGAAGCCCCCATTTTAAAAGATGCCCAGGATATGCTGCGCAAGTGGGAAGCGGGAGATGAAGAAGTGGTTTCTCTCTGGAAAACCATGAACCAGTGGGTTTATGATGGTTTCGAGGAAACTTATCAGAAACTTGGAGTGGATTTCGATAAGAATTACTATGAGAGTGAAACCTATTTGCTAGGGAAAAATGTTGTGGCCGAAGGTCTGGAAAAAGGGGTTTTCTACCGTAAGGAAGATGGCAGTGTGTGGATAGATCTTACCGATGAAGGCCTGGACGAAAAGATTGTGTTGAGGAGCGACGGTACTGCCGTTTACATGACCCAGGACATAGGTACAGCGATTCAGCGGGTGCAGGATTTTGCTATTAACGGGATGGTGTACACCGTGGGGAACGAGCAGGATTATCACTTCAAGGTACTTTTCTTGATCCTCCAGAAACTTGGTTTTGATTGGGCTGATAATTTGTACCATCTAAGCTATGGAATGGTAGATCTGCCTTCAGGAAAAATGAAGAGCCGGGAAGGTACTGTGGTGGATGCTGATGATCTTATTGCAGAGATGGTATCTACGGCAAAAGATATTTCTGAAGAACTTGGAAAGCTTGATGGTTATTCTGAAGAAGACAAAAATGAGCTGTATAGGATCATTGGTCTTGGCGCTTTAAAATATTACATCCTGAAGGTCGATCCGAGGAAAAGGATACTTTTTAATCCGGAAGAATCGGTAGATTTTCAGGGGAACACAGGGCCGTTTATCCAGTATACCTATGCCAGGATCCAGTCCATTCTTCGTAAGGCAGAATTTGACTACAGCAAGCCGGTTACAGAGTATAAATTGAATGATAAGGAAAAGGAGTTGATCAAACAGCTTCAGCTGTATCCAGAAACAGTACTATTGGCCGCTGAAAATCATAGTCCTGCTTTGATTGCCAATTACACGTATGACCTGGTGAAGGAATTCAACAGCTTTTATCAGAACGTTACCATTTTAGGGACTGAAGATGAAACGGAAAAGAAGTTTAGAGTGCAACTTTCTAAAGCAGTGGGAGAGGTAATCAAATCTTCTTTCAAATTATTGGGCATCCAGGTGCCTGAGAGAATGTAAAGAGTCTGAAAGTGGGAAGATAGATTCGAAACATGAGGTCTTGATAATAGTATTATAAAGATCTGTGTTTCAGAAGGAGAAATTTTCAGAAGCCGGCAGGTTGAAAAAGTTTTCACTTCAGCTTCAAATCATTAAATTTGCAATTGTCGTTAGCGGCAGTACTTAATAAACAAGAGAGATTATGTTTGATAGTTTAAGC
>CAZVKA010000069.1:0-12942 GCA_964627595.1 uncultured Flavobacteriaceae bacterium | reverse complement strand
TCCCTGTCTTCATTCATGATGCGGTAGCCAATGTTATTCAGCTCCCACTCATCCCAGGTATAGTTGTCTGCCTTATTCGACTTTAGATCCTTATACTTGTTGAGAGCCTGGTCCACTCCATTTTGTTGGTACTCTTCATAAACTACCGCTCCAATAGAAGCTTTATCCTTCTCTTGCGCGTAACCTGTCGTAAAAAGGAACATGAGAACCAGACTCATGATCCATCTGTTGTTGATTTTTGACTCCATAGTGCTGAAAATAAATTGGTTATCTATTAAAATTACGCAAATCCTTTCATTTAATTTGGAGAAAAAACGGGGTGATCTCAATTTGAAAGAAAACAACTACAAAAAAGTACTTAAAAAAGTGGAGAAAAATAAAAATTGGGGGTATTCCCCCAGATAAAAAGTATAGAAAAAAGAAAAGGGGCCGAAGCCCCTTATTAAATTCTAAAACTAAAAATTACTGACAGGTCTGTACAATATTATCAAGTTCTCCTTTTTTTGAAATATCATTTACTTTAAAGTCTGTCCAAACATTGTTGTTTGGAGTGCTTCCGTCGCATTTCTTGGTTAGGTTAAGAATCCAGGTAACCGGAGTACAGGCAAAAAGATTCATGGTGGATTGCATAGTTTGCCCGTGCCAGCTCCAGTCATCAGAAAAACCATCTACCTCAACAGCTTGTGCAAAGGTGAATACTATTTCAGCTGCGATCATATCGTCCTCTGGGGTGTAGGTAAATGAATAAGTTCCATTTTCATTCTCTGTGTATTCAAAACTTTCTTCACAAACACACATACTTAAGTCAAAACTGTATTCAGTATATGAAACATCCTGTATCAACTGGGGGCCTGCGAAACTGCCCCAGGCCTTTGTAAATATCAGGATCTCCTGTTCAGTATCAAATTCGGATAGAGCGAAACTCCAGGTCAAACCATCAGCATCATCCAGGTCATACTGGCTGCCTCCGGGGATGTTATTTCCACCTCCATTAAGCTCAGGTAATTCAGTTAGTATCCAAATATCCACTTCACCAGGTGCATCTCCTTCAGGAATTATCTCCAAATAAAGATTATCACAGTCATTAGTAATCGATAGTGTTCCCTGTAATTTTCTGCCGTTATTCTGGCCTGTATAGAAACCCATAGGGTCTTCATTACTTGTTTCTGTGCTTTTTGACTTGGCCTTTGAATCAAGTGTGCTAAATTCATCCATAGATTCCACGCTACATCCTCCAATGACAAGAATAGCCATAAAAAACATAATTTTTTTCATAATTTTCTAAGAATTGGTTATTGAAGCTAATGTAGAGCAATAAACTATTCATAAAACACGGAGAAACAGCTTTTCGATGATTATGTAAGAAAAATCGACATCTGGAGATTAACTAATGTAATTCCAGATATTCTTTTGCTTAACCAGCTGGGAGTAAGTGAATCGCACCACTTTGTTCTTTACCATTTCCAGATTAGGGTCTTCTTTTAAGAGTTGTAAGGCATGGTAACGGGCGGTTTTGAGAATATCATTATCTTTTACAATGTCTGCGATCTTCAGGTTGAGAATGCCGCTTTGCTGCGTTCCCATGAGATCGCCGGGACCTCGTAGTTTGAGATCCACCTCTGCGATCTCGAATCCGTCACTGGTACTTACCATGGTTTCCAATCTGGTTTTACTGTCTGCAGATAGTTTGTGTCCGGTCATTAAGATACAGTAACTCTGTTCTGCCCCCCGTCCCACGCGGCCTCTTAACTGGTGCAGCTGGGAAAGGCCAAATCGTTCAGCACTCTCAATGATCATCACACTGGCATTAGGAACATTTACCCCCACTTCAATTACTGTAGTGGCCACCATGATCTGGGTATCGCCCCTTACAAAGCGGTCCATTTCGTAATCCTTATCGGCCGGTTTCATTTGTCCGTGAACTATGGAGATCTGGAAGTCTGGTCCCGGGAATTCACGGGCAATACTTTCATAGCCATCCATCAGGTCCTTATAATCCATTTTTTCAGACTCCTGGATAAGCGGATAGACTACGTATATCTGCCGGCCTTTTTGGATCTCATCTTTAATGAACCTGAAAACTTTCAGGCGGTTGCTGTCATATCGGTGCACGGTTTTTATACTCTTTCTTCCCGGCGGAAGTTCATCAATGACCGAGACATCCAGGTCTCCGTACAGGCTCATGGCCAGGGTACGGGGTATAGGAGTAGCCGTCATTACAAGTACATGTGGAGGCAGCTGATTCTTTTTCCAAAGCCTCGCCCGTTGAGCTACCCCGAAGCGATGTTGCTCATCAATAATGGCCAGCCCCAGATTCTTGAATTGTACTTTATCCTCCAACAGGGCATGGGTGCCAATCAGCAAGTGCAGCTCCCCGGTTTCCAGGGCTTCATGTATCTCTTTTCTTTCTGCCGTTTTGGTGGATCCTGTAAGCAGCTTCACCTTTATCCCTAAATTTTCTACCAGTTCACAGATCCCGTTGTAATGCTGTGTAGCCAATATTTCTGTGGGAGCCATAAGGCAGGCCTGAAAATTATTGTCGAGCGCCAGCAGCACACTCATCAATGCTACAATGGTTTTTCCTGATCCTACATCTCCCTGGAGCAGGCGGTTCATTTGCGCTCCGCTTCCCAGGTCCTGCCTAATTTCTTTGATCACCCTTTTTTGGGCATTGGTAAGCTCGAAAGGCAGATGTTTTTCATAAAATTCACTAAAGTTTTTGCCGACTTCATCAAACGCAAATCCTTTTATTTTTTTCTTCCGAAGCAAGTTCTTCATCAGCAACTGCAGCTGGATATAAAAAAGCTCCTCAAATTTCAGTCTGAATTGTGCTTTCGCCAGGAGCTCCTGGTTCTTCGGAAAGTGAGCGTTAAAAATAGCTTCGGCCTTTGGCAGTAAATGAAGTTCTTCCCGAAGATCAGCCGGCAACGGATCGTAGAACTTATTGCCGCTTTCTATAAAAAGCTGCTGCATGCATTTACTAAAGACCCTGTTTGTAATGCCCGATTTTGCCAGCTTTTCTGTTGAGGGATAAACCGGCTGCATGGCCGTCCTCAGGTTCTTTTTATATTCTTCCACCAATTCCATTTCGGGGTGGGGCATGCTAAACATGCCATTGAACCAGTTGGTCTTTCCAAAGATGACATAAGGAACATTCACTTTTAAATTTTCCCTGATCCATTTGTGCCCTCTAAACCAGACCAGTTCCATTCTTCCGGTGTCATCAATAAAATCGGCTACCAGTCTTTTACCTCTTTTTTGCTCGACCGTCCTAATGTTGACGATCTTACCAACCACCTGCACTTCGGCATTGTTGCGCTGCAACTGGTTGATCTTGTAAAAACGGGTCTTATCAAGGTAGCGATTGGGAAAGAAGTTAAGAAGGTCCCCGTATGTGTGAATGCCAACTTCCTTCCGCAGAATATCGGCCCTATTGGGACCAATTCCCTTAAGGTAATCAATGGGGGTTTGCAGCAGGTTTGGATTCATGAAACGAAGATAAAAAAAAACCCTAAGCGGCTTCAAAAATGCTGTTTCAGGATCTCATTCTTCTCCCCTTCTGTAAAAAATTAAAGGGAGTAGTGTATATTTGAACTATGAAAAAGCCCTTTTTGATCCTTTTCTTCCTGTATTTAACAGTTACGCTGAAGGCCCAGAATCTAACAGAGGTGGATTTTACGCACTTGCAGGCAGAAGTAACAATCTCTCCCGAAGAAGGAAAAGTTAGCGGCAACCTGGTGTACACCTTTAATGTCCTGCAGGCAACAGATTCCGTATTTATCGACGCCCATAATATGGAATTTAAAAAAGTGCTGCTAAACGGAAAGCAGGTAAAATACCATAATGACCTGGAAAGACTATGGCTGTTGTCGCCGCTGGAAATTTCACGGGACAATACGCTGGAAATAGTTTATTCAACCCACCCAAAACAGGCGATGTATTTTATTAAAACCCGGCCAAATGGGGAGGACCAGGAGTACCAGGTTTGGACGCAGGGGCAGGGGAAATATACTTCTCACTGGTTGCCGAGTTTTGATGATCCTGAAGAAAAACTCGAGTTTGATCTTAGCTTTCTATACAGGACCGGGAACCAGTTAACATCCAACGGGGTCCTGGTAAATTCTGTAGAAACAGGGAACGGAATGACGCGGTGGGAATTTGACATGAAAGACCCTATGAGCAGCTACCTTGTCGCTGTTGCTGCAGGAAATTATGATTTTCAGGAAATCAATTCACAAAGCGGGGTACCTGTAAAGCTTTTTTATCCTTCAGGAAAAGAAAACCTGGTGGAGCCTACCTATCGATATACCCGGGAGATGATGGATTTCTTTGAGAAGGAGATCGGGGTAAGTTATCCCTGGCAAAACTATAAACAGGTACCGGTGCAGGATTTCCTTTATTCAGGAATGGAAAATACGGGTACAACGATATTTTCAGACCTATTTCTGGTGGATTCCATAGGGTTTAATGATCGCAATTACGTCATGGTCAACGCGCATGAACTGGCACACCAATGGTTTGGGGATATGGTGACTGCAGCTGCCGGAGGGCATCACTGGTTACAGGAAGGTTTTGCCACCTATTATGCCCTGCTGGCCGAAAAAGAGATCTTTGGAGAGGATTATTTTTACTGGCGGCTGTTTCAAAGTGCAGACGAGCTGAAGCAAATGAGCGATTCAGGTAAAGGAGAATCTCTTCTAATATCAGGAGGGAGCTCCCTGACTTATTATCAAAAAGGGGCTTGGGCCCTTCATATCTTAAAAGAGCTGGTGGGGAAAAAGGCATTTGACAGCGGAGTTAAAAATTACCTTTTGAAGCATGCTTATGCAAATGTAACCACCGATGATTTTTTAGCTGAGATCGCCGAAGTCTCTCAGAAAGATCTCTCCAACTATAGAAGAAACTGGTTGGAGCAGTCTGCTTTTCAGGGCTCTGAAGCTCTCGAATCTTTAAAGAAGTCAGATTTCATTAAGAACTACCTGGAGATAGCGGCCCTCAAGCAGCTTCCAATGGAGAATAAAAGAGATCTTTTAGTCAGGACTTTAGACTTTCCGGTCAACGATTATATAGGACAGGAAGTGGTGCACCAACTGGCACTGGAAGATGTCATGGAGGTCTTTGATATTTATAAAAAAGCATTTAACACGAACAATCTGTACGTGAGGCAGGCGATTGCTCTTTCGTTGCAGGAAATTCCGCAGGAATTAAAAACTTCCTATGAATCCCTGCTCACTGATGATTCATATGTGACCCGGGAGGCCGCGTTATTTAATCTATGGATGAATTTTCCTGAAGACAGGTCAAGATACTTTTTAATGATGGAAGGAGAAGAAGGATTTTCAGATAAAAATATTCGAACGCTGTGGTTAGCACTAAACATTGCTACTCCAGGCGTCCCGGCTTCAGAAAAGGAAAAATATATAGAGGAATTGTCTTCTTACACTGCTCCATATCAGAGATTTCAGCTGCGTCAAAATGCCTTCGGTTACCTGTTTCAGCTGAATGCCTTCAGCAGTCAAAACATTTATGACCTTTTAGAGGCCAGCAGGCATCACAACTACAGGTTCAGAAGTTTTGCCAAAGCTTTGCTGAAGCAGGTGGTGGAAATGAAAAACCTGCTACCTGAGGACCGGGCTCTGCTTGAAGAAGAGCTGGGAATCAAAACAAGTGCAGAGAACTGATATTTTACCAGATCTTCTTCAATTCTCTCTTAATATAAGACAAGCCGGTTTCGCTGGGTGGTTGTTGATCCAGCATTGAATTCAGAATGTCTTGCCGTAATTGATCAGCATCTTCAATACCTTCTTTAGCTGCTGCCTTTCGAATATTTGAGATAGTGGCATTCTTGGAAGCCTTGATCACATTCCAGCATTCCTCACTTACATAAATTTGTTGCGCGAGATTATGCTCAAACTCCTGTTCAATTGTTCTTACAAGGAGCTTTACATAATCCTCCTTTTTGTTTTGATAAGGTTTTACCCTAATCAACAGGTTGGCCGGGGCGATGCGTTCGAGAAAAAGTGCCATTCTTTCATATGCCTGTAATCGCAACGGGAGCGCCTGCTTTTGGTTTTCTTTGTGAAGCAAAAAGCGCCGCCGATTCTCTTCGTTACGGGTGTGAAGGTTAAAGAAGTAAAAGGCGATCACGCCTACCACTACTGCGGGAAGCAAGTAGAATAACAGCTGGAGGATTGTATCTTCTGACATAGGTTAATTATTGTTCAGAAACTGAAGTGTCTTCGGTCTCGACCTCTTTCACATCTGTTTCCTGTCCTTTCCTGTATGAGCCGCCTAAGTTAGGACATCCTACCAAAGTAGCAACAGAATCAAAGGGAACTTTTGTTTTGTTATAAGTAAAGGTTTCAGCGAGACTTTTGGCAATGAATCGATCTCCCAGGTTAATCTCCACATCATCCATGGTGAACTGGCAAGGGTGCTCGTACCCGCAGGCATGAGTGATCTCCAGGAGTTCTTTTCTAAAATTGTTGAAATAATAATTCACCCTATCGGCTTTATTTTTCACGTTAATGCCTGCTTGCAGCCATTTGTTCTGCGTGGCTACCCCGGTGGGACAGGTATTGGTATGGCAACTTTGTGCCTGTATACAGCCAATGCTAAGCATGGCTTCCCGGGCCACATTAATCACATCGACACCCATGGCAAAAGCCATAGCTGCCTTGGCGGGAAAGCCAAGTTTGGCGCTTCCCACAAAAACGATTTGGTTGGTGAGGTCTTCTTTTTGAAAGATCTGGTACACATCTTTAAATCCATAGATCCAGGGCAGTGCCACGTGATCTGCAAAACTCGGGGGCGCGGCCCCGGTTCCGCCTTCGCCGCCGTCAATGGAAATAAAGTCTGGCCCACGATTGGTTTCTTTCATGATGGAAGCCAAATCTTTCCATTCCTCGAGTTTCCCAATTGCTGCTTTTATTCCCACCGGTAAACCGGTGTTTCTTGCAATATCTTCAATAAAATCAACCAGTTCGCTCATATTGCTGAAGGCGCTGTGGTTTGGAGGCGAAAGAACATCCTTGCCCATGGGCACATGTCTTATTTTGGATATCTCTCTGGTGATCTTGGAGGCCGGTAGAACACCTCCTTTTCCGGGTTTTGCTCCCTGTGAAAGTTTGATCTCAATAGCTCGCACCTGCGGGAATTCTTCGCACATCTTCACCATTTTTTCCATAGAGAAGGAGCCGTCTTCACTTCTTACCCCAAAATATCCGGTCCCTACCTGGAATACGATGTCTGCTCCTGTTTGGTGGTAAGGGGAAAGGCCACCTTCCCCGGTATTGTGATAAGCATAAGATTTTTTGCAGCCTCTGTTAAGGGATTCGATAGCCCGGGCAGAGAGCGAACCGAAACTCATGGCCGAGACATTGATGACCGAAGCGGGCCTGAAGGGTCTTTTTCGCTTGTGATGTTCTCCCATGACTTTGGCACAGGCTACAAAATAGGGGTCCTGCACATTGTGGTGCTTTTCGGGTATTCTATACGGAATGACCGCGTTATTTATGAATACGTAGTTCACTTCATATATATCCTGGTCTGTACCAAAACCCTCGTAGTTGTTCTCGTTTTTTGAAGAAGCGTAAACCCAGCCGCGCTCAATACGGTTGAACGGGAGTTCTTCCCGGTTTCCCGCCACTATGTATTGGCGCAGTTCAGGGCCAATGCTCTCCAGTAAGTACCGCAAATGCCCTACCAGCGGGAAATTGTGTAGGATAGTATGCTTCTTGTTTATAAAAATATCATAGACAGCTATGAGGACAAAGACGACAAGTACCCATAACCACCAATGGATATCTTTTATAAACTCAACGATTTCATTCATGCTACTGGTTTAGATAATCTATCGCTAATTGAGACATTACTTTTACCCCTAACAATAATCCGCTTTCATCAATAAAGAAGTCGGGGGTGTGGTGAGGAGCGGGATCTGTACTATCCAGAGGCTGTCCTCCCAAAAAGAAATAAAGGCCGGGGACTTTTTCCTGGAAAAAGGAAAAATCCTCTCCGCCGGTAGTTGCTTTCTGAAGTTCTACTTTTTCTTTGCCAGCAACTTTTTCAAGGGTAGGCAGCATTTTTTGTGTGAGTTGGGGATCATTATAGGTGATCGCCGTATTGTTTTGTATCTCTACAGTTGCCGAACCACCGTAAGCGGCCGCGATAGCAGGAACCATTTCGCGCATTCTTTTAAGTATGAGTTCTTTCATCTTGGGGTCAAGTGTCCTGATCGTACCGATCATTTCAGCACTTTCAGGGATGATATTGAAGCGTACTCCGCTGCTGATCTTTCCCACTGTAATAACAGCTGCACCGTCAACCAGTTTCGATTCCCTGCTAATGATGGTTTGCAGTCCGTCGATGATCTTTGCAGAGATAAGGATCGGGTCTACACCGCTCCAAGGGGCAGAGCCATGGGTTTGTTGTCCTTTGACGTTAATTACGAAGCGCTCAACGGCAGCCATTGTCCCTTCAGGCTTATATCGTATGGTGCCCACGGGGGTGCCTGAATTGATATGCAGCCCAAAAATGGCATCTACATCAGGGTTTTCCAGGACTCCTTCCTTGATCATCAGGGAAGCCCCTCCTTCCTCTCCCGGAGGAGGTCCTTCCTCTGCCGGCTGAAAAATGAATTTTACCGTACCGTTCAGCTTGTCTTTATTTTTTACAAGAACTTCAGCAGTACC
This sequence comes from uncultured Flavobacteriaceae bacterium, assembly GCA_964627595.1. Classification (GTDB taxonomy): domain Bacteria; phylum Bacteroidota; class Bacteroidia; order Flavobacteriales; family Flavobacteriaceae; genus Salinimicrobium. The sequence continues at coordinate 4,249 of CAZVKA010000069.1, read as the reverse complement.
CATTAAAATTGCTGTATGAGTGTCATGTCCGCAGGCATGCATTACTCCTGTGGTAGTGCCAAGGAATTCTGTTTTCACCTCAGATTTGAAAGGCAGGTCATTTCTTTCGGTGACCGGTAGGGCATCAATATCGGCTCTCAATGCTACCACTTTTCCATCTTTATCCCCTTTAAGAATACCAACTACCCCGGTTTTACCAACTCCGGTTTGCACCTCCATGCCCAGCCTCTCAAGATGAGCAGCTATCTTCTTCGCGGTCTCAAATTCCCGGTTGGAAAGTTCAGGGTTTTGGTGAAAGTGGCGGCGCCAGGAAATGACCTCATCTTCGATCTCTTCGGCGGCTTTTGAAATGGAGGGATCGGCCTGTTGAGCTGTAAGCACAAGACTGAACAGACAGAACAGGGGGAGCAGGAAATATTTCATTTCGAGTTTTTTAGGTTTTGGCATCGCTGCCATGGTGATTAATAATCCTAAATATATTCAATTTCTAAAGGCTTTCAAATAATCGTGCAGCTTTGTGCAAAAGAAGCCTTGCCCCGGTTTTCTAGTTAGGTGGTTTTTGGTTAATTTCACGGCTTCAAAAGAAGGATATATTGGAATCTTATTTAGCCGAATTAAATGATGCACAGCGAGCCCCGGTATTGCAAAAGGACGGGGCCATGATAGTGATTGCCGGTGCAGGATCTGGGAAGACCCGGGTGCTGACCTACAGGATCGCCTACCTAATGAGCCAGGGAGTGGATGCCTTTAATATACTTGCCCTTACTTTTACCAATAAAGCAGCCCGGGAAATGAAAACCCGTATTGCCCAGATCGTGGGAAATAGTGAGGCCAAGAATTTGTGGATGGGTACTTTTCACTCTATTTTCGCAAAAATGCTTCGATTTGAAGCCGATAAATTAGGATATCCCTCCAATTTTACCATTTACGACACCCAGGATTCTCAGCGGCTTATTTCGGCAATTATTAAAGAAATGGGGTTGGATAAGGATGTTTACAAATACAAGCAGGTCTATTCCCGTATTTCTTCCTATAAGAACAGCCTGATCACAGTTAAAGCTTATTTTCAAAATCCTGAACTGCAGGAGGCAGATGCCATGTCTAAAAAGCCGAGGTTAGGAGAGATCTATCAGCACTATGTGGATCGCTGTTTTAAAGCCGGAGCAATGGATTTTGATGACCTGTTGCTGAAGACTAATGAATTGCTCAACAGGTTTCCCGATGTGCTTCAGAAGTACCAGAACCGTTTTAGGTATATCCTGGTAGATGAGTACCAGGATACCAACCATTCCCAGTATTTGATCGTGAAGGCACTTTCAGATAAATTTCAGAATATCTGCGTGGTAGGAGATGATGCCCAGAGTATCTATGCCTTTCGTGGAGCAAACATCAATAACATTCTCAATTTCCAAAAGGATTATGAGGGTGTGAATATGTACAGGCTGGAACAAAATTACCGGTCAACCAAAAATATTGTGGAGGCGGCAAACTCTGTGATCGATAAGAACAAGACAAAACTTGACAAGGTGGTATGGACCGCTAACGATGATGGTCCCAAGATCGTGGTGAACAGATTACTTACAGACGGGGAGGAAGGTCGTTTTGTCGCAGGTTCCATATTTGAAAACAAGATGGAGAAGCAGTTGAAGAACGGAGACTTTGCCATTCTTTACCGCACCAATGCACAAAGTAGGGCGATGGAAGATGCTCTGCGCAAAAAGGATATTCCCTATCGCATATACGGAGGACTTTCCTTTTACCAGAGAAAGGAGATCAAGGATGTGCTTTCTTATCTTCGATTATTGATCAATCCCAAAGATGAAGAGGCTCTTAAAAGGGTGATCAACTATCCTGCCCGTGGAATTGGCCAGACTACCATAGACAAACTTACCATTGCTGCCAACCACTACAAACGATCGATCTATGAGGTCATTGATAATCTCGACAGGATTGACCTGAAGATTAATCGCGGTACCAAGAATAAACTGGAGAACTTTCTGAACATGATCAAGAATTTCCAGATCATGAATGAATCGGCAGATGCTTTTACAGTTGCTGAAGCCGTGGCCAAAAAGACCGGACTTCTTCAGGAATTGAAAAAGGATGGAACTCCGGAAGGAATTGCCAGAATCGAAAACATAGAGGAATTATTGAATGGGATCAGGGACTTTGTGGAGGGGCAGAAAGAACTGGCTGATGCCACCGGATCTCTTACCGAATTTCTTGAAGATGTGGCTTTGGCTACAGATATGGATAAGGATTCTGGAGATGAGGATCGCGTGGCGCTTATGACGATCCATCTTGCCAAGGGACTTGAATTTCCCTATGTCTACATTGTGGGGATGGAAGAAGATCTTTTTCCTTCGGCCATGAGTATGAACACCCGTTCTGAACTGGAAGAAGAAAGAAGGTTGTTTTATGTGGCCCTTACACGTGCTGAAAAGCAGGCTTATTTGACATACACCCAATCGCGATATCGCTGGGGAAAACTGGTAGATGCCGAACCAAGCCGGTTTATTGAGGAAATAGACGACAAATTCCTGGACCACATGGTGCCACAGGACGATTACAAGTATAAACCCTTGGTCGATACTGATATTTTCGGGGAGGTTGATAAAAGTAAATTCCGTCAACAGAAGCCTGTTAACGGCACCCCGCCGCCTTCTCATAAACCTACAGACGAACAGTTGCGAAAGCTGCGAAAGTTAAGACCGGCGACTACAGAACCATCTGCAACGAATTCTGTGCCCTCTGTACAACTTTCAGCCGGGGATGAGGTGGAGCACATGCGATTTGGAAAAGGAAAAGTACTGGGGATTGAAGGAGCAGGGCAGGATAAAAAAGCAGAGATCAACTTCGAGAATGGAGGGATCAAAAAGTTATTGCTGAAATTCGCCAAACTGAAAGTACTTCCCTAAATACTTTTCTGTTGGATTGTTGCATCTTGATTCAACCGTTAAGTTTCTGTTATTCTTTAGGTTACGTGTTTACTTGTGTTTAATTTTAAGAAAAACCTCCTGAAGATGATAAGAGAAGGAACCACGGTAACCTGGAAATGGGGAAAGGGCACTGCTACGGGAACGGTCAAAGATACCTTTGATCGCGAAATCACTACCACAATTAAAGGCACTAAGGTCACTCGCAAAGGAAAGCCGGGGAATAAAGCCCTGTTCATTCAGCAGGAAAATGGCGCCGAGGTTCTTAAGCTCGAAAGTGAAGTGGAAAGAGTGGATTAATTTCTCCAATCCTGCTTATCAAAAGCCCTTAATTTTTCGTAATTTTTCAGTATATATATTCTAATCAAATTTTAAATATGGCAGAACTAATCAGAATTTACGAAGAGAATCCAAGTCCAAAAGAAATAAAAAGAGTTGTTGATGCCCTTAGAGATGGTGCCGTTATCATCTACCCAACAGACACTGTGTATGGATTAGGGTGTGATATAACCAATAATGCCGCTCTTGAAAAGGTGGCCCAATTGAGAGGCGTAAAGCTGGAGAAGGCCAACTTTTCTTTCATTTGCCAGGACCTTAGTAACCTGTCAGATTATGTGAGGCAAATAGATACCCCAACATTTAAGATCTTAAAACGCTGTTTGCCGGGCCCTTATACATTTGTACTTCCCGGGAATAACAACCTGCCTTCTGTATTTAAGAAGAAAAAAACAGTGGGGATACGGGTACCCGATAATAATATCGCCCGTGCTCTTGTCACGGGATTGGGCAATCCAATCATCTCCACTTCAATTCGTGATGAAGATGAGGTGCTGGAGTATACCACAGATCCAGAACTCATCCTGGAGAAATGGGACAAGCTGGTGGACATCGTCATAGATGGCGGTTACGGTGACAATACCCCTTCAACCGTTATTGATCTCACCACAAACGAGCCTGAAGTGATACGAGAGGGTAAAGGAAGTGTGGAAATATTATAAAGCTTTAAAAAAAGAACATAAAAAAACCCGGCGCCTAGCCGGGTTTTCTATTCGTTTTTAGGAGTTCAGCTTACTTGGCAGCTTTCATTCCCTGATCGATAAGATTGTAGAACTGATCAAGTTTTGGAAGGATCACGATACGTGTTCTTCTATTCTTAGCTCTTCCTTCTGCAGTTTCGTTAGTATCAACAGGGATGTAGTAACTTCTACCTGCAGCAGTCATTCTCTGTGGCTCAACACCAAACTCGTCTTGCAACACGCGTACTACAGAAGTAGCTCGTTTTACAGAAAGATCCCAGTTGTCCTGAAGAACTG
>CAZVKA010000068.1:0-13173 GCA_964627595.1 uncultured Flavobacteriaceae bacterium | reverse complement strand
TGCCGGTTTTCTAACTTTGGCAGCTCTTACTTTTTAGACCTTAATTATGGAAATACTTGGAATATCACACGTAGAATGGTTTGGGTACCTGGCATCACTTTTTGTGCTGATGTCTTTCCTCATGCGGAATATTACCGCGTTACGCTATGTAAATACGTTGGGATGTATGTTTTTCGTGATCTATGGAGTGCTGCTGAATTCTTGGCCCATCATCATCACGAATGCAGCGATCATCCTGGTAAATCTTTATTACTTGTTCATAAACAAGAAAACAGCTTCAGCAGATTAAGCTGAATTATATAAAACAAGATAAGAGACCTTCCAAAAATGAGATTTTTGGGAGGTTTTTTATTAAACGCATGTCATTCCGACGGCAGGAGGAATCGGGTAGATTCTTCACTTCGCTGCGCTTCGTTCTGAATGACAGAAAAGGTTTAAACCGTTTTCTGTACCACCTCAAAAACCTTTTGTCCGTCGCACTTGAGGGTTTTAGAAGGATATTTCAGCAGCAGTGCGTAGTCGTGGGTGGCCATAAGGATGGTCTTTCCGTTCTTGCTGATCTGTTGCAGTACTTCCATGACCTCTACAGAAGTCTGCGGATCCAGGTTCCCGGTAGGTTCATCGGCCAGGATGAGTTCGGGATCGTTCAATAAGGCTCGGGCAATGGCGATACGCTGTTGTTCCCCACCTGAAAGCTGGAACGGGTTCTTAAAGCCCTTGGTCTCCATTCCTACTTTCTTCAGTACTTCGGCTATTTTACTGTCCATGGAAGCACGATCTTTCCAGCCGGTAGCCTTCAGAACAAAAAGCAGGTTTTCATTTACGTTGCGATCATTCAGGAGCTTGAAATCCTGGAAGACCACGCCCAGTTTTCGGCGAAGGAACGGAATATCTTTTTCCTTCAATGTCCTCAGATCGTAATCTACAATGGTTCCTTCTCCCTCAGTTAAAGGCAGGTCGCCGTACAGGGTTTTCATAAAACTACTTTTCCCGGTTCCGGTTTTCCCGATGAGGTAAACAAATTCCCCTTTTTGTATCTCGATATTTACTTCAGAAAGAATGAGCGTCTCCCGTTGATAAATGGAAGCGTCTTTGAGGTGCAGCACCGTGTTGGACATGAAAAATCTGTTTTAGAGAGGTAAAAGTAAGAAAGAGAACGTAAATAATCAGGAAAGTTATATTTTTCCTGAAGGATTTTTCCGAAGAAATTTTTAGCTTTCATTTGGCCAAAGCATATAATTTATCTTACAATATTGACGTTAATACCAAAGAGTTTCTTATATCTTTGATTCATCAACAAAACCTGACCCTCGAATGATACAGAACAAAACCTATCTTTTTGTTGTTTTTCTCTTTCTTTCAATTTCAGTTTTTCCGCAGCAGTCAGCCATCCACACCAATGAGCTGGTAAACTATAACAGGGCCCTTGAGCTCTATAATAACGGGCAGTACCTGGCTGCGCAAACCCTGTTCAATGAAGTTCAGGATGAGGTGGAAGATGAAAGGATCAAAGCCAACAGTGCCTATTATATTGCTAATGCTGCCATAAGACTCAATCAACCCGGAGCTGATAAACTGATGGAGGATTTTGTGGAGCGCTATCCAACGAGCACCAAAACGAATGCGGCTTTTTTGGATGTTGCCGATTACTATTTCGAGACCGGAAAATATAGCCTTGCCAGAAAATGGTATGATACAGTAGACCAGAGTAACCTAAGCCGTTCAGAAAAAGAACGTTTTTATTTTAATAATGGATACGCATTTTTTAAGGGAAATGATTTTGAGGAGGCCAAGGAATATCTCGAAAAGGTAAAGAATTCCAAAAAATACGGTTCCCAGGCAAAATACTACCTTGGCTTCATGGCTTATGAGGGGGATGATTACCGGCAGGCACAGGAACTTTTTGAAGACGTAGGGGAGGAAGAGAAATACAGGGAGGATCTTTCCTATTTCCAGGCCGATATGAATTTCAAACAGGGGGATTTCGAAAAAGCCATTGAACTGGCGCTGGAGCAGCTGCCAAGGGCGAATCGAAAAGATCTTTCAGAATTGAACAAGATCATTGGGGAAAGCTACTTCAACCTCGGCGAATATGAAAAAGCCATTCCGTACCTCACAGAATACAAAGGGCAGCGGGGAAAATGGAATAATACCGATTATTACCAGTTGGGCTACGCTTACTTTCAGCAGGGAGATTTTGAGAAGGCGATTTCTGAATTCAACAAGATCATAGGAGGCGACAACGCCGTTGCGCAAAATGCGTATTACCACCTCGCCCAATCCTACCTGAAAACCGATAAAAAACAGCAGGCTCTTAACGCTTTTAAAAATGCCAGCGAGATGGATTTCAACAAGGAGATCCAGGCAGACGCGGCCTTGAACTATGCCAAATTGAGTTATGAAATTGGGAATAACTATACCAGTGTGCCCCAGGTTTTGATGAATTACCTGGAGGAATATCCCAATTCGCCTGCGAAGGAAGAGATCAACGAACTATTGATCAATTCATTTATCACTACCAAGAACTACGAAGAAGCGATGCGACTGCTGCAGGGCAACCGCAATTTCCAGAACAATGTGGTGTACCAGCAGGTAGCTCTCTACCGCGGAATTGAATTGTTTGACGAAGGAAATTTTGCAGAAGCAAAGGAGTTTTTTGAAAAAGCGCTGAGCGAAAGACGGGATCCCCGTTTTACGGCCCTGGCGACCTTCTGGAAGGCTGAAAGCGATTTCAACCTTCGGAATTTTAGGGAGGCATTGATCGGATACCGGGAATTCAGCGGAATGAGTGGTGCGAAAGAGGCTTCAGAAAGGGAAAATCTTGATTATAATATAGGATATGCTTATTTCAAGCAAAGGGAATATGATCGCGCGATCGATTATTTTAAAAGATTCGCGTCCAATGCAGATAAAGACAGGGTGCGGCGCAATGATGCTTTTGTGCGGTTGGGGGACAGCTATTTTGTGAACAGCGACTACTGGCCGGCTATGGAGGCTTATAATTCGGCAATCTCGCTGAATGGTGCAGAAAATGATTACGCGGCTTTTCAAAAAGCCATCAGCTACGGATTCGTAAACCGCAACCAGACCAAGATTGAGGCGCTGAATGAATTTTTGAGCAGGTATCCGCGTTCCCCTTACAGGGATGACGCGGCTTACGAACTTGGAAATACTTATGTTTCCATGAATAATAATACCCGAGCACTGGAAGCTTATGACAGGCTGATCAGAGATGTTCCGGAGAGCTCGCTGGTTCCTAAAGCCCTTTTAAAGCAGGGCTTGATCCACTACAACAATGACCGCGGGAACCAGGCACTGGATAAGCTGAAAAAAGTGGTAACAGAACATCCAAATTCTCCTGAAGCTGCACAGGCCGTACAAACAGCTCGACTGGTTTACATCGATCTTGATCGTATAGACGAGTATGCTGCCTGGGTTAGGAACCTGGATTTTGTAGAAGTGACCGATGCCGATCTCGACAACACTACATTTGAAGCTGCCGAAAAGCAGTACAGGGAGAACAACACCCAGCAGGCTATTACTTCTTTGGAAAAATACCTGAATTCTTTCCCTAATGGATTGCATGCTGTAGATGCCAACTTCTACCTTGCACAGTTGTACTTCCGTGAAGGGAACAGGCAGAAGAGCATTCCGCATTACCGGTTTGTTATTGAAAGGGGCAGCAGCGAGCATATGGAGCAGGCTTTAGCCCGCCTTTCTGAAGTATATCTCGGAAATAAGAATTATTCCGAAGCCATTCCTGTACTTAAACGCCTGGAATCTGGGGCGTCTTACCCTCAGAATGTGATTTTTGCCCAGTCAAACCTGATGAAGTCCTATTTGCAGGAAAACAGGTATAACGAAGCGGTGGCCTATGCAGAGAAAGTGCTGGCGAATCCTGAAGCGGAGAAGGAGGCGAAGAACGATGCGCAGGTCATTATTGCCCGTGCCGCCATCAAGACCGGGAACGAGGCCAGGGCGAAGCAGGCTTATGCCGAAGTTCAGAAAAACGCGACAGGTGAACTGGCTGCCGAGGCACTCTATTACGATGCCTACTTTAAGCACAAGGCAGGCAATTACAAAGGTTCCAATGATGCGGTACAAAAGCTGGCCAAAGACTATTCGGGCTATAAATTATATGGTGCGAAAGGCCTGGTGCTTATGGGTAAAAACTTCTACCAGTTAGAGGATGCTTACCAGGCAACCTATATCCTGGAGAACGTGGTGAAGAATTTCTCCCAGTTCCCCGAGGTGGTGCAAGAGGCAAAACAGGAGCTGGCCCGTATTAAAGCTGAACAGGCTAAAACCAATGCCTCTGTAGAAACCAACAATTAATAAAAAATAAACCAAATCTTTCCATGAAAATCAACTCATTAAGGAACGGTATATTTATCATATTTTTCTGCTTTACCGGGTTTCTTGCTGCGCAGGAGATCAAAAGCGACTCTATTGTAGTGGTAAAACCGTACACCCCCAGCGTTCGTGATGCGTATAAAATAAAGGAGAAGCCGGCTATAACAGATTCGATCGACCTGCAAAAAAAGCAGGTACAGTACAGCATTTTTTCAGTACCCGTCGCTTCTACCTTTTCCCCCGCGAAGGGGAGGGCAGCAGGCCTGGAGCGCGAGAGACCGCCAAAGGTTTATGATAATTACTTTACCCTTGGATTTGGTACCTATACCAGTGTGCTTGCAGAGTTTTACAGTAAACTTGAGGTGAACAGAACAGATAACTTCGGAATTTTCCTTACCCACAACTCTGCCCAGGGAGGCATTGACGGGGTGGAACTTGACGATCATTATTACGACACAGAACTCAACCTGAATTATTCCTCCCGTAAAAGAAAGCTGCACTGGAACACAGACTTTGGAGTGGAGCACCAGTTGGTCAATTGGTATGGAGTTCCTTCTTCTGTAATAACGGCCACTCCCGATATTGATCCGCTTCACAATTATTACAGCGTATACGCAGGGGGCGAGGTGAATCTGGAGGATTCTTTTTTCGACCGCGCAAAAACGAAATACCGGTTCTTCGGAGACGATTATAATTCTGTGGAACATCATATCACCTTTAAACCAACATTGGAACTACCTATTGGCGGAGAACTTTTCAATACCAATGTAATGGTAGATTATGTCAACGGCAGCTTTGATCGTACATTTCTTACAGAAGCAGGCCTTAATTACAGTTTTTTAAACCTGGGGCTTGATTCCAGCCTGCTGGTGCTGAGAGATGATCTGAGCTTTAACCTGGGAGCGGCCGTTTTTTACAGTATGGACATGGAAAACAGCGATGCGAATGTGTACGTCTATCCTAAGGTCACTGCCAGTTATAGAATGGCAGGAGAGTATTTTATCGCTTATGCCGGTTTAGAAGGCGGTCTTAAGCAAAATACCTATTACGACCTTGCTCAAAAGAACCCCTTTGTAGCTCCTACTTTAGTTATTAGACCTACAGATCAACAATCTAATGCGTATATAGGAGCGAAAGGAAAATTGTCTAACAGTATTGGGTTCAATATCAAAGGATCTTACATTTCAGAAGACATGAAACCCTTATTTAAGGCATACCAGCGAAACACCGCTAGTAATAATGAAGATTACGCCAACGGTAATTCCTTTGGAGTGGTATATGACCAGGTGAAGACGATCTCTGCATTTGGGGAGCTCAACTTTGATGTGAACCGTAAATTAAACCTTCGCATCAACGGGGAATATTTCGTGTATGATACAGAGGACGAGGCAGAAGCCTGGAACCTGCCCGATTTTAAGGCAAATCTGTTGGCAGATTACCAGATCACTGAAAAGTGGTTCGCAGGAGCCAATATCTTTTTCGTGGGAGAGCGTAAGGATGAAAACACCTTTGGAAATCAACAGGCCATAGTGGCTGTTGACGAGGAGATCTACACCCTCAACAGTTATCTCGACCTGAATGCCAATATAGGTTACAGGTTCAACGACCGCCTGTCCATATTCGCACGGGGGAATAACCTCCTGGGGGAAAACTATGAAAAATGGATGGATTACCCTGTGCTTGGGCTACAAGTAATGGCCGGGGCTACTTATAAGTTTGACTTCGGAAGAAGATAGGTCAAAATGTAAAATAGATTAAAACAGAAAAAGCAGCCGATTCGGCTGCTTTTTTATATCCAAATATTTGTGGAACCTAGTCTCTCAAAATACTTCTTGAAATGACGATCTTCTGGATCTCTGAAGTTCCTTCGTATATCTGCGTGATCTTTGCGTCTCTCATTAGTCTCTCCACGTGGTATTCTTTTACGTATCCGTTTCCTCCGTGAACCTGTACGGCTTCGATGGTTACGTCCATTGCGGTTTTTGAAGCGAAAAGCTTTGCCATAGCTCCCGAAAGATCGTAGTTCTCAGCATTGTCCTTGTCACAGGCCGCTTTCATTACCAGGTGTCTTGCAGCCTCGATGGAAGTATGCATATCGGCAAGTTTGAAAGCGATCGCCTGGTGGTTCATGATCTCAGTCCCAAAAGCTTTTCTCACTTTAGAATATTCTTTTGCAAGCTCGTAAGCTCCCGCAGCAATTCCCAAGGCCTGGGCAGCGATCCCGATACGCCCACCTGAAAGGGTTTTCATGGCAAATTTGAATCCGAAACCGTCTTCCCCGATCCTGTTCTCCTTTGGAACCTTCACATCATTGAAGATCAAAGAATGTGTATCACTTCCGCGAATCCCTAATTTTTGCTCTTTAGGGCCTATTTCAAATCCTTCCCAACCTTTTTCAACGATGAAAGCATTGATCCCTTTGTGTTTTTTAGCTACATCGGTCTGGGCGATCACGATGTAAAAATCGGCAGTACTTCCGTTAGTGATCCAGTTCTTGGTCCCGTTAAGTATGTAGTGGTCACCTTTATCTATCGCGGTGGTTTTTTGTGAAGTCGCGTCACTTCCTGCTTCCGGTTCAGAAAGACAAAAAGCCCCGATGGATTCTCCCGCAGCCAGTTTGGTAAGATATTTCTCCTTTTGCGCTTCATTTCCGTAGGTGTCAAGCCCCCAGCATACCAGGGAGTTGTTCACAGACATTACCACAGAGGCCGAGGCATCGATCTTGGAGATCTCTTCCATGGCCAACACGTAAGAAACAGTGTCCATTCCACCACCACCATACTCGGGTGACACCATCATTCCAAGGAAGCCGAGCTCCCCCATTTTCTTGATCTGTTCTTTAGGAAACTCCTGTTTTTCGTCTCTTTCTATTACGCCGGGTAGTAATTCTGTTTTTGCGAAGTCACGTGCCGCGTCACGTATCATTAAATGCTCTTCAGTAAGCTTGAAATCCATTCGGTCTAAATGTTTAAAAATGTTGAATTTTCGAGCGCAAAGATACCGTTTTGAAGGCAATTTTTCAATTAAGTAGCCTATTTTTACCATTATGATTGAAAATAACTACAACGTTTTAGGAGTAATGTCCGGAACCTCTCTGGATGGCATCGATATCGCCCTGCTGAAATTCAGTAAAAATGAGGTTTGGGAGTTTGAAATTCTCGCTGCAGAGACCATTCCGTATCCCGATGAGTGGCAGAAGCAACTTTCTGAAGCCCTTTCTTACAACGATCTGCGCCTTCACAACTTTAATGAAGAATACACTTCTTATCTTGCAGAAGTGATCCATGGGTTTCTTCGGAAGCATGACGTAAATAAACTCGATGCCGTGTGCAGTCATGGCCATACCATTAAACATGAGCCTAAAAACGGACTTACCCTGCAGATAGGGAACCTTCCGAAGCTGGCCAAAATGCTGGAACAAAAAGTTGTTTGCGATTTCAGGGTGCAGGATGTGGAACTGGGAGGCCAGGGTGCCCCTCTGGTGCCTATAGGAGATGAAATTTTATTTTCAGAATATGATTACTGCCTTAACCTGGGTGGTTTTGCCAATGTTTCGACAAAAATAAACGGCACTCGCGTGGCCTTTGATATATGCGCGGTAAATACAATCTTGAATTATCTTGCGGGTAAACTTAACCTTCCATATGACCGGGGCGGGGCGATCGCGGCCTCAGGAAAAATAGAGGAGGGGTTGCTGGAAAAACTGAATTCCCTTTCCTTTTACCGGCAAGATCCGCCAAAATCCCTGGGCATTGAGTGGGTAAATGAAAATGTCATTCCTTTTTTTAAAGATACGGCCTCGGTGGCTTCTGCCTTACGTACCTATTCTGTTCATGCGGCTACTCAAATCGCAAAAGAGCTAAAGGGTTCTTCAGAAGAAAAGGTGCTGGTGACAGGTGGGGGCGCATTCAACGATTATTTAATGAGAGAAATTCAGGAGCGAACTGCGCTTGAAATTGTGATCCCTTCTAAAGACCTGGTGAACTTTAAGGAAGCGCTGATCTTCGGATTTTTGGGCGTACTTAAGATGAGAGGGGAGAATAACGTGTTGAGTTCTGTGACGGGAGCTTCAAAAGATCATTCTTCAGGAGTCATTTTTGAACCCTGATTATAAAATTTTTCCATTTCCTCCTTCCACACCTTTAGTTTTTTATATTTGTGCAACAATTTTTTAAATCCATATGAAAGAATTACTGAATTTATACCAAAACAAAGCTCCTGAAATTGTGTTTAACTGGAAAGATCCTGAAACCGAAGCCGAAGGCTGGACGGTCATCAATTCCCTTCGTGGCGGTGCTGCCGGTGGGGGAACCAGGATGAGAAAAGGTCTCGACATGAATGAGGTGCTTTCTTTGGCCAAGACCATGGAGGTGAAATTCACCGTTTCGGGTCCTGCCATTGGTGGTGCAAAATCAGGAATTAACTTCGATCCAAATGATCCTCGTAAAAAAGGAGTGTTGGAACGTTGGTACAAAGCGGTTTCCCCGCTTTTGAAAAGTTACTATGGAACCGGGGGAGACCTTAACGTGGATGAGATTCACGAAGTGATCCCAATAACCGAGGATTCCGGAGTATGGCATCCGCAGGAAGGAGTATTTAACGGACATTTCAAACCCACCGAAGCCGATAAGATTAACCGAATCGGACAACTGCGACAAGGGGTTATCAAGGTACTTGAAAATAGCAATTTCTCACCCGATGTGAGCAGGAAATACACCGTTGCAGATATGATCACCGGGTACGGCGTGGCCGAAGCGGTGAGACATTATTATGATGTTTACGGGGGTGATGTTAAAGGAAAACGCGCTATTGTGCAAGGTTTTGGAAATGTGGGTTCTGCCGCAGCATATTACCTGGCACAGATGGGTGCCAAAGTCGTGGGAATCATTGACCGTGACGGCGGACTCATCAATGAAGAAGGATTCTCCTTCGAAGAGATCAGGGACCTGTTCCTGAAGAAAGAAGGAAATGCGCTAAAAGCTGAAAATATGATCCCGTTTGAGGAGATCAATGAAAAGATATGGAGTGTAAAAGCCGAGATCTTTGCTCCTTGTGCCGCTTCCAGATTGATCACGAGGGAGCAGGTGGATAAAATGGTAGAATCTGGTTTGGAAGTGATCTCCAGCGGGGCCAATGTGCCGTTCGCCGATAAGGAGATCTTCTTTGGACCTATCATGGAATATACCGATGGCCGCGTGAGCGTGATCCCAGATTTCATCGCGAACTGCGGAATGGCCCGTGTTTTCGCCTATTTTATGGAAAGAAGGGTGCAGATGACCGATGAAGCTATTTTTAACGATACCTCAGAAATCATTAAAAAAGCGATCAAAGATGTACATGACCATAATACCGCCAGGACACACATTAGTGAAACCGCTTTTGAGATCGCGTTAAAACAGTTGGTTTAGGCGCATCAGAAATTTAAATACACTACCTTTTACAATTAATAGATTTTTCTCACGTTAGAAACTAAAATCAGGAACCACTTATGCTTAACTTTTTTCAGGAGGATGGCCTTGCAGAAACCGCCCAGTCTGCAGAACCTGTAGTTGAAGAAAAAACCCTCTCTTTATTCGATCTTTTTTTAAGCGGCGGGGTTGGCGGCCAGATCATCATCGCCATTCTTTTTATCTTGTTGTTTGCCGCAGTCTATATCTATTTTGAAAGATTGTTTGCCATTAAGGCCGCTTCAGAAACTGACAGCAATTTCATGAACCAGATAAAAGACAGTGTGGTGCACGGTAATATTGAATCGGCACGCATTCGCTGTGCCCAGGCAAATTCGCCCGTGGCCCGCTTAACGGCAAAAGGCCTGGACAGGATTGGCAGCCCGTTGGAGGATATCAACACAGCTATCGAGAATGCCGGCAGACTGGAAGTCTATAAGCTGGAAAAGAACGTGAGTATTTTGGCTACCATCGCGGGTGCCGCGCCTATGATCGGGTTCCTTGGAACCGTAATTGGAATGGTGATCGCCTTTCACGAACTTGCCACCAGTAGCGGACAGGCTGAAATGGGAGCTTTGGCAGAAGGGATATATACGGCGATGACCACTACCGTAGCAGGTCTTATTGTGGGTATTATAGCTTACATTGGTTATAACCACCTGGTGGTAAAGACCGATAAAGTGGTGCACCAAATGGAGGCTACCGCAGTTGATTTCCTTGACCTTTTAAACGAACCTGCATAGTATGAACTTAAGAGGCAGAAATAAGATCAGTCCCGAATTCAGCATGAGTTCCATGACTGATATTGTATTCCTTTTATTGATCTTTTTCATGCTCACTTCCCCGGCTATTACTCCGGAAGCTCTGGACCTCATTTTGCCTAAAGCAAAAGGAAAAACGACTACCAAGCAAAATATTTCAGTTAGCATTACGAAAGATCTGCAGGTCTATATCAATAAAGAGCGGGTGAGCAACAGTGCTCTGGAGTCAAGGCTAAAGGCTGAACTGGCGGGAGTTGAGGATCCAACCATCATTCTCAGGGCCGAGGAGGGAGTGCCTATAGAAAGGGCGGTTAATGTCATGGATATTGCCAACCGAAACAAGTACAAGATCGTATTGGCAGTCAAACCGGAATAAATTCACTTTTGTACAAAAGTGGAACTAAGTTTGCTGCTAATCTGTAGAAAAAATACCAGGTGAAAATATTTGAAACGAAACACGAAAAGAAATCCTTTGCGATCACAACCGTGCTGCATGTGTTGTTGATCCTGCTTTTGCTGTTCTTTGGTTTCACGTATTTAGATCCACCACCAGAGAGTGGGATAGCAATTAATTTTGGAACTTCAGATGTTGGATCGGGAATTGAACAGCCTACAGAACCGATCAAAGCGGCTCCTCAGGAGAGCCGGCCCGAAGTAACTCCGGTAGAAACCTCGATTAAAGACGAAGTCGTTACCCAAGAGGTGGAAGAAGCACCCGTGATCGAGAAGAAAAAAGAAGATCCGGTGGTTCAAAAAGTGGAAAAAAAGCCGGTGAAAAAAGAGCAGGAGCCGGTCAAAAAACCCGATCCCAAACCAGATAAATCCACTTCAGATGCATTGAGCAGTATACTTAACGGCCCTGAAAGTGACGGAAAAGCTTCCGGAGGAGAAGGAGATGACCAACTCGCCGGAGATAAAGGAAGTCCTGACGGAGACCCTGATGCTAAAGCTTATTATGGCACCGGGATGGGATTGGACGGAGACGGGAATTACCGTCTTGGTGGGCGTAGAGCCCTAAATAAGGAAAAATTTGTGCAGGATTGCAACGAAGCAGGAGTTGTTGTGGTGCAGATCGAAGTGAACAGAAATGGGCAGGTAGTACGCGCCACTCCCGGAGTAAAGGGAACTACCAACAGTGCGACCTGCTTGATGGACCCTGCAAAAAGAGCTGCTTTGGCAACTACCTTTAACAGTGACTCAAACGCTCCTGCTACACAGGTGGGAACGATTATCTATAACTTCAAACTCTCAGAATAACTTGAAGACTTATCAGGAGATTGTTGACTGGATGTTTCAGCAGTTACCCATGTACCAGCAGGTGGGGAACAAGGCCTACAAGGTGGATCTTTCTAATATCAAAAAGCTTGCTGCACATTTACGGGAACCCCAGAAACTATTTAAAACCATTCATGTCGCAGGTACCAACGGTAAGGGTTCAGTTTCCCATATGCTGGCTTCGGTGCTGCAGGAGAGCGGCTATAAAGTAGGGCTTTACACCTCCCCGCATTTGAAAGATTTCAGGGAGCGTATCAAGATCAACGGAAAAGAGATCGGCGAAGAGGCGGTAATCGGTTTCATTGCAGCGAATAAAGATTTTCTTGAGAATGAACAGCTGTCTTTCTTTGAAATGACAGTGGGAATGGCATTTCAATACTTTGCTGAGGAGAAAGTAGATATTGCCATTATAGAGGTAGGACTTGGCGGAAGATTGGACTCTACGAATATTATCTCTCCGGAAGTTTCTGTCATTACGAACATTGGACTAGATCATACCAATATTCTTGGAAATACCCTGGGGGAGATCGCTGCGGAAAAAGGCGGGATCATCAAAAGAAATACGCCGGTAGTAATCGGGGAGTTTCAGGGAGAGACTTTTCCGGTGTTTCAAAAGATCGCAGATGGACTGAATGCTCCGTTGCATTCCGCAGAGAATTTTAAAGGAAATCTGCTCAAATCTGAACTCCAAGGCACTTACCAGGAAAAGAACGTGCGTACGGTGTTAATGACCGTTGAGGTGCTCAGAGAGCTAGGATGGGAAATTCCTGCTGCAGCTGTTGAGGAGGGACTGTATTACGTCGCCACTAATACTGGATTAAGAGGTAGATGGGAAATTCTACAGGAAAATCCCCGGGTGATCTGTGATACTGCTCATAACAAAGAGGGATTACTTTATGCCATGAAACAACTCATGGAGGAGGATTATGAAAAACTGTTTCTGGTGATAGGAGTGGTAAATGACAAGGATCTGGAGGCGGTTTTGCCGTTATTCCCGAAGCAAGCTGAATATTTTTTCTGCCGTCCTAATATTCCGCGAGGCCTGGATGCCCAAATTCTGAAAGAAAAGGCAGCTGAAAAAGGGCTTCTTGGAGAGGCATATAATTCGGTTTCAGAAGCTTATCATACAGCTCTTAAACAGGCCTCGACAGCAGACGTGATCTACGTTGGAGGCAGTACTTTTACGGTAGCCGAAATAATTTGATTTTTTTGAAATTATTCTTTGCATAATTGAAAATGTGGTCTATATTTGCATCCGCATTCAGAAAGAGACATCCTCCCTAAGAATGCAGCAAGTTCAAAGAAATATTGTCGGGCAATTAGCTCAGTTGGTTCAG
>CAZVKA010000067.1:0-13324 GCA_964627595.1 uncultured Flavobacteriaceae bacterium | reverse complement strand
GAAATGGCTTTTTTTATGATAATATTTTGAGTTCAATCCCTGCTTCTTCCCTACTCTGCCTATGATAAAAGCTTTAAAAATGGTAAATTGCACACACTTTACTAATAATTAATTTCACCAATGACACAGAAAACCAAGATCATCTATACCAAGACCGATGAGGCACCTGCCCTGGCTACATACTCCCTACTACCAATCGTTCAATCCTTTACAAAACCTGCACAGGTAGACCTTGAAACCAAGGACATTTCCCTTGCCGGAAGGATACTTTCCCAGTTCCCCGAAAAATTATCGGGAGACCAGAAAGTTTCAGATGCCCTGGCCGAGCTGGGAGAACTGGCAAAAACGCCGGAAGCCAATATCATCAAGTTACCAAACATTAGTGCCTCTATTCCGCAGTTAAAAGCGGCTATTAAGGAACTTCAGGAAAAGGGATACAACCTCCCGAATTATCCAGATGAACCAAAGAATGAAGAGGAAAAAACGACCAAAGCGAAATATGATAAAGTAAAAGGCAGCGCTGTGAACCCGGTACTTCGTGAAGGAAATTCAGACAGAAGGGCACCAAAAGCTGTGAAAAATTATGCTAGAAAACACCCGCACTCCATGGGAGAATGGAGTTCTGACTCCAAAACCCATGTAGCAACGATGGGGCATGATGATTTTCGATCTAATGAAAAGTCGGTAACTCTTTCCGAGGAAACTGACGTGAAAATTCAATTGGTCAATCCTTCAGGAGAAACTAAAGTATTAAAAGATGACCTTCACCTCCTAAAAGGAGAGATCATTGACGGCACTTTCATGAGCAAGAAAGCACTTGTGAAGTTCCTGGAGGAACAGGTAAAAGACGCCAAAGATAAAGGAGTCTTGTTTTCCCTGCACATGAAGGCTACCATGATGAAGGTTTCAGATCCTATTATTTTTGGTCATGCGGTAAAAGTGTACTTTAAAGACATTTTCGACAAATATGCAGCAGACCTTGAGAAGGCAGGAGCTGATCCTAACAGCGGATTAGGAGATGTGCTGAGTGCAATTAATAACCTGCCAGAAGAAAAGCGTTCAGAGATAGAGAAAGCAATACAGGAGGATCTAAAAAATGGACCGGACCTGGCTATGGTGAATTCAGATAAAGGTATTACTAACCTGCATGTACCAAGTGACGTGATCATCGATGCTTCCATGCCGGCCATGATCAGAACCTCCGGAAAAATGTGGAATGCCGAGGGAGGTACCCAGGATACCAAGGCGGTCATCCCAGACAGTAGTTATGCCGGAGTCTACCAGACTACCATCGAATTCTGCCAAAAAAACGGTGCTTTTGATCCAACAAAAATGGGAACGGTCCCCAATGTTGGCCTCATGGCCCAAAAAGCTGAGGAATACGGCTCTCATGATAAGACCTTTGAAATTCCTGAAGACGGCAAGGTGCAGGTGATCAATGCCAACGGTGACACCCTCATGGAACACAGCGTTGAAAAAGGAGATATTTGGAGAATGTGTCAAACCAAAGATGCCCCGGTTCAGGACTGGGTTAAACTGGCTGTGAATCGCGCAAGAGCAACCAAAACTCCAACGATATTCTGGCTTGACAAAAGCAGAGCTCATGATGCGGAATTGATTAAGAAAGTTAACGAATATCTTCCGCAGCACGATACTTCAGGTCTTGATATTAGAATCATGTCTCCCGAAGAGGCTACTCAATTCACCCTTGAACGCCTTAAGGATGGGAAGGATACCATTTCGGTTACTGGGAATGTCTTACGAGATTATCTTACGGACTTGTTCCCAATTCTTGAACTGGGAACCAGTGCCAAAATGCTTTCCATTGTGCCGCTTATGAACGGTGGAGGATTATTCGAAACCGGAGCAGGAGGATCTGCCCCAAAACACGTGCAGCAGTTTGTAGAGGAAGGCCATCTAAGATGGGATTCTTTAGGGGAGTTTTTAGCCTTATCGGTTTCTCTGGAACACCTTGCGGAAAAGTACGGCAATCAAAAAGCCCTTGTGCTTTCAGAAGCTTTAGACAAGGCTACCGAAGAGTTCTTGGAGAAGGATAAATCCCCATCCCGAAAAGTAAACGAACTAGATAACCGCGGCAGTCATTTTTACCTTGCATTGTTCTGGGCTGAGGCTTTGGCAGAGCAGGATAAGGATCAAGAATTGAAAGAACATTTTTCGAAAATTGCACAAAAACTAAAGGAGAATGAAGATAAGATCCTGCAGGAGTTGATCGATGCCCAGGGCTCTCCTGTAGACATTGATGGATATTATAAACCGAATGATGAACTGGTTAGCAAAGCGATGCGTCCCAGCGAAACGCTGAACAGCATTTTATCGGGGAAATAAGATCACAAGAAAGCTGAAAGAAAGGAGCCGAGAAAGTGATTTTTCGGCTCTTTTTTAATTTTGAAAATTCTTCCAGAAATTCAAACTTAGGAAGGGCAGTGAAATCTTCGAAAATATTTAATGAAATAGGTTTTACACCTTGGTATGATAAAATATAAAAGCCTGACCCTCAAAAAGGATCAGGCTTTATTTAGGCCAAGCTGTTATTAGACAATTTAGAACTTTAAATTCACGTCTAAGACAAAATTGTTATTTATAGTATTATCTCCCAAATTTGAGAAAAAACTACCCGAACCATATCTAATTCCAAACTTCGTCCTATCAATCACCACTTGTGCAGTGGCAACTCCTTCTGCCACTTCCATATCAAAAGTAACCGGCTCGGTTTTTCCTTTGATTGTAAGATCGCCGGTCACGGCATATACATTTCCTTGCTTTGGATCAACTTCTGTAATAACCAATTTTGAGGTATCATAATTACTTACTCCAAAGAAATCATCATCATTCAGGTGGTTTTCAAGTTTGGTCTTGTATTCACCTGTGAGATCTGTAACGACAATGGTGTTCATATCCATCACAAATTCTCCTCCTGTTAATCGACCCTCTTCTGTAAGGTTAAGATAACCTTGCTTCAACTGAATATTTCCTGTATGAGAGGCTCCTGTAATCTTCTTTCCTGTCCATTCCACAGTACTTGCCTGTACATCCACATCTTTTTTAATAGTGGTAAAAGAAAGAGTTGTAAGAATTAAAACCGGGGCAGCTGCGCCAAATAATCTGTTTTTCATAGTTTTTGAATTTAAATTTAATCATTATTTATTTAATTGTTAGTACTTTATTAGTTCATACATTATTTGTGTATACAAATAATGTGGAAAAATTTTTTAATCTTTTAATTTTTTCAATAAGCTAATGAGATCACTTACCTCCTGTTGATCCAGGCTACCCATTACGGTTTCTTCAGTGTGATTGATCACTTCATCCAGTTCTTTCAATAAATTTAGGCCTGAGGTTGTAATGGTGATCTCGATTTTTCGTCGGTTATCAGGGCAAATAATACGTTCTACCAGGCCTTTCTCAAGTAACTTGTCCACCAACCTGGTGGTGTTACTCATTTTATGGATCATCTTTTCATTAACACAAGCCAGTGAGGCTGGTTCTCCCTTTTGCCCTCTAAGAATACGTAATACATTGAACTGGGCAATAGAAAGCTTAAACGGTTTAAGAGATTCTGTTAATCGCTCCTGCACCCAGTTACCAGTAACGATCAATTCGATCACCGCTTCCCGGTTAAAGAGCTCTCCCTTATTATTTTCCTTTTTAGCGTTCATTGTGTATCAACAACATTTGTTGGTACAAATATAAAACAACTTATGAATTATATCCAAATATTTGTGAAAAAGATTATTTGTTTCCTGCTTTGATCCATCCACCAATCTGGACGGTTCTCCTGATCTGGTGTTCAACAGCAGCTTTAATTGGTTGATTGAGATTGTCCTTTCCCGCTGTTACGCTCACTCCGTATGGATTCCCCCCGGCTTTGAACATAACTTCGTTGGTGTATCCTGGTGGAACAACAATAGCCCCCCAGTGGTGCATGGTCTTATATAGGGAAAGTAAAGTTGTCTCCTGTCCGCCGTGAGTATTGCTAGCACTGGTCATACCTGTCACTACCTTATTTGCCAGTTTACCACTAAACCATAAACCACCGGTCATATCCAAGAACTGTTTGAATTGAGAGGGTAAATTTCCATACCTGGTTGGAGCGCTAAAAATATATACATCTGCCCATTCCAGGTCATCCATACTTGCTTCTTCCACCTCTTTTGTCGCCTCCAGGTGCTTTTTCCAATCTTCATTGGCCGCTATGGCTTTTTCGGGTGCAAGTTCCTTTACCTTACGGAACCTAACCTCTCCTGCACCTGCCTCTTTAGCGGCATCTACAGCCCATTGGGCAAGTTGATAATTTGTTCCTGTAGAACTATAATAAATTACTGCAACCTTAAGATCTTTCATAGAATATGTTTTTTAATTATCAACTAATTTACAGTCACTTAAATTACGATTATCATATTCTTTTTCTATTAAACTTTTTATAAACCTGATCAAGACTGTTTCACATCGAATAAAAAAAAATCCCCTGAAAAGGGGATTTTAAAAGTTCTTATCTCTCTTTTATTTTTCCATCGCAGCCGCTACTCCCGCAGAAAGTCTTTTATACGTACCATTTTCAAGGCGCTCTCTAATAGCTGAAAAAGCCGCAAGTGTGTCCTCTACATCTTCCAGGGTGTGGGTTGCTGTAGGAATTAATCGTAAGAGGATCAAACCTTTTGGAATTACCGGGTAGACTACAATTGAACAGAAAATTCCGTGGTTTTCTCTAAGGTCCTTAACCAGGGCCATGGCTTCAGGTATACTTCCTTTAAGGTAAACAGGGGTGACACAACTTTGAGTGGTCCCAATATCAAATCCACGCTCTTTTAGGCCATTTTGTAAAGCATTTACATTCTCCCATAGTTTCTCCTTCAGCTCGGGCATGGTACGCAACATTTCCAAACGTTTTAACGCCCCTACTACAAGTTGCATTTGAAGGGATTTCGCGAACATCTGTGACCGCAGGTTATACTTTAAATAATCAATGATCTCCTGGTCTGCCGCTATAAAGGCTCCTGTACTGGCAAGAGATTTAGCAAATGTGGCGAAGTATACATCGATTCCATCCTGGACTCCCTGCTCCTCTCCTGCTCCGGCACCGGTAGCTCCAAGTGTTCCAAAACCATGGGCGTCATCTACAAAGAGTCTGAAATTATATTTTTCTTTTAGCGCTACAATTTCTTTAAGTTTTCCCTGCTCTCCGCGCATTCCAAATACACCTTCAGAAATCACAAGAATTCCTCCTCCGGTTTGTTCTGTGATCTTCTCTGCCCTCTGGAGATTCTTCTCTATACTTTCAAGATCATTGTGCTTATAGGTAAATCGCTGTCCCAGGTGAAGCCTTACTCCATCAATGATACAGGCATGGGCATCAACGTCATAAACAATCACATCTTTTTTAGACACCAAAGCATCAATGGTAGACACCATTCCCTGATATCCGAAATTTAAGAGGTAGGCAGCTTCTTTACTTACAAAAGAGGCTAACTCATCCTGCAGCTTCTCATGAAGATCTGTGTGCCCGCTCATCATTCGTGCCCCCATGGGATAGGCCGATCCATATTCCGCAGCGGCTTCAGCATCAACCTTGCGTACCTCAGGGTGATTGGCCAGCCCCAGGTAGTCATTTATACTCCAGGTAATAACATCCTGACCTCTGAACTTCATTCGATTTGAAATTGGCCCTTCAAGCTTAGGAAACACAAAGTACCCTTCTGCCTGTTCTGCCCATTTTCCCAACGGTCCTTTATCCCTGTATATCTTGTCAAATAAATCTGCCATTTTATAATTTTTTTAACTTACTGCAAAAGTAATAAATTAATAGTAACCGCATAATCAAGGTTCACTTTAGAAGGCTGAAAAGCACCATTTTCATACATAATTTAACACTACTGCACCTGCAAAGACAGGCACAAAAAATTTATTCCATAAGAGATTTCAGAAATCATCTCATATGATCAACGCTTAAAAAAGTAGTGGAGATAAAAGCTGTAAAGTTATTTTACAAATTCGATCCTGTTGGTGGTTTTCTCGTGCTTACTATCGAAGAAGCCCTGTTCGTTCATCCATTCATCGCTGTACACTTTGCTCATATAACGCGAGCCGTGATCTGGAAAAATGACAACAATTTTACTGTTTTTGTCGAATTCCCCTTCTTCAGCCAATTGTTTCACCCCTTGAATAGCGGCTCCACTGGTGTAGCCTACAAAAAGACCTTCAGTTTTTGCCAGTTCGCGGGCAGTATGTGCACTGTCCTCATCTGAGACCTTTATAAACTTATCAATGCTCTCAAAATCGGTAGCGGTTGGAATAAGATTTTTTCCTAGTCCTTCTATTCGGTATGGATAGATCTCTTCAGAATCGAATTCGCCGGTCTCATGATACTTTTTCAGCACAGAACCGTATGCGTCAATTCCAATTATACGAATATTAGGATTCTTCTCTTTGAGAAACCTGGCTGTACCTGAGATCGTCCCTCCCGTGCCGCTGCAGGCAACCAAATGAGTGATCTTCCCTTCTGTTTGTTTCCAGATCTCAGGACCGGTAGTTTTGAAATGCGCTTCAATATTGAGTTCATTAAAGTACTGGTTGATATAAACAGACCCCTTGATCTCGTCGTGCATTCTTTTTGCAACCTGGTAGTAGGATCTGGGATCATCTGCTGAAACGTGGGCCGGACATACATAGACCTTGGCTCCCATAGATCTAAGCATATCAATTTTATCTGGAGAAGATTTTGAACTTACTGCAAGGATACACTCATAACCTTTTATGATGCTCACCATGGCAATACTGAATCCTGTATTTCCCGATGTGGTTTCTATGATAGTATCTCCTGGTTTAAGAATTCCCTTTTTCTCTGCCTCTTCAATAATGTGAAGAGCTATCCTGTCTTTGGTGGAGTGACCGGGATTAAAGGCTTCTACCTTGGCGAAGAAATCTCCTTCGAATTCCTGGGTGATCCTGTTTAAATGAATTAGGGGGGTGTTACCAATTAACTGCAACACATTATCATAAACCTGTAAATCTTCTCTCATAAAATGAAGTTATCTACAGTAATCGTGTTTGTTAGGAAACCACAAAACAGATTACAAAACGAAGCAAATTTAAGTCAAATATTTCAATTATTGGCCGATTCCTTCCAAATCCAGCAGAAACGCGTACTCTTCGGCAACTTCCCTCAGTGCCTCAAACCGGCCAGAAGCACCTCCATGCCCTGCCTCCAAATTGGTATGAAACAATAATTTATTACTGTCGGTTTTGAGTTCTCTTAATTTGGCGACCCACTTTGCCGGTTCCCAGTATTGCACCTGGGAATCATGTAAGCCTGTAGTCACCAGCATATTTGGATAATCCTGAGCGATAACATTGTCGTAGGGGGAATATGATTTCATATAGTGATAATATTCGGGATCATTTGGATTTCCCCACTCGTCATATTCTCCCGTTGTAAGTGGGATTGTCTCATCCAGCATCGTGGTCACCACATCTACAAAAGGAACAGAAGCGATAATACCGTTATACAGCTGTGGTGCGATATTGGCTACCACTCCCATTAACAATCCCCCGGCCGAACCGCCACTGGCATACAAATGCTGGGGGGATGTATATTTTTGATCGATAAGGTGCTGCGAACAGTCTACAAAATCGGTAAACGTATTCTTCTTTTTGAGAAGCTTTCCTTCTTCATACCAGTGTCTTCCAAGGTACTCCCCTCCCCTGATGTGCGCCAGCACAAAAATGAACCCCCGGTTAAGTAAACTCAGCCTTACAGTAGAAAAATAAGGATCAATTGTGGAGCCATAGGAGCCATAAGCATATTGCAGAACAGGGTTTGATCCGTCTTTTTTCAGTCCTTTTCTATGTACGAGGGTCATGGGGATCTTCGTCCCGTCTTTAGCAGTAGCCCAAATCCGATCAGATACATAATCCTCCTTGGAAAAATCCCCCAGCACAGTTTGTTCCTTTTTTACAGTTTTTTCCCTTGTCCTCATATTAAAATCTACCACCTGGGTGGGTGTTGTAAGAGAATTATAGGTATACCTAAGGATTTCTGTATCAAAATCAGGGTTTGTACCTGTATATGCTGTATAGGTTTCATTATCAAAAGGGAGGAAATAGGCTTCTGTTCCATCCCATCTGCTAACCCGTATTTTATTGAGTCCATCACTACGTTCACTCACCACCAGGTATTCTTTGAACAGGTCAATATCCTCCAGCAGCACCTCTTCATTGTGAGCGACCACTTCTACCCAGTTTTCTTCTGTAGTTGCAGAAACAGGAGTTTTCATCAATTTGAAA
This sequence comes from uncultured Flavobacteriaceae bacterium, assembly GCA_964627595.1. Classification (GTDB taxonomy): domain Bacteria; phylum Bacteroidota; class Bacteroidia; order Flavobacteriales; family Flavobacteriaceae; genus Salinimicrobium. The sequence continues at coordinate 5,023 of CAZVKA010000067.1, read as the reverse complement.
TTCCTCGCCCCGTCCTTATTAGTGAGTATATAAAAATGATTCTCATAGTGTGCGATACTGTACTCCATTCCCCGAATTCTTGGCTGAATCACATGAAATTCTCCATCAGGATTATCGGCATCCAATACCCGGTATTCAGAAGTAAGAGTACTACTGGATCCTATGATCAGGTACTTATCAGATTTTGATTTGTACACATAAGTATGAAAGGTCTCGTCTTCTTCAAAGAAAACCATCTGGTCCACTTCGGGATCATTACCTAAATGGTGCTTATAGATCTTGTCACTTCGCAAGGTTTCCTCATCCTTTCGGGCGTAGAACAAGGTTTTGTTATCATTGGCCCAGGTCGAACCTCCAGTTGTAGTCTTGATCTTTACCGGAAGGATTTCCCCCGTCTCCAGATTTTTGATCTGAATGGTGTATTTTCTACGACTCACCGTATCAACAGCAAAAGCGATCAATTTATTATCAGGACTTACATTAAGCCCCCCTAATCGATAATAATCATATCCCTTTGCCATTTCATTCACATCAAAAAGGATCTCTTCGGGAGCATCTAAAGTCTCTTTTTTTCTGGAGTAAATAGGATAATCCTTTCCTTTTTCATAGCGTGTAATGTACCAGTATCCGTTGAGTTTATAGGGAACTGAAGAATCATCTTCTTTTATCCTGCCCTTCATTTCCTGGAACAGGTTCTCCTGTAAATCCTTGGTATGAGCCGTTATTTTCTCATTGTACAGATTTTCGCGGGTGAGATAATCCAATACTTCAGGGTTTTCGCGCTCCCTAAGCCAAAAATAGTTGTCTATACGCACATCGCCGTGCTTTTCAAGTGCAACGGGCATTTTTTTGGCTTGTGGGGCTAAGACCTCTTTTTCTGCAACTTTCATTTTCATATATTAAAACCAGAAACAAAGGTAAGATTTCTAATAAAGAAAACTTAAAACTACAGGAGTGAGTTATATAATAAAGCCTATTTTGGTAGTTTTGTAATATGAACTAAAAACAGAACTTATGTTTGGAGATATGATGGGCATGATGAATAAGATCAAAGAGACCCAACAAAAAGTAGAGGAAACTAAAGAACGTCTCAAAACCGTTCTTATAGATGAGGAATCGAGTGACGGATTATTAAAAGTGACGATAACCGCCAACAGGGAGATCAAGAACATTAGTGTGGCCGATGAGCTATTGGAAGACAAGGAGCAGCTGGAAGATTATCTTGTTCTTACCTTAAACAAAGCAATCACCAAAGCCACAGAGGTAAATGAAGCCGAACTTGCTGCTGTTGCCAAGGAAGGTATGCCTGATATTCCCGGAATGGATGAAATGATGAAATAATCCCCGAACCAGGAGAAAACTAAAAATTAAAGGCTGTTCAAAAAAGCTATTTTTGAACAGCCTTAATTTTTTTTTAGAGCTTGACAGATCTTAAAACATTCAGAAATTTCTGATGTTTTTCTTCGGAATAATCCAGATGAGTAACTATGCGCAGTTTTCCCTGCCCCATATTGCTAATCCTAATGTTTTCCTTCTGAAGCTGTTTTACAAAATCTGCTTCAACAGAAGCATTTTCCAGGTAAAAGATCACGATATTGGTTTCTACCGGCTCAACTTCCTTTACATACGCCTGCCCCCGTAGAACCTCCCCAATCTCGGTAGCTCTTTTGTGATCCTGAGCAAGTCGATCCACGTGATTATCAAGCGCATAAATGCCTGCAGCAGCCATAAATCCTATTTGCCGCATTCCGCCACCCAGAACTTTTCTCACGCGCATGGCATTCTTCATGATCTTCTTGTTTCCTATAAGAACTGAGCCCATTGGTGTTCCAAGTCCTTTGGAGAGGCAAATTGAAATACTGTCAAATATTTTTCCGTACTCCCTTGGATCCTCGTTTTTTGCCACCAGGGCATTGAAGAGTCGGGCGCCATCCAGGTGCAGTCCTAAATTGTGCTTGTCGCACACTTTTTTTATTCTTTTGATCTCCTTCAAGTCATAACAGGCACCTCCTCCTTTGTTAGTAGTATTTTCAAGACAAACGAGAGTAGTTAACGGACTATGGTAAAAATCGGGCGGATTGATGTTTTCTTCCACCTGCTCGGCTGTTATCATCCCCCTGTCCCCGTCTACCAGTTTACAGGAAACGCCGCTATTGAAGGAAGCTCCGCCTCCTTCATAATTGAATACATGAGCCCATTTGTCACATATTAGTTGTTCTGAAGGCTGGGTGTGCAATTTTATGGCAGCCTGGTTAGCCATGCTTCCAGTGGGAAAGAACAACGCTTCATCCATCCCGAACATCTTTGCCAGTTTCTCCTCCAGCCGGTTGACCGTGGGATCTTCTTTATATACGTCATCCCCTACCTCGGCACTGATTATGGCCTGCAACATTCCCGTAGTGGGTTTGGTTACGGTATCACTTCTTAAATCTATTTCCATTACTTTTTATTTTATAATTTATCCTCTGCACATTAAGCTCCCAATAGGTGAACCATCGGGAATTTTTGGTGCATTTGGTTCAGGTTTATATGCTGCAGGATCTCTTCGGAAAGATTCGATTTCCAGTAGCATTTGTTTATTAATTAATTCTTTTCTGCCCTTCAGCCAGTTTTGAAGATCATCAATAGTTCTATTAGTTTCTGCCTTAACTAATGGAGTAGCCTCAGGGTGTACAGAAAGCTGAATGAGATGTTGCAATACATTAAAATTGATCGTGTTTTGCACCTGTTGAAGGTATTTCCCATTTTTGGAAGTTTTAATTGTCTGACTCACCAGTCTTTCCAGCACAGAACTATATCTCACTCCCTCCTCATAAATAGCTTCCTGTTGAATTAATCGTGCCGCGCGTTCAGGATGCAATAATAATGAAAGGGTAAAATCACTAGCCGTAGCCGGAGCACCCATAGCATCAAATGCGACACCTGTGTTACTCTTGAACGATTCCCTGCTCCTTCCGTATCCATAAGCTCTAGGTGGAAACAGCTCCAGCTTTTCTTTTGGAATAGCGAGCTCTTCAGCAGAAAGGGTTCTTAAAACAGCATCTAAAGCCTGGTCTTGTAATTCTTTTTCAGCAATGCTAAAGGCGTCCTCATTTCCGCCTTTTACGGCGTAATTGTAATCCAGCCCTCCAATAAGTTTCACTGCCGCCTCTGTTTGGTAGCGGTGCAGAAAATACAAAGGCACAAAAACATCTTCGAGTACTGAATACGGCTCATTTGAGCGGATATTTTCTTCGGAAAAATTATCGATAGCTACCTTCCTTATCTTCAGAACATCCTGCAGTTCTTCTACGGCACTTTTTCCATTATCCCACAAATGGGCGTTAATATGAGCCCCGCCCGATGCTCTCGCGTCACTATCGGTGATGAACTGCAAACCTTTTTCGGTTGCTTCATAAATCACAGAATTAAGGAAGTCTCTTTCCGAAGTATTCTCGGGAATATCAGCATAGCTGTACTTCACAGTAACTTTGTCCCATTCCCCTATTCCTGTATCATAGGCATCTCTCATATCAATGGTTCCATTCTTCAGGTTAAATTGCGGATGCGGATAATCCATCACAGAAGCCCTGTCATTGACACTTGCCGCAAAGTTGTGTGCAAAACCAATGGTGTGTCCTACTTCGTGAGCAGAAAGTTGTCTTATCCTGGCCAGCGCCATCTCGAGCATGTTCTCATGATTGGCGTCATTTCCTAGAAAGGGTTTATCCATCAAGGCCTGCGCGATCATAAAATCCTGCCTTATTCTTAAACTCCCAAGACTTACATGCCCCTTAATGATCTCCCCTGTTCGCGGGTCAACCACACTTGCCCCATAACTCCAGCCTCTAGTAGAACGGTGCACCCATTGTATCACGTTGTAACGCACATCAAGCGGGTCAGCCCCATCTGGCAACATTTTAACCTGGAATGCATCTTTATACCCAATTGCTTCAAAAGCCTGGTTCCACCATTTTGCTCCGTCCAGCAATGCAGATCGAACCGGCTCTGGAGTTCCAGGATCAAGGTAGTAGACTATAGGCTCTACCGGTTCACTTATGGCAGCACCAGGGTCTTTCTTCTGTAGCCTGTGCCGTATGGCATACTGTTTTAAAATAGGCTCATGAACGGGAGAAGAATAATCGTAATAGGAAATAGGAATGGCCCCGCTCCTGGGATCAAAGATCCTTTTCTCGTAATTATTATCGGGCAATTTTACGAAGGAATGATGCTGTATGACTGAAATGGCATTGGAACTTGGAAGAACGTCCCTCAGAGTTCTGCTTTTAGCTTCTCCTTTAAAAGTAAGCAGGGCTTCAAATTCCACATTATCGGGAAATGCTCTAGTTCGCTCCATTGAAAGAACACTTCTGGTTTGATCCAGGCTAAAAGAGCCGTGATTTCCTCTCTTCAATCTATCAGAAACTCCATGAGCATCCTGCAGTAGAAAAGGAGTAATATCAATAAGGTAATTTCCACTACCTGTCTTCTCAACAATGTCAAAACCCTGAAGCACAGAAAAGGCAAAGGCCTCTTCCACGCTTTTTCGCTCGGGAATATTTTCAGTTTGTGCCCGGAATTTAAGGTTGGGCTGGACCAGCAGCAACTTATTGCCAGCTTTTCGAAATTCCACAACTACTCCTTCTCCTAACTGTCCGCGGTCAAGACCCACATCATTTGAACCTATCCCGCTGGTTAGAAAATGTGTATAAAGAAACGGTTCATCAACTTCATCTACCTGCAAATAAATTTTAGCCTCTTCCTCATCGTAATAAAAGTCAAAGTACCCTTTGAAGCTTTCCAGGTTTTTATTTTTGAGGATCTGTGCCTCAAGGCAAAGCGGAAAAGTAAAAAATAACAGAAAGTAAAAAAGGGTTCTCATAAGTAGTTTTTTAGGAAAGCTAAAACTATAAAATATTCGTAAAATAGTTTTCAGGAACCTCCTGAAATTCTATTTTTGCTTAAAATCTCACTATGATCACTACAGAAACTATTAAGAACCTCAAAGATCGCCTGGTTGCGTTAAGGAGGTATCTTTGACGTT
>CAZVKA010000066.1:0-13568 GCA_964627595.1 uncultured Flavobacteriaceae bacterium | reverse complement strand
CAACAGGCAACAGTAACAACGCGCAACCCGCAACTAATAAAGCAGATACTTCTCCCTTAAAATTTCAAACTGTTCCAGGCCACTTTTCCAGGTCTGTCTGATCTCCTCTGCGGTCATTCCTGCTTCTATTTGTTTCTGAAGGTTTGTGGTGCCGGCGAGTTTGGTGAAAAAATTATTGAAGAATTCTTTTTCCTCAGCGGTATTTTTATAGGCATTGATTAGCCATTCCAGGTTGATCCTATCAAGCCTGGGATGATCAGAAAGATCTTTTCCTAAGCAGGTTTTCCCCAGGTGTTTCGGAGATTTGGCACCTTCATTGGATTGCGGAGTGTAAGTAAAGGTGTACTTTTCTTTCGGTAAGAACGGGGAGCCGAAAACCTGGAACTGCTTGTCTGTTCCACGACCGGCATTCACGTTTGTACCTTCAAAAAAGCACAGACTCGGGTATAGATTAATAGCCTGCTCATTGGGTAAATTTGGTGACGGTTTTACCGGTAACGCATAAGGCATCTTATGGGTATAATTTTTCATTTTGATCACGTGGAGATCTGCCCGTATTCCTTTCTCCAGCCATTTTTCGCCGTTGATCATGGTGGCGTATTCTCCAATGGTGAGGCCGTGAACAACTGGAACCGTGTGCATTCCCACAAAACTTTTGTGAGCGGGCTCCAGTATGGGCCCGTCGATGTAATGGCCGTTAGGATTAGGCCGGTCTAAAACCATCAGTGGAATATTATTTTCCGCGGCGGCTTCCATAACGTAATGCAGAGTAGAGATGTAGGTGTAGAATCGAGCTCCCACATCCTGGATGTCAAAAATGAGGATATCAAGATCTTTTAGTTGCTCTTGCGAAGGCTTTTTATTATTGCCATAGAGTGAGATTACTTGTAATCCTGTTCGTATATCCATTCCGTCTTTGACCACTTCTCCGGCATCGGCAGTACCCCGAAAGCCGTGTTCAGGTGCAAATACTTTGACCACATTTACATTAAGTGCCAAAAGCGTATCAACCAGGTGAACCGGATTTCCTTCAGCAGGAATAATACTGGTCTGGTTGCCAATTATCCCCACTCTTTTACTCTCTATTTGCGGTAGGTATTCTGAAATACGTTCAGCCCCCAGTATAAGTTCTGGTTCCTTTTCATTGTCATTTTTTTCACTTGAGTCAGATTGGGAATTTTCGGAAGTGGTGTTTCCGCAGGCGGTTACCGTGATAAGTAGGAATAAAAATGTACTTTTGAAAAATCTTGAAATCATAAATAGGCCTTTTTGAATCTCGAACTTTTTATAGCCAAACGCCTTATAAGTGCGAAGCAGCACAAAAGTAGCATTTCAGCCCCTATAATAAAAATAGCGATTGTGGCTATCGCTATTGGAGTGATCATGATGCTGGTGTCTTTCGCAACTGGAATTGGACTGCAACAAAAGATACGGGAGAAAATGTCGGCATTCACCGGCCATATTACTATTTCAAATTATGACAATAATAATTCACAGATATCCCTGAAACCCATTTCCCTGGAACAGGATTTTTATCCCGAGTTCACATCTGTAGAAGGAGTGGAACATGTACAGGCCACTGCCTATAAAGGCGGAGTGATTCGTACAGCGACAGATTTTGAGGGTATTATTGTTAAAGGGGTAGGAGCTGATTATAAATGGGATTATTTTGAAGATTTCCTCGTCGCAGGTGAACTGCCCAATTACACTGAAGGTCTTAACGAGGAGGTGCTCGTTTCTCAATACATCGCGAACAGGCTTGGATTTGAAGTAGGGGATAAGGTGGTAACGTACTTTTTACGGGATGAAAGCCGAAAAACTCCACTGCTTAGAGCCTTTGAAATCAAAGGTATTTACAACTCGGGATTCCAGGAATTTGATGAGCTGTACCTTCTTGCAGATATAAGACATATTCAGCGCCTTAATAAATGGGAAAAAAATGAAGTGGGGAATTTCGAGGTGTTTCTGAAAGATTTTAGTCAGCTTGAACAAAAAGGGCAGGAGATCTATGAGAATACCGGCTCTTTCCTTGATACCCGTACCATAAAGCAGAAATATTATTCCATTTTTGAATGGCTGTCGCTCTTTGACTTTAACATTGCCCTCATTATTGGTATTATGATTCTGGTAGCCGGTATTAACATGATTACAGCTCTGCTTGTTCTTATCCTGGAGAGAACCCAAATGATAGGAATCCTGAAGGCTTTGGGAAGTGACGACTGGAGGGTGAGGAAGATCTTTTTATACAATGCAGGCTATCTTATTTTAAGAGGTCTGTTTTGGGGAAATCTAATCGGCCTGGGGATGTTGTTCGCTCAAAAATACCTGAAAATTATACCTCTGGATCCTGAGACCTATTACGTTACCGAAGCTCCTGTTTATATTGGATGGGAGTATATCCTTATTGTGAATGCAGGAACCTTGTTGCTTTGCATGCTCATGTTGTTAGTGCCTTCTTACATCATCACCAAGATCTCGCCGGTAAAGGCCATGAAATTCGAATAAACAGGTAATGATGAAGGCGTTCTGCCGACCTATTTTAAAAGCTGCTTTTTTTTCTACCTTTGCAGCCGTAAAAATTTGATATGGAATACGCTGAAAATATATTAGGAACTATTGGGAACACCCCTTTGGTAAAGATCAACAAACTTGCTGAAGAAATCGATGCGCTGGTACTGGCTAAGTATGAAACTTTCAATCCGGGGAACTCGGTAAAGGATCGTATGGCCGTTAAGATGATCGAGGATGCTGAAGCTGCCGGGTTGCTTAAGCCGGGAGGAACCATTATTGAAGGAACCTCAGGGAATACCGGAATGGGATTGGCCCTTGCCGCGATTGTCAAAGGCTATAGAATGGTATGTGTAATGGCCGATAAACAGTCAAAAGAAAAGATTGATATTCTTCGTGCCGTTGGGAGTGAAGTGGTGGTGTGCCCCACAGATGTGGCTCCTGAAGATCCCCGCTCTTATTATTCTACTTCTAAAAGACTTTCTGAAGAAACACCGAATTCCTGGTATGTGAACCAGTATGACAATCTCTCCAATACTAAAGCACACTATGAGACCACCGGTCCCGAGATCTGGAAGCAAACAGACGGGAAGGTGACCCATTTTGTTGTAGGTGTTGGTACGGGAGGAACTATTTCGGGTGTTGGAAAATATCTGAAAGAACAAAACCCCAACATCAAGGTTTGGGGGATCGATACCTATGGATCTGTTTTTAAGAAATACCATGAGACAGGTGAGTTCGACGAAAAAGAAATTTATCCTTACGTGACCGAAGGTATTGGAGAAGATATTCTTCCGAAAAACGTTGACTTCAGCATTATTGATGGGTTTACTAAAGTAACCGATAAAGATGCTGCAATTTATACCCAGAGACTGGCTAAGGAAGAAGGGATGTTTTTGGGGAATAGCGCCGGTGCAGCTATGAAAGGCCTACTTCAGTTAAAAGAACATTTTAAAAAGGATGATGTAGTAGTGGTGCTTTTCCACGATCACGGGAGCCGTTATGTGGGTAAGATGTTCAACGACGAGTGGATGCGAAAAATGGGATATATCGAATAAAATATTTTTCTGATAAAGTTATTAGGGCTGCCTGTTTTGGCGGCCCTTTTTAATTTTAGAAATTCTGCGGCTTTTGGATTTAGGTTCCTGCAGAAAGAAGAATAAAAGCGCTCCGGTAAAATAGAGGTTGACGTCATAAACATCTGCAGTATATCGTTCCATAAAAAGGGGCAGGATAATTTCAAAATACAAAGAATAAAAAGTTGCCAGGGAGAGGACCGAGAATAAGGAGATCCTGATGCTGCTGTCCTTTTTTAAAACCTGCACAACTTTGAGACAGATGCTAAGAATGATGGGCATGCATAGAAGATCATTGAGATAGTTCTTCATCCACCAGGGCTGATCAATATCGGTTAAAACTATCAATCTCCCCAATAGGAAAATAGCTGAAGACACCACAAATAAATAGGTGACCTTTTTCATAACAAGAGTAGTGAAGTTAGGAAAGCCAGAACGCCACCTATGACCATCACCGCAAGCCAAACCGAAAATCCAACTTTTTTGATGATATCGAGAAAAGACTTTTTATCCTTTTTTTTTGAAGAATCTGTACCTTCTTCCTTGGGAAATGGGGCATTAGGCTTATTTGGAGTAGATGAGTTTTCAGATTCCATATTGACGATTGTGATATGCAAATAATATAATTATTTCTGCTGTAATTTCACTCTGTAGGGGGCAGTTTAACCAGGTCTTAAGAAAACTATTCTTCTCCTCCCCAGGGAGCCGGTGGAGTAGGGATAGTGTGTGTAAGGTCAAATGAAACTGAGAATACACGGTCTGTTCCTAAACGTCTTAAATTATAGGTGTAGGTCTCTTCGTCAAGAGTGATCCACCATACGTTTGAAGCAGCCTCGGGAAGCAGTTTCGCCGTATGGGCATCTGCCGGGAAAAACTGGAGATGGGGAAGCCCGGTGTTTGTACTTGTACCTCCATATTGAGTAACTTCATCTTCGGTGCCATCCTTGTGCCTGTGATCATGTTTAAGTTCCAGTACGTCCCCTTTTTTTCTAAGCACCCAGGTACGGGATTTGTCTTCCCCCGCAAAAAAAGATATTTTGATCTCCTCTTTTTCACATGTTCGCATATGCATGATCAGTTTTTTTTCACCCAAAGGGTCATTTTCAGGAGCTTTTGTGAGATTTCCCTCATAAGCTTGACCACAGTGGGCCTGAAGGTTATTCCAGAATATTTCCATGGGCGATTTCTCCTGTGCCATAGAGGTAAGGCTTATCAGGATTGCAAAAAAGAACAGGAGTTTTTTCATTTCGATTTTAAATTTTGATAAAGATAAGGAAATTGAAAATGTGCGAATTTGTACTATTTCCGCGGAAAGAACTATTTTGCGATCTAATTTTCCAAAAAATGAAAAAGATCCTCTCAATTGCTACGCTATTGTTTCTTCTTATTAGCTGTGTTGATTCTGAAGAAGAAAAGAAGGCCATAAAAGAAACTGATGAACTTACCTACCTCGCCCTGGGAGATTCCTATACCATAGGGGAAAGTGTACATTCCTCCCTTCGATGGCCGGTACAATTGAGCGACAGCCTGAGAAAGCGGGAGATCCCTATAAACCATCCCCGTATCATCGCCCGAACCGGCTGGACCACTGCAGATTTATTGGCGGCGATGGAAAAACGCCTTAATAATGAGACATTTGATCTTGTTTCTGTACTTATTGGAGTGAACAACCAGTACCAGGGAAGGTCTATTGAAGAATACGAGGAGGAACTTCGGGAAGTTCTGCAGAGGGCTATCAATCGATCTAAAACAGGTGCTTCAGGTGTGTTTGCGGTTAGTATACCCGATTATGGGGCTACACCCTTTGGGGCTGAACGCACTGAGGAGATCACGAGGGAAATCGAAGAATTTAATGCGGTTTTTAAAAGGGTTTCCAATGAACTTCAAATTGATTTCTACAATATCACTCCTGTTTCCAAAAAGGCGAAAACAGATGATGCGCTCACTGCCTCAGATGATCTTCATCCCTCAGGTAAAATGTACAGCCTTTGGGTAGAAGAGATAACAAATCAGGTCGCTAAAAAACTGGCTCAAAAAAAATAGCTTTATAAATAGTTAAAAATCAGTATTCTGCGAATAAAAAAATTATTTTTATTCGATGCAGGAGGACTATTTACATTATCTCTGGGAGTTTCAAAAATGGCAAATTCCCGCTCTTTTTACTACGGAAGGTTTTCCCGTTAAGGTCTTTTCTCCGGGAAGCCACAATCATTTATCGGGGCCAGATTTTTTCAATTCAAGGGTCGTGCTTGGGGAGCAGGAATGGGCTGGAAATGTGGAGATCCACATCAATTCTTCAGATTGGTTCAAGCATGGGCACGACAAGGACCCCGCCTATGACAATGTGATCTTACACGTGGTGTGGAACCACGACGCCGAGATTTACCGAAAAGACAGCTCCCTGGTGCCCGTGTTGGAATTAAAGCACCTGGTTACCTCTACAGCTCTTCAGCAATACGAGCACCTAATGATCGGAGTTTCGGGGAAATGGATAAATTGTGAAAATGATTTTGCCCAAATGGATGATTTTACCCTGGAAAACTGGCTGGAAAGGATCTACGTTGAAAGACTGGAGGTAAAGTCTGCTTTTATTTATAAGCTGTTAAAGAGAGCTACTGGGGATTGGCAAGAGGTTTTTTTCAAACTTCTGGCACGTAATTTTGGTTTAAATGTAAATGGAGATGCTTTTTTGAGCATGGCAGATTCTCTTGCTTTTACAATAGTGCAAAAGTGCAGGAGAGACCGGGAGAAACTGGAGGCCTTGTTCTTTGGGCAGGCCGGGTTGCTGGAGCAGGAAGTAAATGATCCTTATTTTCATCAACTCAGAAAGCAATATTTGTTTTTAAAGAACAAGTACAGGTTGAAACCTGCCGCGCTGCCGGTTAAATATTTTCAGCTTAGACCAGATAATTTTCCCGAGATCAGGTTATCCCAACTGGTGAATGTTTACAATAGCCGGCCACATCTATTTTCGCATCTTATGAAAGCTGAAGATCCTGTTGCTCTAAAAGAATTGCTTCGGGGTAGTGCAGATGGTTTCTGGGAGGAGCATTACACATTTTCCAAATCTCACCCCTCTCGAAAAAAGCCTTTGACAAATACTTTTTTGGAGCTGCTCATCATTAATACTATAGTGCCCTTGAAGTTTTGCTACCTGCGGGAACAGGGAAAAGAGGAAAACGAGCTGTTAATTGCGGTCATGCGATTATTGCCAGCAGAGAAGAACCGGGTAATAAAAAAATTCAATTCGCTAAGGCCAAATATCGCAAACAATGCGCTGAGATCCCAGGCTTTATTACAGCTAAAAAAAGAATATTGTGATAAGAATAAATGTTTGCACTGCAGTTTAGGAGTAAAAATACTTCAAAGGCAGTAGTGAAATTAATATCTTTGTGACATGGGTGATATGGTAAATAAAATCAGGAGCTTTTTTGAACGTCACGGTTTCTATGTGTCTTCACGAGTTGCAGACAAATTAGGAATGAGGGCCAAAAACGTTCGATTATTCTTCATCTACTTGTCCTTCGCGACCTTTGGCGCCTGGTTCGCCGTGTACCTCACCTTTGCATTTTTGCTGAGGTTTAAGGACATGTTGTACGCTAAGCGAACTTCTGTGTTTGACCTGTAAAGGAGGTCCCCAAAAAGGTGTTCTCTGGAATAAGGGATTGTCGATTAACGTTTTCTTGGCAATTTAACGACCGAAAATTTGAAAACGTTAATTTTTTTAGCATCTTGCTTGGCCGAAAAAACAATCCTTAATTAAATTTTTAATTAGATCTTATGAGAAAGTACTTGCTTTCATTTTTGTTTTCTCTTTCAGTATTTATGGTTTCTGCACAGGAACTGCAACTGAATGCTGAAATTGGAAATCCTTCCAAAATTATTAATAACGGTTTTATTGAATTAAATGTTGAAGGAGGAACTCCCCCTTACACCTACAAATGGTCCAGCCAGTCTACCCCGTTAGACTCGCCAAGATCTGAAGGTTTGGTAGAAGGAGTGCCATACACCGTTACAGTGACCGACGCAGCCGGAAACCAGGCTACTGAAGAGTTCACTGTCCCTGCGAAAGCAATTACCGAACATTTTAACGGCACCTTCGCGCCTATAGTGGCCAGCATGGGAAATATCCTGTTCTGGGATCCTTTTTCGGCTATAGGAGTATATGACCCAGTGGTATATGCCGATTTGAAAAGAGTCCCGGCACCTGAGTGGTCTGCCACCGTTGAAGGGCAGTTCATCCTTAAGCAATGGCTAAAACCCGAAAATTCTCATGTGGAAGAAGGGGATGCCATAGCCATTGTTTCCAAAAACGGTGAAGATATCACTGCATACGCCAATGCCGCCGGAAACCTAAAATATTTGGTGAAGGAAGGCGGTATGATCTATAATTCAGAAAATAAAGAACACGTCATCGAGCAGGGGGCACAACACCTTGCTGCTATTGAATATGACGAGCCTGTTGCCCTTTTGCACCCTAACGGAGACGCACAGACAAAGAATATTCCTTTCATCGTGATCTGGCTGGTTTTTGGAGCCTTATTCTTTACCCTTAGAATGGGCTTTATCAACATTCGCGGATTTAAGCATGCCCTTCAACTGGCAAAAGGAAAATATGATGATCCCAATGCACCGGGACAGGTTACTCATTTCCAGGCATTGGCTACAGCTGTTTCAGGAACTGTAGGCCTTGGTAACATTGCCGGGGTTGCCGTTGCTGTTTCTCTTGGTGGGGCAGGAGCTACTATGTGGATGATCGTTGCCGGTCTTTTGGGAATGTCATCCAAATTTGTGGAATGTACCCTGGGGGTGAAATATCGATTTATCAACTCTGAAGGTCGTGTCTTTGGTGGACCCATGAACTACCTGCGATATGGGCTGGAGAAACAGGGGAAAAAAGGTTTAGGAAAATTCCTTGCTGTTTTCTTCGCGATCCTTGCTATTGGAGCCTCATTTGGTGGAGGAAACATGTTTCAGGCCAACCAGTCTTTCGTGATCCTGGCCGGGGAGTTCCCTATGCTTGAAGGAAACGGATTTATTTTTGGAGTTGTTGTAGCCATCCTGGTAGGGATCGTGATCATTGGAGGAATTAGTAGTATTGCACGGGTAACCGGAAAGATCGTACCGGTGATGGCTGCAGTATACATTCTTGGTGCTCTGGTAGTTATTGGGGTAAATATTGAAAATATTGGCCCTGCTTTTTCTGCCATCTGGGACGGAGCTTTTAGTCCGAGTGCTTTAAAAGGTGGAATTATTGGGGTGTTGATCGTTGGTTTCCAACGTGCGGCCTTCTCGAATGAGGCCGGGGTTGGTTCTGCTGCGATCGCACACAGTGCCGCCAAAACCAATCATCCGCCATCTGAAGGATTTGTTGCGTTGCTGGAGCCGTTCATCGATACCGTGGTAGTCTGTACACTTACCGCCCTGGTATTGATCTTCACCGGAATGCACGAAGTAGAAGGAGTGGGAGGGGTAGAGCTAACTTCAAGTGCTTTTGGAAGTGTGATCTCCTGGTTCCCGTATGTATTAGCCACGGCAGTGTTCCTGTTCGCTTTTTCAACCATGATCTCCTGGTCTTACTACGGAATGAGAGCCTGGACATACCTTTTTGGAAAAAGTACTAAAATGGAATTGGTGTATAAAGCCCTTTTCCTTGTATTCGTGGTAGTAGGAGCTTCGGTTAGCCTTGGTGCTGTACTTGACTTCTCAGATATGATGATCCTCGCCATGTCATTCCCTAACATTATAGGCTTGTACTTAATGTCTGGTGAAGTGAGGAATGATCTCAGAGAATATTCCAGAAAACTTAAGGCGGGCGAACTTTTTCACAATCCTCCAAAAGAGAAAGTGAAGAAAGCCTCTTAAGCTTATTTACAAATGAAGAAATTCAGATCCCATTTTGTTTTCAGCAAAGGTCAACAGAATGGGATCTTTCTTTTAGTAGGGATCATTGTTGTGCTGCAGCTGGTGTATTTCTTCCTTCCTTTTTCTTCGGAAGAAAAATTAACCACCCAGGAGGAAGAAAAACTGGTGCGGGAACTGCAGCGGGAGGTAGACTCTTTAAAAGCCGTCGCGGCTTCAAAAAGGGATGCCGTCAATATGGCTCCATTTAATCCTAACTTTATTTCAGATTATAAAGGATATGTGCTGGGAATGTCCGTAGAAGAAATTGACCGCTTGCACGCCTATCGTGAAAAGGATTTGTGGGTGAATTCTTCCGAAGAATTTCAGCAGGTAACGGGAGTTTCCGATTCTTTGCTTCTGCAGATGGCTCCCTTATTTAAATTTCCTGAATGGCGCCAAGACATTTCTGAAAAACAACCTGGCCCAAAAAAGGCAATTCCAGAGGGTGTTGCAAAACAGGATATCAACACCGCTTCTGCTGAAGATCTTCAAAAGATCAATGGTATTGGCGAAAAACTTTCTGCCAGGATCGTTAATTACCGGCAAAGCATTGGCGGCTTTCGCGGGGGCAGTCAGTTAAAAGATGTTTATGGACTTTCCCCTGAGGTGGTGGAGAGGCTGCTTCAGCGATTTGAAGTAAAAAGTTTTCCGCAGCAAAAAGCCAGTTTAAACCAGATAGACCTTATTCCTTTGGCTGAATTGCCGTACTTCAATTATGAACTTGCCAGGAAGGTTATTGGCTACCGCGAGAAAAATGGAAAATTCAGGTCTTTTGAGGAGTTGGAAAACATTCCGGGGTTTCCGGTAGAGAAAATAGAGAGAATTCAATTATATTTGGCAATCGACTAAGAAATCTTTCGATTTCTTATCCCCCAATTTTTCAGTTTAACGGAATTTAAAACAGATTATGAATAGCAGATATTTTACAGAAGAACACGAATTATTCAGGAAAAGCTTTCAGGAGTTTTTGCAAAAAGAGGTAGTGCCACATATCGAAAAATGGGAAAAAACAGGAACCATTGACAGGTTCATCTGGAAAAAGTTCGGTGAGATGGGCTATTTTGGATTGAACTATCCTGAGCAGTATGGAGGAATGGGACTGGATATTTTCTACACCGTGATCTTTTTGGAAGAATTACAAAAGATAAACTCCGGCGGATTTGCCGCAGCTATGTGGGCTCATGCCTACCTTGCGATGACGCATGTTGCCAAAGAAGGGGATGAGCAGATCAAACAAAAATATCTTACCGCCAGTATAGAAGGAGATAAAATAGGATGTCTTTGTATCACAGAGCCTTTTGGAGGATCTGATGTCGCGGGGATGAAAACCACTGCGGTGAAAAAAGGAGACAAATATGTGATCAACGGCTCTAAGACCTTTATTACTAACGGCGTTTATTCAGATTACCTGGTGGTTGCTGCAAAAACAAACCCCGAGCTGCATAACAAAGGAATGAGTATTTTCATTATTGACCGCGACACCCCGGGAATTTCCTCTACGAAACTGGATAAACTTGGCTGGAGAGCATCAGATACTGCAGAGATCGCTTTTGACAATGTGGAGATCCCTGCCAGCCACTTAATGGGGGAAGAAGGGAAAGGCTTTCCTTATATCATGCAGCACTTTGCATTTGAAAGACTTATTATGGGAATCAATGCCCATGCCCGTGCAGAATATGCTCTTGACTATACCTTGCAGTACATGAGTGAACGCGTTGCTTTTGGGAAAACTATCGATAAATTCCAGGCCTTGAGACACAGTATTGCAGAGATGGCCAGCGAGGTTGAGATGAACAAAGAATTTAATTATTCTGTGGCAGAACGGCTTGATAAAGGTGAATATGTCGTGAAGGAAGCCAGTATGTCTAAATTACTGTCTACGAAAATGGCAGATGAGGTGATCTATAAGTGCCTTCAGTTCCTGGGAGGGTACGGGTATATGGAAGATTACCCATTAGCCAGGTTATCCAGAGACAGCAGGCTGGGACCTATAGGTGGAGGTACATCAGAGATCTTGAAAGAAGTGATCGCTAAAATGGTGATTGATAAGAAGGAGTACAAGCCGGCAGCGAAATAGAGAAAAGAGGTAAGAGGCATGAAGCATGACTGTGAAATGGAACTTGGGAATTGGTGCTTATTTATCGATGCCTAAATTTACAGTTTTAAAAAAGTTTTAAATAATAATTGTGAGATTGCAATTAAGGAGTATCTTTGCAACTCAAATTTTTAAAGAAAGGAGGTGACACTATGTTAATAATACCAGTAAAAGACGGAGAGAATATTGATAGAGCGCTGAAGCGTTTCAAGCGTAAATTTGATCGCACAGGAACTATGCGTCAGTTGAGAAGTCGTCAACATTTCACAAAACCGTCTGTAGAACGTAGAGCTCAAGTCCAAAAAGCGCAGTACATTCAGCACTTAAGAGATCAGGAAGAGATCTAGTATCGTTTCCTAAGCTTTCGTTCTTAGGTATACAAATAATAAACTGTTGGTAAGTTAAAGTTTAATAACTTTGCTTGTCAACAGTTTTTTTATGCCCTCAAATCAATACGATTCATTTCTTGATTACCTCGAACTGGAGAAGAACTACTCTGAGCATACTATTACCGCTTACAGGACAGATCTTCTAGCTTTTGAGGAATTTATTGCGGGCACCTATGATGAGGTGGACCTTAAAGAGGTGAATTACCCACAAGTAAGAAGCTGGATCGTAAAGCTGGTTGATGAGGGGTTTTCAAATACCAGCATCAACAGGAAACTATCCTCCTTAAAATCTTACTATAAGTTTCTTCAAAAATCCAAACAACTGGAGATCTCACCTATGTCCAGACACAAAGCGCTCAAGACATCCAGGAAGCTACAGGTTCCCTTTTCTGAAACAGAGGTGAAAGCGGCTATTGATTCTTTTCCTGCTGAAGGTTTTGAGGAGCTGCGCAACAAGCTTATGATCGAACTGTTCTATTCTACAGGAATTAGAAGAAGCGAGCTCATCAATATTAAGTTGGAAAACGTGGATATTTCCGGTAGATCCTTAAAGGTAAGAGGGAAAGGAAACAAGGAGAGGTTTATTCCGTTGCTGCCTTCGGTAGTGGATACTGTAAAAGCATATTTACCTGAGAGAAAGATAATTGAAAAAAGCCATTCTCAGGGCTATTTATTTTTAACCGGGAAGGGCGTTAAAATGTATGATTCGCTTGTATATAGAACGATAAATAATTATTTTAGAGGTGTCTCGAGTAAGTTAAAGAAAAGTCCGCATATCCTGCGGCATTCCTTTGCTACTCACTTACTCAACCAGGGTGCTCATTTAAATGCTGTAAAAGAACTCTTAGGACATTCCAGTCTTGCTGCTACCCAGGTTTACACCCATAACAGCATGGCCGAATTAAACAGGGTTTATAAAAGTGCGCATCCCCGAAACAGGAAAAAGGGATAAAACTAATTGTTTAATTTAACTTCAAGTACTATGAAAATGAACGTACAATCGGTCAACTTCACTGCAGATCAAAAACTGGTAGATTTCATCCAGAAAAAGCTGGATAAACTGGAGAATCATTTTGACAATGTAATTTATGCCGATGTTTATCTGAAGGTGCAAAATACAAGTGAAAAGGAGAACAAGGTCACAGAAATTTTGCTAAGTATTCCCGGGGATGAAATTATTTGTAAAAAAAGGAGCCGAAGGTTTGAAGTAGGTGTGGATGAATGCGTTAGTTCCCTGGAGCGGCAGCTTCAAAAACGAAAGAAAAAATTTAGTCCTCAAGTTGCATAAAATATTTTTCAGAAATGTTTTGAGAACTGAAAAAAATGAATACATTTGCAGTCCGTTAGAAATAGCGGACTTTTTTGTGAATAAAAAGGTTTTTTGCCGATGTAGCTCAGCTGGCTAGAGCAGCTGATTTGTAATCAGCAGGTCGTGGGTTCGAGTCCCTCCATCGGCTCTGAAATATTGAAAAGAAGAAGTGGTT
Source organism: uncultured Flavobacteriaceae bacterium (assembly GCA_964627595.1). Lineage (GTDB taxonomy): Bacteria > Bacteroidota > Bacteroidia > Flavobacteriales > Flavobacteriaceae > Salinimicrobium. The sequence continues at coordinate 112 of CAZVKA010000066.1, read as the reverse complement.
TAGGGTTAAGAAATTGATCTGAAGACTTTTGAGAAAGACTTCTCTTTTAGTTCTTAATTTTTTGAATAAAAGCTTTGGAAGATAGTTTTATTTTCTATTAATTTGCGGCTTC